>NZ_JBWKIF010000017.1:0-184418 GCF_056432865.1 Streptomyces sp. NPDC044921
GCTGGAACAGTTCCCACAGCTCGTCCGGCACCATGCGCTCGACCATCACCACACGGTGCAGACTACCCAGGCACGCCAAATGAGACGACGTCTTAGCCGTCGCCCCGTCCGAACACCGGCCCCAGCACCAGCTGGGCCGCTCCCACCGCCACGGCTCGCCCGCCGCCCGGCGCGAGCCGGACGGGGACCACGTCCTGGCCCGTGCGCCGGGCCCGTTCCTCCAGGACCGCACCGACCCCGCGGACGAACGGCTCCGGCGCCGAGGTCACCGTGCGGCCGCCCAGCAGGACCACGTCGATGTCGAGCAGGCCCACCAGGTTCGCCGCCCCGGCCCCGAGCACCCGCGCCGCCTCCTCGACGTCGCCGCGCGCCACCGCACCGAGGCACAGGGCCTCCAGGCAGCCGCGGTCACCGCAGGTGCACGGCGGGCCGTCGAGCTGGATCACCTGGTGGCCGAACTCACCCGCTCCGGTCCTGGCCCCCCGGTGGACACTGCCGCCGATCACGAGCCCGGCTCCCAGCCCCGTACCGAGGTGCAGGTAGGCGAAGGAGCCGCCCTCTCCCCCGACGGCCAGTCCGAGGGCCGCGGCGTTGGTGTCCTTGTCGACCACGACCGGTACTCCGAGCCGCCCGGCCAGGGCCTCCCGCAGGGGAAAGCCGTCCCACTCGGGGAACCCCGTCACCCGGTGCAGCACCCCCCGCGCATGGTCGAGCGGCCCGGGCAACACGACCCCGGCCCCGAGCAGGGCCACGTCCCCCCTGCCCGGCAACGCGCCGGGCAGCGCCGCGCCGACTCCGCGCGGGATCCCGGCCGTCGGCAGCGCGTCGGCCCGACCCGGCGGGGGGCCGGCCACGCCGCCCGGCGGCACCTCGCCCGATCCACCCGGCGGGGCCGCCCCGGCCCCGCCCCGCGGCGCCACGTCCTCCCGACCCGGCGACACCGCCTCACCTCCGCCCGGCAGCGCCACGTCCACGCCCACCCCGCGCGACGACACCGCCTCACTCCGGCCCGGCAGCGCCACGCCCACCCCGCGCGACGACACCGCCGCACCCTCACCCGGCAGCGCCACCTCCACGCCCGCTCCACCCGGCGGCAACGCCTCAACCCCACCCGGCGACGCCCCGCCCGGCTTGCCCGGGAGCGCCGCGCCGGGGCCGCACGGCGCCACTCCGTCGCCCTCCCCGGGCAAACCCCGGCCGGGGGGGGGGGGGGGGGGGGGGGGGGGGGGGGGGGGCGCCCCCCGCCGCGGCCCCCCCCCCCCCCCCCCCCCCCCCCCCCCCCCCCGGCCGCCAGGACCGCGGCCACCGCATCCGTCACCGCACCCAGCACGGCCTCCGCCCCGGCCCCCAGGTCCAGCGCGGTCCGCCGCTCCCCCACCACGGCCCCCCGCAGATCCACAAGTACGACCCGCAACTCGTCGCGGTCCAGATGGACGCCGACCGCGTGTCCGGCCTCCGGCACCAGGCGCAGGACCGTGCGGGGCTTGCCCCCGGTCGACGCCCGCCGCCCCGCCTCCGCGGCCAGCCCGTCCTCCCGCAGCCGTGCCGTGATCTTGCTGACGGCCTGCGGGGTGAGCCCGGTCCGCTCGGCCAGTTCGAGCCGGCTGATGCCCTCGGCCCCGGCCCTCCGCAGCAGGTCAAGCACCAGCGCCGTGTTGTGGCTGCGCAGGGCGGGCAGATTCGCCCCGGCCCCGGTCCCGCGCCTGCCGACCCCTCCGGCCGTACCATCGTTCGCCCTGTTCACGCCTCCATTGTCCCCGGCGCTTGCACTTTGGCAACAGCGTTGCGAAAGTGGACGGCATGACTGGCACACCCCTCGGCTCACTCTCCGGCTCACCCTCCGGCACGGCCCCCGGCTCGCCCCTGCGCGTCGGCCTCGTCGGCTACGGCCTCGCCGGCTCCGTCTTCCACGCCCCGCTGATCGCCGCCACCGAGGGCCTCGTCCTCGACACGGTGGTCACCTCGAACCCCGAGCGGCAGCAGCAGGCCCGCGCCGAGTTCCCGGACGTACGCCTCGCCGCCTCACCGGACGAGCTGTTCGACCGGGCCGCCGAGCTGGACCTGGTCGTCGTCGCGTCCCCGAACAAGACGCACGTACCGCTCGCGACCACCGCCATGGAGGCGGGCCTGCCGGTCGTGGTCGACAAGCCCGTCGCGGGCACGGCCGCCGAGGCCCGCGCGCTCGCCGCCCTCGCCGAGGAGCGCGGACTGCTCCTGTCCGTCTTCCAGAACCGCCGCTGGGACAACGACTTCCTGACCCTGCGCAAGCTGCTCGCCGAGGGCGAGTTGGGCGACGTCTGGCGGTTCGAGTCGCGCTTCGAGCGCTGGCGTCCGAAGCCGAAGGGCGGCTGGCGGGAGTCCGGCGACCCGGCGGAGATCGGAGGTCTGCTCTACGACCTCGGCAGCCACGTCGTCGACCAGGCCCTGGTCCTCTTCGGCCCGGCCGCCGCCGTGTACGCGGAGACGGACGTCCGGCGCCCGGGCGCCGAGACGGACGACGACACCTTCATCGCGCTCACGCACGCGAGCGGCGTCCGCTCCCACCTCTACGTCTCCGCGACGACCGCCCAGCTCGGCCCCCGCTTCCGCGTCCTGGGCTCGCGGGCGGGCTACGTCAAGTACGGCCTGGACCCGCAGGAGGCGGCCCTGCGCGAGGGGCGGCGCCCCGGCCCGGACTGGGGCACCGAGCCCGAGTCGCAGTGGGGGCGCGTGGGCTCCGGCGAGTCCCCGGTGACCGGCGGCGGCCGCCCCGAACCGACCCTCCCGGGCGACTACCCCGCTTACTATGCGGCCGTGGCGCAGGCCCTGCTGGCGGGCGCCCCGAACCCGGTGACCGCGCTGGAGGCGGCCGCCGCCCTGGACGTACTGGAGGCGGCCCGTCGTTCGGCCCGCGAGAAGACGGTGGTGACGCTGTGACGCACAAGAGCCCGCACGGTTCCTCGCACAACCAGGAGCTCACCCCCAAGTTCCATCCGGAACTCACCCCGAGTCTGGAGGAGCTGGAGAAGGAGGAACGCCGCCTGGTGTTCCGCCAGTTCACCCACGACGACGCCTGGGCGCTCGGTTCGCTCCTGGTGGAGCTGGCCCGGGAGCGGCAGGCCCCGGTCGCCATCGACATCCACCGCGCCGGCCAGCAGCTCTTCCACGCGGCGCTGCCCGGCTCGACGCCCGACAACGACGCCTGGATCGCCCGCAAGCGCCGGGTCGTGGAGCGCTACGGCTCGGCCTCCTACCTGGTCGGCGCCCGCTTCCGCGCCAAGGGCACCACGTTCGAGGAGTCCTCGCGCCTCGACCCCGACACCTACGCGGCGCACGGCGGCTCCTTCCCGATCACCGTGGAGGGCGTGGGCGTGATCGGCGCGGTGACGGTGTCCGGCCTGCCGCAGCTGCAGGACCACCGGCTCGTGGTGGAGGCCCTGGAGCAATTCCTCGGCGCCTAGGCCACTTGGAATCATCACCGGCTCCCTCCGGTTGGCACCTGCGTACACGTGATCGAGCAGGCGTCCACCGGAGGGAACCGAACAGATGAGCACTCCCGTGAAGGAAGCGGTCGGCAGGTACGGAATCTGGAGCATGGCACTGCGCTCGGAGGACACGGACCGCCGCGGTGAACGGGCCGAGGCCGCCGCCGAACTGGAGGAACTCGGCTTCGGTGCCGTCTGGCTGGGCGGCAACAGCTCCGCGGCCAACGCCGCCCCGCTGATCGAGGCGACGTCGACGCTGACCGTCGGCACCAGCATCCAGAGCATCTGGCAGCACGAACCGGACGCCGCCGGCACGGCGTTCGCCGAGCTGGAGTCCGCCCATCCCGGCCGTTTCGTGCTCGGTCTCGGCGTCAGCCACGCCAAGCTCGCGGAACAGTACCGCCGCCCGTACTCGGCGCTGGTCTCCTACCTGGACCGCCTGGACGCCGCCGGGGTGCCCGCCGACCGCCGGGTCCTGGCCGCCCTCGGTCCCAAGAGCCTGAAGCTGACGCGCGACCGTTCGGCCGGGGCGATCCCCTACCTGGTCACCCCCGAGCACACCGCCCACGCCCGCGAGGTCCTGGGCGACGGCCCCCTGCTCGCCCCCGAACTGGCGGTGGTCCCGGAGACGGACCCGGCCCGGGCCCGCGCCCTGGCCCGGGAGTTCCTGGCGTTCTACCTCTCCCTGCCGAACTACACCAACAACTTCCTCCGCCACGGCTTCACGGAGGAGGACCTGGAGGACGGCGGCAGCGACCGCCTCGTCGACGCCCTGTTCGCCTGGGGCGACGAGACGGCCGTCCGCGCCAGGATCGACAGCTTCTTCGAGGCGGGCGCGGACCACGTGGCCCTCCAGGTGGTCGACGGCGCGCCGGGCGACACCCTCCCGCGCAAGGCCTGGCGCGACCTCGCGGCGCTGCTGGGCTGACGCCCCCGGGGCGCGGGGAACGTCGCGACCGGCCACGGACTGCCCGCAGCCGGAGGCCGGTCGCGGACTACCCACAGCCGGAGGCCGGCCGCGGTTCCCCGCTCGCCACGGAAACCGGCCGCGGTTCCCCGCTCGCACGGAAACCAGCCACGGTTCCCCGGCCCACCCGGCGGACGGAGCGCCTACGCGTCCTTGAACTCCTGCCGCTGCCGCCCCAGCCCCTCGACCTCCAGCTCCACCACGTCCCCGGCCCGCAGGAACGGCTTCGGCTCCGGCGCCCCGAGCGCCACCCCCGCCGGCGTCCCGGTGTTGATCACATCGCCCGGGTACAGCGTCATGAACCGGCTGAGGTACCGCACGACCTCCCCCACGGGAAAGATCTGCTCGGCCGTCGTCCCGTCCTGCTTCAACTCGCCGTTGACCCACAGCTTCAGCGAGAGGTCCTGGGGGTCGGCCACCTCGTCCGCCGTCACCAGCCACGGCCCGAGCGGGTTGAACGTCTCGCAGTTCTTGCCCTTGTCCCAGGTGCCGCCCCGCTCGATCTGGAACTCCCGCTCGGACACGTCGTGCGCCACGGCGTACCCGGCGACGTGCGCCAACGCCTCCTGAGCCGACTCCAGGTACCGGGCCGTACGTCCGATGACGACGGCCAGTTCGACCTCCCAGTCGGTCTTCAGCGACCCGCGCGGCACCAGGACGGTGTCGTTCGGTCCGACGACCGTGTCGGGCGCCTTCATGAAGACGACGGGCTCGGCGGGCGGCTCGGCGCCCGTCTCCCGCGCGTGGTCGTGGTAGTTCAGCCCGATGCAGACGATCTTGCCGATCCGCGCCAGCGGCGGCCCGATCCGCAGCCCGGTGGCGTCCAGCACGGGCAGTTCCCCCGCGTCGGCGGCCGCCCGGAGGCGGCCGAGCGCGTCCTCGTCGGCCAGCAGCGCGCCGTCGATGTCCGCGACGACGCCCGACAGGTCCCGCAGGGTCCCCTCGGCGTCGAGCAGCGCGGGCCGCTCCGCCCCCGCCGTACCGACTCGCAGCAGCTTCATGATCCGTCTCCCTCGATCGCGGGCGCCCGCCCGATGCGCGGCCCGGATGCGGCGGGGGAGCCATCGGAGGACTGGTCGATCCTCCAAGCTCGGCGTTCGCTCGGCAATACCCCGTTCACGTACTGGACCGTCACCTCACCGGCCGGCTACCGGTACAGCACGGCCCGCTCGACGGCACTCCACGTCGTACTGGTCACCACGTAGAGCGCGGCGGCCAGCGGCACCACCGCCACGGTGACCAGCGTGAAGAACGACAGGAACGGCATCACCCCGGTCACCGCCGCCAGCCCCGGGACCCGCTCCCCCGTACCGGCCGCGACGACCGGGTCGGCGGCCATCATGCGCTTGCTCAGGCGGTAGCTGAACGCGGCGACGCACGCGACGACGGCGAACAGCACGGCGTACACGAGCCCAGCCCCGCCGAGGAGCCCGTCCTGGAGCACGTCGGCCCACCGCCCGCCCAGCGGCGCGGCGAACAGCTCGTGGCCGAGCAGTTCGTTGGCCCGCCCGCCGATCGTGTCGCTGGAGAACAGGTGGTACAGCAGGAAGAACGCGGGCACCTGCAGCAGCCCGGGCAGGCAGCCGGCCAGCGGCGACACCTTCTCCCGCGCGTGCAGCTCCAGCACGGCCCGCCGCAGCCCCTCGGGGTTCTTCGCGTGCTTCCTCCGCAGCTCGGCGATCTTCGGCTGCAGCGCGGTGCGGGCCTTCTGGCCGCGCGCGGCGGCCCGGGACAGGGGGTGGACGAGGAGTCGTACGAGCGCGGTGAACAGGACGATCGCGGCGGCGGCAGCGGACGCGCCGAACAGCGGCTGGAGCAGGTCGGCGAGTCGCTCGACCAGGGTGGCGAAGACGGACATGGGTGAGCCCTCCGGGGGTCTCGTCGTGCCGGATCGGGACAGGCGGCATGACGACCCGCGCGGGGACGGCTCCCTGAAGGGCCGGTGGAGGTCCGTGAACTCCCGGGAGGTTCCCTACGCGACGGTCGCCCGGAGGGGGTGACCGGGTGCGCGCGGACGGGTGCGCCCCCGGGCGTCGGGATCGCGCTGGGGCAGGAAGGCCGTACGGCGGTCGCGGTCGCGGATGGCCGTACGGACCCGGGTGCGCGGCACGGCGGGCGCGCAGCGGGAGGCGACGACGGCGCACAGCGCGAGGGCGGCCGAGGCCGTGGCGGTCGCGGCCAGGGCGACGGTGGCGGAGAGGCTGCCGGTGTCGAGCAGCGCCACCTGGACGATCAGGAGGAGCAGCGCGAGAGCGGGACGCAGAGCCGTCCGACCGCGGTTCACCGGCTGCCCCCTCTCGTACGCGTGTGTGCCCTGCCGTCGGTTATACAGGATCACCCTCCCGTGCGGACGCGGCACTTCCTAAACGGGTTTGAGAAACCCCCGTCGTAACTCTCGACAACCCACCCGCCACACCCGATGCTTCTCGATGCCACCGGCCCGTCACCCCGCACGGGCCGGCACCCGTGACGCCGGTCCGGGAACCGGCGCCTGCCCCGAAACCCTCTGGGCCCGAATCCCTTACGGAGGAGCCGTGATCCGACGCAGATCCCTGCTGGCCGCAGCGGGGGGTACGTTCCTCGGCAGCGCCCTGGCGACGGGCACCGCGCACGCGGACGCCACGATCGCCGTCAACCCGTCGACCACGTACGGCACGTGGGAGGGCTGGGGCACCTCCCTCGCCTGGTGGGCCAACGTCTTCGGCGCCCGGGACGACTTCGCCGACCTGTTCTTCACCACCAAGTCGGTGACGTACAACGGCAGAACGCTCCCCGGCCTGGGCCTCAACATCGCCCGGTACAACCTCGGCGCGTGCAGCTGGAACAGCGTCGGGGGCGAGACCATGGTGGAGTCGCCCAACATCCCCGGCTTCAAGCAGATCGAGGGCTTCTGGCAGGACTGGAACAACGAGGACCCCTCCTCCTCCGCCTGGAAGTGGACGGCGGACGCCAACCAGCGCGCGATGCTGGTCAAGGCCACGCAACGGGGCGCGATCACCGAACTGTTCGCCAACTCCCCGATGTGGTGGATGTGCAGCAACCACAACCCCTCGGGCGCGGCCGGCGGCGGCAACAACCTCCAGACCTGGAACTACCGCCAGCACGCCTCCCACCTGGCGGCCACGGCCCTGTACGCGCGGAACAACTGGGGGGTGAACTTCGCGACGGTCGACCCCTTCAACGAGCCGGCCTCCACCTGGTGGACCGCGACCGGCACGCAGGAGGGCTGCCACATGGACCCGGCCGTCCAGGCCGCCGTCCTCCCCCACATGCGCAGCGAACTGGACAAGCGGGGCCTGACGAACGTCCGGATAGCCGCCTCGGACGAGACGAACTACGACACGGCCCGCTCCACCTGGGCCTCCTTCGGCTCGTCGACGAAATCCCTGGTCTCCCAGGTCAACGTGCACGGCTACCAGGGCTCGGGCGGGCGACGCGACCTGCTCTACACGGACGTGGTGACGACGTCCCGCAAGAAGCTGTGGAACTCCGAGACCGGCGACAGCGACGGCACCGGACTGACCATGGCCTCCAACCTCTGCTACGACTTCCGCTGGCTGCACCCCACGGCGTGGTGCTACTGGCAGGTCATGGACCCCACGGCGGGCTGGGCGATGATCGCCTACGACCCGAACACGCTCCAGCCGACCACCGTCCAGACCAAGCACTACGTCATGGCCCAGTTCAGCCGCCACATCCGCCCCGGCATGACGATCCTGGACACCGGGGTCGGCTACGCCGTGGCGGCGTACGACGCGCAGTCCCGCCGCCTGGTCCTGGTCGCCGTGAACACGGCCACCACACCCCAGACCCTCACCTTCGACCTCTCCCGCTTCACGACGGTGACGGGCGGCTCCGCAGGCCTGGTCCCCCGCTGGAACACGGTGACGACGGGAGGCGGCGACCTCTACACCCCCCGCTCGGACATCCGCCTGTCCGGGAAATCGGTCAGCGTCCCCTTCGCCGCGAAGTCGGTCCAGACCCTCCACGTCGACGGTGTGACGCCCTAGCGGGCCCCGGCGACGGTTCGGGGCGGGCCGTGGAGCCCTGGTGACGAGCGTGCGCGCGGACACGGTCCGGCCTGCGCATCCCTCACGCTCGTCACCTCGCGGCAGTACGGTGTCCCCCATGCGCCCCGACACGCCTGCCGAGAACGTCGACCACACCGCCGAGGCGGCACGCCTGGAGCGGACCGCCGGCCTGTACCCCGAGGACGCCGAGGCCCTGCTGCTGCGGGCGGCGGCCCACCTGGAACTCGCCGGCGACCGCCCCACCGCGACCAAGCTCTACGACCGCCTCCTGTCCTCCCCCGAGTCCCTGGACCACCCCCACCTGGTGCGGGCCTTGAAGGCCTCGAACCTCTGGGAGTACGGCCACGAGGCCGAGGCCAGGGCGATCATCGACGGCGTCCGGGCGGCGGCCCCGCGGGACCCGGCGCCCTGGGTGATCGTGGCCGAGGCCCTGGAGTCGCACGACGAGCTGGAAGCGGCGCACGACACCTTCACGGAGGCCGTGCGCCTCCTCCTGACGGACGTGCCGCGGCCCCCGCAGCCGACCCACCCCCTGCTCTTCGGCCGCCACCGGGTCCGCCGGATGCTGGGCCGCTCCCACGACGAGTGGGACGCCCTGGCCGACACGGTCCACTCCCTCCCGGTCTCCCTGGACGAACTGCACGACCCCAAGCGCGTGTGGTCCCTCGGCTCGGAGAACCCGGCGGAGCTGGAAGCGGAGATCCTCCGCCTCCGCGCGGAACTGGGCGCCTACCGCGAGGCCCTCTCCCGCCCGTTCCCGGTGGCGATCCTGCACTGGCCGGCGGCGGAACTGACGGAGCTCCTTCAGGCGTATCCGGCCCTGGCCGAGGAGTACCCCTCCCACGGCGAACACCTCGCCTCGATAGAGCACGCCCTGCGCGAACTCTCCGCCTCCGGCACCCCGAACCTGGGCATCGTCACGGGCACGGTCCCGTCGTACGAGGCCTTCGCGGCATCGGAGGGCTCCTCCCCCGGCGACGCGACACTCCTCCCCCAGTACGCCACGACCCTGGCGGCCCGGGGGCGCGCGGTGGCGTGGCCGCCGCAGGAGGGGGCGGGGTGCTGGTGCGGGTCGGGGCGGACTTACGGCGAGTGCCACGGCAGCACGGACTGATCCCGCCCGGGGCCGACCACCACGACCACCGACGGAGCGCCGCTGAACCGCCCGGCGTACGCGAAACCGCTGCCGCGCCCGCCACGCCGAGCGGCCGGCAGCACACCTCCGCGTCACGAGAGCCTGGCCCTCAGCTCACCTGGCCATACAGCCCGTGCGTGTGAGTCGTTGCTGTTAGAACTGATCCTTATCGCCACGAGATCGTCTGCGTGGGAGTAAAGGATCAGGGGGATCAGGCATGGCCGAAGCAGCCGACCAGCCGCAGCCCATCGCGGGCGTCTACGAGAAGCTGATCACCAGCGACCTCCAGGACGAGCTAGAACAGTTCAAAGCCGCTGGCTGGACGGCCATTGACGCTGAGGTCACACCTGAATCCGCCCCCCACGTCCTGGCCCGCTACATCAGTGAAGCCGTCGGCCACAAACTGAGCCAGCTACGCCCCGAAGACCGAGTCACGGTAGCGAACCGCATCCTCGCTTCCCTTGCTGAGAGCGCCTGCGAGCAGAACGAGACAACAGGTCCGAGCACCATCGCCGAGGGTCCTCGCCAGTTGCTGACGCTCGCCCAACAGGAAGCTCCAGGCGTCTATGCACTGCGCCCTCTCACGCCCCTGTCCGAAACGTCCCTGATCACCAATGCTCCCGAAGATCTCAGCCTCGGTGCAGAACTGAGGGCGGAACTCGCCACCGCCGATCGCATTGACCTGCTCTGTGCCTTCGTGAAGTGGTACGGCATTCGTGTCCTTGAGGATTCCTTGCGTGCCGCGAAGGAACGGGGGGTGCCGATCCGTGTCATCACGACCACGTACATCGGTGCGACCGACCGTCACGCACTCGACCGCCTGGTCCGCGACTTCGGTGCCATCGTCAAGGTCAACTACGAGATCCGATCTACGCGGTTGCACGCCAAGGCGTGGCTGTTCCGCCGCCGCACGGGCTTCGATACGGCGTACGTCGGCAGCTCGAACCTTTCGAAAGCAGCGCTCCTGGACGGCTTGGAATGGAATGTCCGGCTGTCTTCTGTCGCCACACCAGCCGTACTCAACAAGTTCGAGGCGACCTTCGACGCCTACTGGAGTGACTCCGCATTCGAAACGTATGACCCTGACCGCCACGGCGCACGTCTCGACCAAGCCCTGGCTCAGGCGGGAGGTAGCACCTCCACCACCGACCTGAAGATCAACCTGTCTGGACTGGAAGTACGTCCCTTCCCCTACCAGCAGGACATGCTGGAACGCCTACGGGTGGAGCGCGAGCTCCGAGGACGCAACCGCAACTTGTTGGTCGCCGCCACCGGTACAGGCAAGACCGTCATGGCGGCTCTGGACTATCGGAGCCTCGCCAAGGGCTTCCCTCACCGCCGGCCGAAACTGCTGTTCGTGGCACACCGCAAGGAAATCCTCAAGCAGTCTCTCCGCACCTACCGAGAGGTACTCGACGATGCCTCGTTCGGTGAGTTGCTCTACGGCGGAGAGGACCCGCAAGCGTGGAACCACGTCTTTGCCAGCGTTCAATCTCTCAACATCCGACGTCTTGAAGAACTGGCCCCGGACCACTTCGACATCATCGTCATCGACGAGTTCCATCACGCCACGGCGACCACCTACCGGCGGGTCATCGACCACTTCAAGCCCAAGCAACTACTCGGTCTGACCGCTACCCCCGAGCGGATGGACGGGCGCAATGTGCAAGACGAGTTCTTCGATGGCCGCATCGCAGCCGAGATGCGCCTCTGGGAGGCCCTGGAGAACGACCTGCTGTGCCCCTTCCATTACTTCGGCATCCCCGATGGGACAGACCTGACGAACCTCACTTGGCAGAAGGGCGCGTACGCGGATCAAGACCTCGGAAACCTCTACACAGGCAATGAGGCGCGTGCTCGGATTGTCGTCAAGCAGATCCAGGACAAGGTCTCCCAGCCCGGAACCATGCGCGCGCTGGGCTTCTGTGTGGACAAGAAGCACGCCCACTTCATGGCGGACTACTTCGAGAGGGCCGGTTTCCAGGCAACGGCCCTCACCAGTGACTCTCCTGCCGCAGTGCGAGCTCAAGCGCTCGCTGATCTGCGGGAAGGGAAGCTGCAGGTCATCTTCTCCGTGGACCTCTTCAACGAGGGCCTCGACATCCCTGATGTCGATACGCTCCTCCTCTTGCGTCCCACCAACAGCGCTACGGTCTTCCTCCAGCAACTCGGCCGCGGGCTGCGGCGTACTGAAACGAAACCTGTTCTCACCGTCCTTGACTTCATCGGCCAGCATCGGGCGGAGTTTCGCTTCGAGGAGCAGTTCCGGGCGCTAACGAATCTCTCCAGGAACCGTCTCGTCGATCACATCGAGCATGACTTCCCGCTCCTGCCGTCCGGGTGCCAGATCATCCTGGAAGGCAAGGCCAAGAACTTGGTGCTCGACAACATCCGCACGCAGCTCAATGCGAACGTCAAGACCTTGGCCAAAGAGGCCAGGGCTTACGAGACACCGCTGCTGGCGGACTACCTGCGGGAGAGCCGCAGGGAGCTCAAGGAGCTGTACAAGAGCGACAACTCCTGGACCTCTACTCTGCGCCGAGCTGGTCTCATCACGACCGCCGCCCCCGCGGGCGAATCGGCGCTCCTCAAGCGTGTCCACGCTTTCCTGCACGTGGATGACCCTGACCGAGCCAACGCCTACCTCCGCCTCCTGGCCGACGAGGTACCGCGCTACGACGATCTAGACCGCACAGACCAGGCATACGCCCGCATGCTCTTCTTCAACCTGTGGGACAACGCGGGCGGTTTCACCAGCTACCAGGAAGGCTTCGACTCGCTACGGGACCAGCGCGCCGTCCGCGATGAACTTCGACAAGTCCTGTCCTACGTGGTCGACCAAGCAGACCACTTCCCGATCCCGCTAACTGGCAGCCACCGTCAGCTGCCGCTCAGGGTGCACTGCTCCTACAACCGCTCCGAAATCCTGGCCGCCCTGGGGGTGGCCCGCCTGGGCGGGCAGATGCCCAGGTCCTTCGCTCAGGGCGTGCAGTGGGTTGAGGAGTTGCAGACAGACGCGCTCCTGATCACGTTGGAGAAGAACGAGAAGGACTTCTCCCCCACTGTCCGATACAAGGACTACGCACTGAGCCCAACGCTCTTCCACTGGGAGTCACAGAACGCAACGGCCGCGAACTCCCCCACTGGCCTGCGGTACCAGCACCATGCCGAGCGGGGCAGCCACATCTTGCTCTTCGTCCGCCGCTACACGAGCACCGACATCGGCAAGTCTCAGCCGTGGATGCTCCTAGGCCCCGCGACCTACGAGGGCCACACGGGGAGCAAG
Source organism: Streptomyces sp. NPDC044921 (assembly GCF_056432865.1). Lineage (NCBI taxonomy): Bacteria > Bacillati > Actinomycetota > Actinomycetes > Kitasatosporales > Streptomycetaceae > Streptomyces > Streptomyces sp. NPDC044921. The sequence goes on from NZ_JBWKIF010000017.1 coordinate 12,884, forward strand.
CCCATGGCGATCACGTGGCGGCTGGAGCACAAGCTGCCTGCCGACGTGTGGACGTACGCAGCCATCACTGCCGGGGGTTGAGCAAGTCCAGTGTCAGAGCGGTCAGTTAACGTCATGGCATGGACTTAGCTTCGATCAAACCTGGGCTGCTGACCACCCGCTCGGCGATGCACGAACTGTTCGGCGGAGGTAGCCAAGGGGGGATCATCATCCCCAAGAACAGCCCGACCATCCTCATCTACACGGATCACGACAGCGGTAAGAAGTACGGCTACGAGGACGGTTGGCTGGAGGAAGAGGACGGGTTCGGTCCGGTCTTCGAGTACACGGGGCAGGGCACCCGCGGTGACCAAACGTTTCTGGGACACCGCGGGTCTCGTAACGCCGCGGTTCTGTCCCACGCAGAGGCCGGCAAGTCACTGCGCGTCTTCATGGCCGCGGGGAAGGTCCCCGATCCGACCTCGGCCGCTAAGCAGCAGCGGTACGTGGGCGAGTTCGAGCTGGACGCACAGCTGCCGTACACACTACGTGAGGCACTCGACGAGGAGCGTAAGCCTCGTCTCATCATCGTTTTCCGACTACGCCCCAAGGGCGACTTCGAGCGCCTTGCCGAGGACGTCATTACGCGTGCGGAAGTAACCGACCCCCAACGGGTCTCCGCTGAAGTAGTCACCACCACATTGGTGGAGCCGAAGAGGAAACGAGCCTCGGAGAGCAGGCGGGCTGCGCAGCCAAGCCTGATCGCGGACTTGCGTCAGGCAGTGATGCGAGAGCAGTACCTCGCGGAGCTCACCAAGCGCGGTCACGATGTCGGCGCATTCCAAATCAAGATCTCAGGCACGACCACCATCCTAAAAACTGACCTCTACGACGCCACCGAGCACGAACTCTACGCCATAAGAGGAGCGAATAGCCGCGAGGAGATAAGGATGGCCGTTGGCCAACTCAAGGATTGCGCGCGACACATCAGACCGAAGAACCCAAAGCTGACTGCACTGCTCCCCGACAAGCCGCAGGATGACTTGGTCAACTTCCTCCACGCAGAAGGAATCGACCTCGTCTTCGGTGACACCAATGGCTACACGAGATGCGCAGCACAGTAGCGATACCGCGCCCCTATCCCAGGAGCAACCTTGCCCGAGTCAGCAGAGCACGTATTCCTTTCTCAAACAGCCCTGAAGATCATGGAGAGCGCATCTAGATCTCAGCTCTTCGGATACACAGAGGGCCAGCGCAAGCGTTTTGACTTCTCCTGCGACCTCAAGAAGGACTGGTCGAAGGTGGTGGCAGGACAGACCCTCTGGAGGCATGGTGGGGACGGGATAGACAAGGATATGCGCACGCTCCTCCACGAGCAGGACATTGCCGCGGCCGTCTACATAGCGCGCCACGAGAGCAGCAACCGTTCTCGCCTTGCCGAGGTAATCCAGGACTACCGCAACACCATGCGAGAAAGCCTATCTCGCCTGCGGGTCTTTTGGGTGCCGGCGGACTTCGACGCGGACAACGAGGTATCGTGTAACGCCGTCCATGACTTGCTAAGAGAGGAGATCACCAAGGACCTGCTCCTGCACGTAGCACTCGGCGGCCTCACAGCCAAGGACGTGACACGATTTGCTTCCTCCAGGCGCCCGAGCCTGCCCCTTAAAATCCTGTCACACGTCAAAAATCACGGATACCGTAACCATCGCCATACAGCCAGAGCCCTGGACGTGGATCTCAACGCTCTCCGACTCGAGATAGAACGGCTCTTCGCCATCGGATTCCTGAAGAGTGAAAGCCTACAAGGGGGTGAATACACCGTGACGGACAGCGGACAGGCCATGCTTGATATCTGCTCCCGTCTACGGGCTTACCTCCACGGAAACCTGGGCAACGGTAACGAGAATGAGGACTTTGAGCACATTTGCAAGCTGCTAGGAATCGACTATCCATCGATACCCGTAACGGCTAGCTTACTGATCGGCGACGCTGATATCGACATCCAGAACCCGACGGCACTGCTGTTGCAGCACGTGGCCCAGGCGGACGCGGACGGTTCCGTCGACTGGCCCGAACCGCACTACAGCTTGCCTTCAGGCTCCGAGCCCTGCGCTCCTGAAACGGGTCAGGCGACCACCGATTCTGCCTCGTAGTGCATGTGGGCGCGGTCGAGGATGTCGTCCGGGTCATGGCCGCGACCACTGGTCCAGTGGAGCAGATCAGCGATCAACTCGACTGCGGACTCAACGAGGTGGCCCTCTCGAACGCGACCCTGCTGATCCGGCTGACGTGCGACTCGCGCGTAGCTCTCGAGCACCTGGACGGCGCGCTGGATGCGACGACAGCCTTCCTGGTGGCTGAGCTGGAGCTCGCACCAGACCGCCTTGCCTGCCGCAGTGACAACCGTTCCCCAGTCCACTGCCATCGCCTCGATCAGATGCAGGCCACGACCACATTCGTCACCACACCCCGCCGCCTTGAGCGTAGGCACGACCGGACTCTTGTCATGAACTTCAAGGCGCAACCGCTCTCCCCTCCACTCAACGATGAGAGTCGCCGACGTTCCTTCGCCCACGTGCTTGACCACGTTGGTGGCCAGCTCGGTGACCAGCAACTGGACCTCATCGATAGCGAGGGGCGCACCCCACCGGCTGAGCTGCTGCGCAGTCGCCATTCTCAGCAGACGCACTTCTGCCGGCGCAGCTTCGAAGGGCAGAACACATCGAAGTCGGGGCTCCGTGACGTGATGGTCGGGCATGCCCACTCCTCCCTCCTTGGCCACGCGATGCGCCGGTTGCCGTATCCGTACGACTGCGCTGCGTAGCGACTGGAAAGAGCATGGCACAGAGAAATCTCGCTGTGTAACTTCTCATGAGAATCTATCGAGTGAATCCGGTGGTGAGCCCGGTTCACCGCTACCTAGCCTGTGGGGCGTCTTATGGGCTGCGGCCCTGCACACGGCGAAGGAGCCACATGCCCGAACGGAGCACTACTCGGCGTCGTCAACTGGGCGCCACCATGCGCAAGTTGCGCTCCCGTACGGGGATGACGCTTGAGGAGGCCGGGAGGCTGGTCGGCGTATCGAAAGCGACCGTCAGTAGGTACGAGACCACCGCCGGACCGGTCAAGTGGCTTGTCATCGACGCGCTCTGCCGCGAGTACGGAGCAACGGACGCAGAGCGTCGGGCAGTGGTCAACCTGGCCAAGAACGCCAAGGAACAGGGCTGGTGGAGTTCCTTCGCCGACTCCATCCCGGAGAGCATGAACCTGATGCTCACCCTTGAGGACGAAGCAGTCAGGGAGAACCACTTCTGCTGCGTGTACGTCCCCGGGCTGTTGCAGACGCGCGCCTACAGCACAGCTCTCCAGAAGGCCAACGAGGTGCCGTTGGACCCCGCCGAGGTCGAGCGGCTCGTCGACATCCGGATGAAGCGGCAGAAGATCCTGACCCGCCCCAAGCCACTCCACCTCTGGGCGATCCTTGATGAGTCGGTGATTCGCCGCGTCGTCGGTTCACCAGCGGTCATGGAGGAGCAGCTCAACCGACTGCTCGAAGCCAACGAGTCCCCGCACATCACCCTTCAGGTATTGCCGTTCTCAAAAGGCGCCCACGCTGCCGCACTGGGCAGCTTCGTCATCATCGGCGGCCCCGAACCGGCCCTCGACGTCGTGTACGTCGACTTCCACACGGGTTCGCTCTTCCTGGAGAAGGAAGAGGAACTGGAGCGATACAGACTTGCGTTCGAGTACCTGCGCGCACAAGCGTTGGACATGGAGGCTTCCTCCGCCCTGATCCATCGCGCCCGCAAGGAGCTCTGAATGACCGCTGGCCCCCAGATAGCCTGCGAGCCCACGTGGTTCAAGTCGTCCTACAGCGGCGCCAACACCACCGAGTGTGTGGAGTGCGCCTACGTGTCGTGCGCTGCACTCATACGGGATTCCAAGAACACCCGAGGGCCCATCATCCGAGTAGGGCACGAGGCGTGGCGTTGGTTCGTGAGTGCGGCGCCGAGGCTGTGACTAACCGCCCTGCTCGTGCGGGACGCTGCGAGGCTACTTTGGGTTCTCGGGCAGGTTCCCGTTCCCGCCCAGGTTGGCGACCATGCGGCGCAGGACGTTGATCGTGGTGATGAAGTCGGTCTGAGAGATGCCCTCGTGCGTCTGGTGGTGGACTCGGAGGTTGCGTTCCTTGGCGCGGAGGCGGGCGGCCTCGCCCTCGTCCGTGAGGGTCAGGCCTCCTGTTGTGTCGTCCTCGGTGAGCCAGCCCCGGGCCGCCAAGTCGTCGTAGACCGCGTCGAAGTCGGTGTCCTGGTCGTCGTAGGGGGTCAGGCGGGCGGTGAGGGTGGTGCGGGTCCAGGTGCCCGGGGCGCCGGAGGCGTGGTTGAGGGTCCACCAGTGGGGCTGGGTGAGGTTCTCCACCGCCAGTTGGGCCCGGATGGCCCCTACGACCCTGCGGTAGGCCTCACCGGTCCATGCGCCGATGGGCTGGGCGGCCAGTTCCTCCGGAGAGTAGTCCCTGATCGGGTTCTCGGCGTGGGTGTTCACGGGGCCTTGTCGTCCCTTCTGCGCCGTGGTGGGGCGGACGGGACGAAACCTAGGACCTCAATCGAGGTCGAGGTCAAGGACGAAGGTGCGGACCGCCTCGTGGAGGCGGGCCGGCTGGTCCAGGTGGACGTCGTGGGAGGCGTCGGGGATGCGGACGACCTTGGTGTCGGGGCGGTGGGTGAGCATCGTCGCCGGTTCGTCGGGGCGCATCGTGCCGTGTTCGCCCTGGACGAGGAGGGTCGGGCGGGTGACGCGGGACCACTCGGACCAGTAGGCGGTGGTGGCGAGTTCGGCGACCGTGTCGATGATCGTGGTGCGGTCGAAGGTGGGGTGCCAGCCGTCGTCGCGCTGTTCCAGGGTTCTGGTCCATGCCTCGTGGCCCAGGAAGGCTTCCGCCTGCCGCAGTGACGTGAAGGGGGTCGGCCAGCTGTCCAGCCAGCTCGCGATCCGGGCGGGGAGGTCGGGGGTCGGTCCCGCCGGGCCTGCTTCGACCAGGATCAGGGAGTGCACCAGGTGCGGGTGCGACGCGGTCAGCAGCATCGCCGTGTGGCCGCCGAGTGACTGGCCGAGCAGGGTCACGGGTGCCAGGTCCAGGTGCTCGATGAGCGTGACGGCGTCCTCGACGTGCGCCGCGCGGGTCGTGGTCGGTGGTGTGCGGGTACTGGCGCCGTGGCCTCGGGCGTCGTACGTCACCACGCGGTGGCCGTCGGAGAGCAGGCGCGGGGCGAGGGTGTCCCACTCGCCCTGGTGGCCCGCCAGGCCGTGCAGGAGGAGGAAGGTGAACCTCGGGTCCGTGGCGGGGCGGTGGTCGGTGTGGGCGAGGCGCGTGCCGTCGGGGGTGGTGAGGGTCGCGGACGTCGGAGAGGGCATGTGGCGGCTTCCTGTCGTCGTCGACGGCACGGTCGTCCGGGGCGGCCGATTCCGGAGGCGCCGGCGACTCGGGCGCGTCGGCGACTCGGGCGCGTCGGCGCCCTCAGCAGGCCGGCGGCCTCGGCGGTCGCGCGACGGCCACCGCCGGTTTCTCACCGTGGTGGCCGTCGTACGCGGTTCAGGAGCCTACGCCGCCGGGCTCAGGTCCGCGCGGCCGAACAGGAGGGCGTAGCCCGGGGGGAGTTGGGCCAGGATGCGGGTCACCAGGTCGTCGCCGATCAGGGGTGGTAGCACGCTGAGGACGGAGCTGACGTCCCAGCGGGCCGTGGCGGAGGTGGCTCCCGGAGTGCGGGACGCCACCTCGTCGACGAACCGCGCGGCGGTCAGCCGGTGCGTGGCCGGTATCTGGGAGGCGATCAGGCGGGCCGCCTCTTCGGGGAGGGCGCGGGCGAGGTCGACCCGTTCGTCGCCGATGACGTGGGCCCCGAGGGCCGCCAGGACGGTACGCGTGACCTGCTCGGCCTTGGTCCAGGTGTCGTACTGGCCCGACGTGCGGACTGCCTCGACGAGTCGGGGCCAGCCGTTGTCGTCATCGTGGTCTCTCGTGGTCACACCGGGCACTGTCGCCGTGCTCATGTGCGGGTTTTTCCTCCGGGTGCGTGGGTGCGGCCCCGGGTCGCGCCACCGGCCGGCGGGAGCGGGACCCCGTACGGCAGCTGGTACGGGAGCTCGTTAGCGGCGGCGCGACCCGTGGACGGGCGGTCGTTCGCGGTGCCGTGCGGTCAGCCGCTGATCTGCTTGCGGCTGTCGCCGCCCGTGATCTGGATGCGGCGGGGCTTGGCCTGCTCGGCCACGGGGATGCGCAGGGTCAGGACGCCGGCCTCGTACGAGGCGTCGATGCGCTCCGTGTCGAGCGTGTCGCCGAGGAAGAGCTGGCGCGTGAACGTGCCGGTGGGGCGCTCGGCGACCAGCGGTTCCGCGCCCTCGGGGGCGGGGGACCTGCGCTCGGCTCGCACGTTGAGGACGTTGCGTTCGACGTCCAGTTCGATCGTCTCGGGATCGATGCCGGGGAGGTCGAAGTGGACGAAGAAGTCGTCCCCGGAACGGTAGGCGTCCATCGCCATCGCGGACGGGCGGGTGGCGGAGCCCAGGACCTGCTGGGTGAGTCGGTCGAGCTCACGGAAGGGGTCCGTGCGCATGAGCATCACGGGTCAACTCCTTTCATCAGGCGCTGTGAGTGCGATGCCCTACGTTCTGCGTCTTCTTATATAGCTCGGAGGAGGAAACTTGACAACCCCCGACTCAGGTTCGAGTTCGGGGGTGGTCCCGGGGTGTGGGGAGCGGAGGGTTAGCCTCGTGATCTCGCAAGCGTGGCAGGAGGCAGGTATGGCGAAGGTTCCCAGCGCGGTGGTGGCGGCGAGCGGGCTCGTGGGCGGGTACGGCGTGGCCCGGTGGACCAGGCAGCGGCCGCTCGGCGGGGTCGTGCTGGCCGTCGCCGGGGCGACGGCCGCGCGGCAGTGGCGGCAGCAGGCCGGCGGGGTGGCCGCGGGGGCGTTGTCGGCCGCGTACGTCGCCGCGTTCGCCGGGTCGCACCCGTTGGCCCGGAAGGTGGGGGCCTGGCCCGCCGTGTTCGGCGTGGCGGGGGCCGTGGGGCTGGCGTCGTGGGCGGTCGCGGATCGGCGCCGGCGCGGCGCGTAGGCGCGTAGGAAGCGGCGCGGCACGTAGGAGGCGGCGCGGCACGTAGGAAGCGGGCGGCGCAAGGGCGGCGGCACGGCCCGTACGTGGCGCCGCGGACCGTACGCGGCGGCACGGCGCAAAGGCGGCGGCACGCCCCCTGCCCTGGCGGCCCGGCCCGGCCCACGCGCGTAGGCGACGGGGCGGCGGGAGCGACGGGGCGTGAACCCCGGCCCGGCGTCGCCTCCCGGTGGGCCGCGCCCGGCCCCCGGACACACAGCAGAGAACCCGGCCCTGTCACCAGGGCCGGGTTCTCATGTGGAGCGCCGGGCAGGCCTTGCACCTGCATCTCCCCACAGGAAGTGGGGCGTCTTTCCTTGGACCACCAACGCATCGTCCGCTTGCCGGAGTTCCGGCCGCTGGACGCAGATCAACTATAGCGCAGATCCAGTTACCGGCTTCACCACCCGTCGTCGCCCCACCGTCCCTCGCCCGTACGCGAGTTACGACGCCGGCGTGCGACGACGCGACGTCTCCCGGCGGGCGGGGGCGTAGCGCCCCGGGAGGGCCCGGTGCCGCGGACGCGGCGGTCGGGCCCTCCCCCGCCCGGCGGGGTCACGTCGCCGTGCTCGACGTCGGCTGCGCCTTGCCCGCCGCCGTCAGCGGCTTGGCGATGTCCTCCAGGGAGCGGCGTTCCGCCTTCACCGCGAGGAGCGCCGCGACCAGGCCCGCCAGGCACATCAGCGTCGCGCCGATCGAAAAGGCGAGGACCGTGTCGCCGACGACGCCGGACTCCGTGAGCTTGGCGAACAGCAGGGGGCCGCTGATGCCGCCGGCCGCGGTGCCGATGGCGTAGAAGAACGCGATCGACATCGCGCGGGTCTCCATCGGGAAGACCTCGGAGACCGTCAGGTAGGCGCTGGAGGCTCCGGCCGAGGCGAAGAACAGGACCACGCACCAGCAGGCCGTCATCGTGGCCGCGCTGAGGGAGCCCTGGTCGAACAGCCAGGCCGTGCCGAACAGGAGCAGGCCGGACAGGATGTACGTGCCGGAGATCATCACGCGGCGGCCGACCGTGTCGAAGAGCTTGCCCAGCAGCAGCGGGCCGAAGAAGTTGCCGAGCGCGATCACGGCGAAGTAGTAGCCGGTGCTGCCGCTCGGGACGTCGAAGAACGTCGTCAGGATCGCGCCGAAGCCGAAGGTGATCGCGTTGTACAGGAACGCCTGGCCGATGAAGAGGGAGAAGCCGAGGATGGCGCGCTTGCGGTAGTCGGAGAAGACCGTGCGGCCGATCTCCAGGAAGGAGACGCTGCGGCGCTGGTGGATGGTGATCTCGCCCTCCGCGGGCGGCAGCGGCTTGCCGTTCCCGCGTTCGATCTCCTGCTCGATGGAGGAGACGATGCGTTCCGCTTCCTCGTCGCGGCCGTGGATCAGCAGCCAGCGCGGGCTCTCCGGGACGTGCCGGCGGACCAGCAGGATGACCAGGGCGAGGACCGCGCCGAGGGCGAAGGTGAGGCGCCAGCCGACGTTGGCGGCGAAGATGTCGGTGTCCAGCGCGACGATCGACAGCAGCGAGCCGAAGACCGCGCCCAGCCAGAAGCTGCCGTTGATCATGAGGTCGACGCGGCCGCGGTACTCCTTGGGGATCAGCTCGTCGATCGCGGAGTTGATGGCCGCGTACTCGCCGCCGATGCCGAAGCCGGTGAGGAAGCGGAAGAGGAAGAACCACCACGTGTCGAAGGCGATCGCGGTGAGGGCGGTGGCGCCCAGGTAGACCGCCAGGGTGATCATGAAGAGTTTTTTGCGCCCCCATTTGTCGGTGAGGCGGCCCCAGAACAGGGCTCCGGTGCAGGCCCCCGCCACATAGAGGGCGGCGGCGATGCCGGTGACCTCGCCCGAGGTGATGGGCAGGCCGCTGCCGGGTTCCGACAGGCGGCTTGCGATGTTGCCTACGACGGTGACTTCGAGACCGTCGAGGATCCACACGGTGCCGAGACCGATGACGATCGTCCAGTGCCAGCGTGACCAGGGGAGGCGGTCGAGTCTGGCGGGGATGTCGGTGGTCAGGGTCCGGCCGGTCTCGGCCTGCGCGGTGCTCATGGGCTCCCTCCTCAGCGAGAAGAACTCCCCTCTAGTGCCCGGGCCGGGTCCCCTTACGCTCCGAGCGCGTGCGTCACCGTGTAGATCAGCAGGCCCGCCAGGGAGCCGACCACCGTGCCGTTGATGCGGATGAACTGCAGGTCGCGGCCGATGTTCGCCTCGATCTTCTTCGTCGTGTGCTCGGCGTCCCAGCTCGCGACCGTGTCGGTGATCAGGGAGGTGATCTCCTTGCGGTAGGTGGTGACGACGTAGACGGCCGCGTCCTCCACCCACCTGTCGACCTTGTCCTGCACCTTGCGCTCGCCCGCCATCCGGGCGCCCAGCGACAGCAGTGAGGCCCGTACGCGCAGCCGCAGCTCGCTGCGCTCGTCCTCCGCGGCCGCGACGATCATGGACCGGACGGCCGTCCAGGCGCTGGCGATGAGGTCCTGGACCTCGCCGCGGCCGAGCACCTCGCCCTTGAGCCGCTCGACGCGGGCGCGGGTGTCGGTGTCGGACTGCAGGTCGGAGGCGAAGTCGGCGAGGAAGCGGTCGAGGGCGCCGCGCGCGGGGTGGGCGGGCATGTCGCGCATCTCGGTGACGAAGCGCAGCAGTTCCTTGTAGACACGCTCGCCGACCTTCCGGTCCACGAACTTGGGGGTCCAGCCGGGGGCGCCGCCCTGTACGGCGTCCATGACCGAGTCGCCGTGCAGCACGAGCCAGTCGTGGGCGCGGCCGACGATCAGGTCGACGACGCGCTTGTGGCCGCCGTCGGCGACGACCTTCTCCAGCATCTTGCCGATGCCGGGCGCGATCTCCTGGGCGCCCGCGCGGCGCGTGATGGCCTCGCCGACCACCGCCTGGACGTCGGAGTCGCGCAGCACGGTCAGGGCGCCGCGCAGGGCGGTGGACAGCTCGGCCGTGACCCGGTCGGCGTGCTCGGGGACGGCGAGCCAGGCGCCGAGGCGGCTGCCGATGCCGACGGCGCGCAGCCGCTGCCGTACGACGTCCTCGGAGAGGAAGTTCTCCCCGACGAACTCGCCCAGGGAGACGCCCAGCTGGTCCTTCTTGGTGGGGATGATCGCGGTGTGCGGGATGGGGATGCCGAGGGGGTGACGGAAGAGGGCCGTGACGGCGAACCAGTCGGCGAGCGCGCCGACCATGCCCGCCTCGGAGGCGGCGGCGACGTAGCCCGCCCAGGCGCCCGCGCCGGAGTTCTGGGCGATCTTGGCGAGCACGTAGACGACGGCCACGAACAGCAGCAGTCCGGTGGCGGTGAGCTTCATCCGGCGTACGCCGCGCTGTTTCTCCTCGTCCGCCGGGCTGAAGGTCGTCATCGCACGGTTCACGGTGGCGCCGGGACGGGCATGCTCCCCGCCGACACCGCCCTTTTCTTCCGCTTTCGTCCGTTCCATCCGCTCCACCCGTTCGGTGATCCCGCACACATTGTCCCTTCCTGACCGACTCCTGGAACGGAACAGGAGTTCCCGGCGTCTGTCGGGAGGGGGTACTGCCACGGGGTCCTGTGAGCCTCCCCCGGTCCATGACGCATCATGGGCACATCAGATCGGAGCCCCGGGGGCTCCCATCGCCCGAGGAGAACTACACAGCATGACCCGAGGACGTGGCTACGCCCTCTTGGCCCTGGTCGTCGCAGCGATCGTGGCCCTTTCCACCGCCATATTCGTCGGGGTGGCGTCCGACAACGGCGAGCCGGGCCGCGACGCCCTCGGTGACGGCCGCGCCCCGAACTCCGCCGCTCCCGCCTCCACCGGCACCTGGGTCAGCACGTGGTCCACGTCCCCGGCCGCCGGCGAACCCGGCACCGAGACGACGGGCATGGCCGACCGCTCGGTGCGCAACGTCGTCCACACCAGCGTCGGCGGTACGAGTGCCCGCGTGACGCTGTCCAATCTCTACGGCCGCTCCCCGCTGAGCATCACGGGCGCCTCGATCGCCCTCGCCGCGGGCCCCGGCACGCCCGCCGCGCTGCCGGACACCCTGCGGCAGCTGACCTTCAACGGCGGTCCCACGGTCGTCATCCCGCCCGGCCGGCAGGTGATGAGCGACGCCGTGCGCATCGCCGTCCCGCACGACGCGGACGTGCTGATCACCACCTACACGCCGGCGGGCTCGGGCACGGTGACGTACCACCCGCACGCCCGGCAGATCTCCTACCTCGCGCAGGGTGACCACACCCGGGACGCGACCGGCGCGCCGTACACGGAGCAGACCAAGAGCTGGCGGTACCTGACCGCGCTGGACGTGCTGAGCAACGAGTCCGAGGGGACCGTCGTCGCGCTCGGCGACTCGCTGACGGACGGCATCACGTCCACCATGAACGCCAACAACCGCTGGCCCGACGTCCTGTCCGACCGGCTGCGCGCGGAGATCGCCGCCGGACGCGACCTGCCGCGCTACAGCGTCGTGAACCAGGGCATCAGCGGCAACCGGGTCCTCACCGACGGGCTGGGCCGCCCCGCGGACAACCCCAGCGGGCTGAACCGCTTCTCGCGGGACGTGCTGCAGCGGACGAACGTCAAGGTCGTCGTCATCGACCTCGGCGTCAACGACATCCTGCGCAACCCGCGGCTCGCCGACCCCCAGGCCATCCTGGGCGGCCTGCGCACGCTGGTGGACCAGGCCCACGCGCGCGGCCTGAAGGTGGTGGGCGCGACCCTGATGCCGTTCCACGGCCACCGCGGCTACACGGACGCGCGCGAGTCGGTGCGCCAGACCATCAACGCCGAGATCCGCTCCGGGCGGGTCTTCGACGCGGTGGTCGACTTCGACAAGGCGCTGCGCGACCCGTACGACCCGCGCCGGCTGCGCGCCGACTACGACTCGGGCGACCACCTGCACCCCAGCGACAAGGGCTACACGCGCATGGCCGAGGTGTTCGACCTGGAGTCCCTGAAGGGCGCGGCACCGGCGGAACTGTAGTTCCGGCGGCGGTGGACCGCCCCCCTCCCGGGGGGGGGGCGGCGGGCGCGTCAGTCCAGCTCCCGGCGCTCCGCCCGGCGCTCCAGTTTCTCCTGGCGCCGCGCCTCGCGGATCCGCTGCTTCTCCGCGCGCGTCAGCTTCCGCTGGACCCCGACGCCGCCCCAGAAGGCGAACCCGGTGACGATCACGCGCGGGGCGCCGGGTCCGCCCGGCACGCCCTCCTCGCGGTGGTCGAAGCCGCCCATGACGCCGATGCCGCGGACGACGACCTCCACACCGGGCGGGACGATCACGTCCACGCCGCCCATGATCGCGATCGCGTTGATCTCGACCTCGCGCTCGGCGAAGTTCGCCTCGCGCAGGTCGATCTCCCCGCCGCCCCAGAAGGCGAAGCAGGTGAACCGCCGCGGCACCGTCCAGCGCCCCTTGCGCTGGAAGCCGGACATCACGGCGACGGCCCACGTCGAGGACCCCTCGCCGCCGACGATCCGCCCGGACCAGTCCGGCCCGGCGGCGGGCTCCTTGTGCAGCGACACCACCGGCGTCGTGACGCCGGGGGCGGGCAGGTCCCGGGTGATCGGCGCCAGCTCCCCGTAGGTCCGCGCCCGGTACGTCGCGTCCAGCCGTTCCTCGAACTCCGCCATGTCGAGCCGCCCCTCCGCGAGGGCGTCCCGCAGGATGGCGGCGACCTTCTCACGGTCGGCGTCGGAGGCGCGGAGGTCCGGGACTGCGTCGTCGGTCATACCCAGCAGCCTACGAGTTGCCCCTGCCGCGCACTACGCGCTCGCACGCTCCGGCGGGGGTTCGCGGGTCTCCCCCGGGGCATGCAGCATCCTGGCGATCACCGCCTCGATGTCCGGCTCCCGCACCGACAGGTCGACCAGCGGGTAGCGCGCCGCGATCCCGGCCACCAGCGGCGCCGCCGACTCGGCCGCCGGGAACGCCAGCCACTGCCGCGGCCCCTCCACCCGGACCACCCGCGCGGGTGCCGGCGCCTCGATGGGCGGCAGTTCCCGCTCCAGGTCCACCACCAGGGTCCGTTCGCTCTCCCCGGCCTCGTGCAGCCCGGTCAGCGGCCCGTCGTACATCAGCCGCCCGTGGTCGATGACCATCACCCGCCTGCACAACTGCTCGATGTCCTGCAGGTCGTGCGTGGTCAGCAGCACCGTCGTGCCGCGCTCGGCGTTCAACTCCCGCAGGAACTCCCGCACCTTCGCCTTGGAGACCACGTCGAGACCGATGGTCGGCTCGTCCAGGTACAGCACCTCCGGGTCGTGCAGCAGCGCCGCCGCGATGTCCCCGCGCATCCGCTGCCCGAGCGAGAGCTGGCGCACCGGCACGTCCAGCAGGTCGGCCAGGCCGAGGAGTTCGACCAGCCGGTCGAGGTTCGCCCGGTAACGGGTGCCGGGGATCCGGTACATGCGGTGCATCAGCCGGTAGGAGTCGATCAGCGGCAGGTCCCACCACAGCGTCGTACGCTGCCCGAACACCACCCCGATGCGGTGCGCGAGGCGGACGCGGTCCCGGGAGGGCTCGATGCCCGCCACCCGCACCCGGCCCGCGCTGGGCGTGAGGATGCCGGTCAGCATCTTGATCGTGGTGGACTTCCCGGCGCCGTTCGGACCGATGTAGCCGACCATCTCGCCGCGCTCCACCCGGAACGAGATCCCGTCGACGGCCCGCACCCGCCGCCGCTCCCGCTTCATGAAACCGGTCTTCCGGCGCACCTCGAAGACCTTCTCGACACCGTCGAGCTCGATGAACCCGCTGTCCGGACCGGTCAACTCAACTCCCTGTACTCCGGTACGAGCGCAGCCCCGCCCGCCATGCCGTGCCCGCCAGCGCGCCGCACACCACCGCCACCAGCGGCGAGGCGTACGCCGCCCACCCGGGCAGCCCGATCGGATACGGCCTGCCCAGCACATGGGCGGCGGGCACCCAGTTGACGAAGGCCAGCGGCACCACGAAGGTCACCGAGCGCACCAGGTCCCTGCCGAACACACCGGGCGGGTACTGCAGCAGGGTCGTCCCGCCGTAGGTGAAGGCGTTCTGCACCTCGGCGGCGTCCTGCGCGAAGATCTGGAAGGCCGCGCCCGCCACGAACACCGCCGAGAAGATCGCCGCGCCGCTGACCACCATCACCGGCACCAGCAGCGCCTTCGCCACGGTCCAGTCGACGTCCACCGACACCAGCGCCCAGCCCAGCACCACCGCGCCCTGGGTGACCCGGCCCAGCCGGCGCAGCGCGAAGCGGTCGGCCCCGACCTGGGCGAGCACCGGCGCGGGGCGCACCAGCAGCGTGTCGAAGGAACCGTCGCGCATGCGGGCGCCCACGGTCTCCATCGAGCCGAGCAGCAGATCGGCGATGCCGAACGCCGTCACCGACAGCCCGTACAGGAAGGCCACCTCGGGCAGCGACCAGCCGCCCAGCGAGTCCACCTGCGAGAACATCAGCAGGATCGCCACGAAGTCCAGGCCGGTCACCGTCAGGTTGCCGACCACCGTGACGGCGAAGGAGGCGCGGTAGGTCATGCTGGAGCGCACCCACATGCCGGCGATCAGCCGGTAGGCCCGCACCCCCTCGGCCAGGGCACTGCGCTCACCCACCCTGCACCACCACCCGCCGGGTCGCGGCCGACTGCACCAGCCGGCCCGCTGCGAGCAGCGCCACCGCCCACGCCGCCTGGAACGCGAACGCCCGCAGGGCGCTCGTCTCCCCCATCAGCACGTCCGCCGGCATCTGGATCTGCGCCGCCCACGGCAGCACCCGCACGACCTCGCCGAAGGCGCCCGGGAACGCGTTCAGCGGCAGCACCATGCCGGAGAAGAAGATGCCCGTGACCATCAGGGCCTGGTTGACGCCCATGCCGTCCATCAGCCAGAAGACGCTCAGCGCCGCCAGGTAGCGGATCGCGAAGCTGACGACCGCCGCCAGCAGCAGCGTGATGACGAAGGCCGCCCACGCGATGACGTCCGCCGGCAGCGCCATGGGGAAGAACGCCGCGCCGAACAGGAAGGGGATCACACCCCGCCCCAGCATCTGGAACAGCGCCCGCCCCAAGTCCCCCGCCAGCCACCACAGCTGAAGATCGGCCGGCCGGTACAGGTCGACGGCGATCTCACCGGTGCGGATGCGCTCCATCAGGTCCCGCTCGGCACCGCCGCCCTGGATGGCGAGGGTGGCGTAGAGGCACTGCCCCAGCCAGACGTAGGTGACGGCCTGCGCCTGGTCGTACCCGCCGAGGTGCGGCTTCTCGTCCCACAGGGCGAGGTACGTGTGGACGAGGATGACGCCGAAGACCGTGTTGGTGAACACCCCGGCCGCCGTGGCCGCCCGATAGGTCGCGTACCGCCTGAATCCCCCCGCCGCGACGGCCGCGTACAACCGTCCCGAGCCCACCTCCACCACCCTCCCCGCCGCCCGGCACCGAAGCGCAGGAGCCTAGTGCTCCGACGGACCGGCCCGCCACGCGATTTCCCGCACGGGCGGGGGCGCCACGGGGCGAGCGCGCGCCGGCAATGACGGTACGATCCGTTGCGTCCGCGTGGGCCGAGGCGCCCGTGGCCAGGGCGAGCGGCGTGACGGCGGTGCCGGCCGGGCGGAGCGTGCGGGCCGGCGCGTCCCCGGCCGGACCACCCTCGGGGGCGTGTCCCCCTCGGGGCGGATCTCGCACGAGCAGGATCTCGGCGCGCACAGGCGGGCGAGGGTGCGGTCCACCCTGGGCTCGCCTGCGCGTTCGTCCGCGCCGCCCGCCTCGCCCACGGCTCACGGCACGGCCCTCGATCAGGGAACTGATCGCCGGATGGGACAGTCTTCATCACAGGGGCGCAAGAGCGAGCAGAGACGTACGGGAACGACGTACGACGCGAAACAGGAGTCCGTGCACGACATGAGTGACGAGCCTCAGCCGCAGCAGCCGAACCCGGGCTGGGCACCGGGAGAGCCGCAACCGGACGGCGACTCCGGCACGCCCGCCGGGAAACCGAAGCGGACGGGCTGGCGCCGGGCCATCCCGACCTGGCGCATGACGCTGGGCGCGTTCCTCGTCACCGCCCTGCTGCTCGTCGGCGCGTTCTTCCTGGGCTACTCCCTGGTGAAGATCCCGCCGGCCAACGCGCTCGCCACCAAGCAGGCCAACGTGTACCTGTACGCGGACGGCTCCGTGATCGCCCGCGACGGCGAGGTCAACCGGGAGAACGTCACCCTCGCGCAGGTCTCCAAGGACGCCCAGCACGCCATCCTGGCCGCCGAGGACCGCGACTTCTACACGGAGTCGGCCGTCGACCCCAAGGCCATGGTCCGCGCCGCCTGGAACACGGCCCTCGGCAAGGGCAAGCAGTCCGGCTCCACGATCACCCAGCAGTACGTGAAGAACTACTACCTGCGCCAGGAGCAGACCGTCACGCGCAAGGCCAAGGAGTTCTTCATCGCGATCAAGCTGGACCGCGAGGTGAGCAAGGACCACATCCTGGAGGGCTACCTCAACACCAGCTTCTTCGGCCGCAACGCCTACGGCATCCAGGCCGCCGCCCAGGCCTACTACGGCATGGACGCCAAGGACCTCGACCCGGCCCGGGCCGCCTACCTGGCCGCGCTCGTCAACGCGCCCAGTCAGTACGACGTCGTCGCCCACCCCGAGAACCGCAAGGCCGCCGAGTCCCGCTGGAACTACGTGCTGGACGGCATGGTCAAGAAGGGCTGGCTCAGCGAGTCGAAGCGGGCCGGCATGAAGTTCCCGGTGCCGAAGGAGTCCACCCTCTCCACCGGCATGTCCGGGCAGCGCGGCTACATCGTCCGGATCGTCAAGGACTACCTCGTCCAGAACAAGATCGTCGACGAGGCCAGGCTCGACGCCGGCGGCTACCGCATCACCACCACCCTGCAGAAGCCCAAGCAGGACGCCTTCGTGAAGGCCGTCAACGACAAGCTGATGGACAAGCTGGACAAGAAGGGCAACAAGGTCGACCGCTACGTGCGCGCGGGCGGTGCCGCCGTCGACCCCAAGACCGGCAAGGTCGTGGCGATGTACAACGGCATCGACTACGTCAAGCAGTACACCCCGAACGCCACCCGCAGGGACTTCCAGGTCGGCTCCACGTTCAAGCCCTTCGTGTTCACCGCGGCCGTCGAGAACCACAGCGAGACGCAGGACGGCCGCGTCATCACCCCGAACACGATCTACGACGGCACCAACAAGCGCCCCGTCCAGGGCTGGGCCGGCGACCCGTACGCCCCCGAGAACGAGGACCAGGTCTCCTACGGCGACATCACCGTCACCGAGGCCACCGACAAGTCCGTGAACTCGGTGTACGCGCAGATGGCCGCCGACGTCGGCCCGCAGAAGGTCAAGCAGACCGCCATCGACCTCGGCATCCCCGAGGCCACGCCCGACCTGGCCGACGGCCCCGCCATCGCGCTCGGCACCGCCACCGCCAGCGTCCTCGACATGGCCGAGGCCTACGCCACCCTCGCCAACCACGGCCGCCACGGCGCCTACACGATGGTCGAGAAGGTCACCCGGGAGGGCACCCCGATCGACCTGCCCGAACGGCGCACCCGGCAGGCCGTCAGCCGCGAGGCCGCCGACACCACCACCAAGGTCCTGCAGAGCGTCGTCCAGAACGGCACGGCCGCCGCCGCCCAGGCCACGGGCCGCCCCGTCGCCGGCAAGACCGGCACCGCGGAGAACGACAAGGCGGCCTGGTTCGCCGGCTACACGCCCGACCTCGCCGTGGTCGTCTCCGTCATGGGCCAGGACCCCGTCACCGCCGCCCAGAAGCCGCTGTACGGCGCCCTGGGCCTGCCGCGCATCAACGGCGGCGGGCCGCCCGCCGAGATCTGGGCGCAGTTCACCCGCGACGCCCTCAAGGGCAAGCCGGCCAAGGACTTCGACCTGCGGCTCCAGCCCGGCGCCGACGTCGCCCAGGCCCCCGGCACCGAGGCCCCGGCCGACCCGGCCACCGGAGCCACCGACGGCGGCTCCTCCACCGGCGGCCAGGACGACGGCGCCCAGACGCCCAGCCAGACCCCGAGCGCGCCCGAGGGGCAGAACCAGGGCCAGAGCGCCGGCGCCACCACCGACGGCGGCACGGGCGGGGAGTCCCCCACCGGCGGCGGCACCGCGGACGGCGGCACGGGCGACGGCGGCGCCACCGGCGGTGACGGCGGCACGGCCGACGGCGGGGCCACCGGCGGCGACACCGGCGACGGCGGCACCGCGGAAGGCCCGACGGGCCCCGGCTGGGGCGTCGTCCCGCAGGGCGCGCGCCGCGAATGACGCGATGACTCAGTGGCCGCTGGTCGCCTTCAGCCCCACCACGGCGACCAGCAGCAGGCACACGAAGAAGATCCGGGCGGCGGTGGCCGGCTCCCCCAGCACCACCATGCCGAACACCGCCGCCCCGGCCGCGCCGATCCCCACCCACACGCCGTAGGCGGTACCGATGGGCAGGGTCTTGGCGGCCTGCGACAGCAGCAGCATGCTGGCGACGATTCCGGCGCCGGTGAGCACACTCGGGACCGGGCGCGTGAAGCCGTCGGTGTACTTCAGGCCGACGGACCACGCCACTTCGAGCAGACCGGCGACGACGAGCAGGACCCAGGCCATGGCGGCACCTCCGGGAAACGGGCTGACGGTGGCGGTGCGTCGTCTTTGCCTTGATCCCGGTACGGCGCGTCTCGTCGGGGTCCCTCCAACGTAGCAAAGCCCCGGTCCACGGCGAAGGGGCCGGTGACGAGCGTCACCGGCCCCTTTCCGCTGCCGCGCGGACCTACAGGTACAGGCCCGTCGAGTCCTCCGACCCCTCGAACCGGTCCGCGGCCACGGCGTGCAGGTCGCGCTCGCGCATGAGCACGTACGCGATGCCCCGCACCTCGACCTCGGCACGGTCCTCCGGGTCGAACAGGACCCGGTCGCCCGGCTCCACGGTCCGCACGTTCTGCCCCACCGCGACGACCTCCGCCCAGGCCAGCCGCCGGCCGACCGCCGCCGTGGCGGGGATCAGGATGCCGCCGCCGGAACGCCGCTCGCCCTCGCTGGTGTCCTGCCGCACGAGTACGCGGTCGTGCAGCATCCGGATGGGCAGCTTGTCGGGATGGGTGCTGTGCTCGTTTCTGTTGGCGCTCACGCCCTGAAACCTACCTGTCTTCCCGGGGGACGTCCGCAGTCGGGTCAGCCCTTGCGCCGTCGCGAGCCGAGCGCGAGCAGCCCGACCACACCCACGACGACGAGCGCGACGGGCACGACCCGCTCCAGCCGGGGCGCCCCGTCCTCGTCCACGAAGCGCGCGCGCACGTCCGAGACGGCCTTGTTGACCCCCACGTAAGCCCGCCCGAGGGTGTGGTCGATGTTCGAGGCGACCTTGGCCTTGGCATCCCCGACGATCGTCTTCGGGTGCACGCGCACCCCGATCTCGTCGAGCGTCTCGGCCAGGGTCGCGCGGCGGCGCCTGATGTCC
The DNA here is from genome assembly GCF_056432865.1 of Streptomyces sp. NPDC044921. Taxonomy (NCBI): domain Bacteria; kingdom Bacillati; phylum Actinomycetota; class Actinomycetes; order Kitasatosporales; family Streptomycetaceae; genus Streptomyces; species Streptomyces sp. NPDC044921. The sequence continues at coordinate 32,435 of NZ_JBWKIF010000017.1, forward strand.
GCCTCGATCTGCGCCGGGGTTCTGGTGTCCGCCGTGTCCGCCACCGTGTCGCCTTTCGAAGTCGGTATGAGCCTGTGCCGGACAGTCTGTCAGCTCCACGGCTCATCGCATCGCGTCGACCCCCGGTTAGGCTGGCCCGATGAGCGAGCGACTGCAGCCGGGGGACGTGGCCCCCGCCTTCACCCTGCCCGACGCCGACGGCACCGAGGTGTCCCTGGCGGACCGCGAGGGCCGCAAGGTCATCGTGTACTTCTACCCGGCCGCCCTCACGCCGGGCTGCACGAAGCAGGCCTGCGACTTCACGGACAACCTCGAGCTGCTGGCGGGCGCGGGCTACGACGTCATCGGGATCTCCCCCGACAAGCCGGAGAAGCTGGCGAAGTTCCGCGACAAGGAGTCCCTGAAGGTGACCCTCCTCGCCGACCCGGACAAGAAGGTGCTGGAGGCCTACGGGGCCTTCGGCGAGAAGAAGCTGTACGGCAAGACGGTCGTCGGCGTCATCCGCTCCACGGTGATCGTGGACGAGCAGGGCAAGGTCGAACGCGCCCTGTACAACGTCAAGGCGACGGGCCACGTGGCCAAGATCATCAAGGATCTGGGGATCTGACCCACCCTGCCCCACCCGAGAGCGGCTCGCACCGGTACACGCCGGCCCGGGCCGCTCCGCTTTTCGGGCGTGACGATCGGATGAACGGTTCGTTATTCCGTACGAGATCACGAACGCGTGGTCGACGTGCGATCGGCAGGGGGCGCGATGGGGGCCAGTGCGTACACGAGGGAACGCCTGGAGGAGGCGGCCCGGGGGGCGCGGACGCTGTCGGAGGCGTTGGGGAGGTTGGGGGTGGAGCCGGGGAGTTCGACGCGGCACTACGTCAGCCGGCGGATGAAGAAGCTGGGCGTGGACACGTCCCACTTCGCGCGGGAGGGCGGCAAGTGGACGAAAGAGGTCCTGCAGGCGGCCGTGGCGGTCTCGGCCAGCACGAATGACGTGTTGCGTCATCTCGGCCTGGATCTGGTCGGAGGACATCACACGCACATCAGCCGCAGGATCAGGGCGTACGGCATCGACACCTCGCACTTCGTGCCCGTGGCCCGCACGGAGAGGATGAGGGACAACCAGCGCCGCCGAACCGCCGCGGACATCCTCGTCGAGGACACGTCGCCACACGCCCGGCGGGTGCCCGGCGCCCGCCTCAAAAGGGCGATGCGGGAGGTGGGCGTCGAGGAGCGCTGCGCCCTGTGCGGCATCGAAGCGCTCTGGCTGGGCGAACCCCTGCCCCTGGAGGTGGACCACATCGACGCCGACTGGCGGAACAACAGGGTGGAGAACCTCCGGCTCCTGTGCCCCAACTGCCACGCGACGACCGACAGGTACCGGGGACGCGGCGCGCGGCGCGGACAGGGGCGTACCGCATGAGTCCACGACAGGCCCCGCCCACAGCCGGGCAGGTACGGGCCGCGGTCGCCGCGTCCACCTCCCTGGCGGAGGTGCTGCGCCGCCTGGGCCGTCCGGACAACGGCGGCCAGCGGGTGATGCTGCGCCGTTGGCTCGCCCAGGAGCACCTCGACACGGCGCATTTCCTGGGACAGGCGCACAACCGCGGCAAGCCGGGCACAGTTCCGGTCAAGCGTCCCGAGGAGATTCTGGTCCGGCACGGCGGCCGGCACCGCACCCGAACCTCGCTGTTGCGCCGGGCGCTCGCGGCCGTCGGTGTGCCGGAGCGGTGCGCGCGCTGCGGCACGGGACCCGAGTGGCTCGGCAAGCCCATGACGCTGGAGGTGGATCACGTCAACGGGGACTGGAGCGACGACCGGCGCGAGAACCTGCGCCTGCTGTGCCCGAATTGCCATGCGATCACCAGGACGTGGTGCCGAGGAGGCCGCCGGGCGATCCGCGAGGCCCAGTAGAGTAGGCACCGCTGTGGGCCCGTACCCCAGCTGGCAAGAGGGCGCCGGTTTAGGTCCGGTGTGTCGTGGGTTCGAGTCCCACCGGGCTCATCCGGGAAGGGCGCACACATCAGTGGGCGCCCTTCCGCGTACCTCAGCCCACCAGCTCCCGCACCACTGGTACCAGTGCCCGGAACGCCTTCCCCCGGTGGCTGATCGCGTTCTTCTCCTGGGGGGTCAGTTCCGCGCAGGTGCGGGTCTCGCCCTCGGGCTGGAGGATCGGGTCGTAGCCGAAGCCGCCCGTGCCGGCGGGTTCGTGGCGCAGGACGCCGCGGAGCTGCCCCTCGACGACCCGCTCCGTGCCGTCGGGCAGGGCCAGGGCCGCCGCGCAGGCGAAGTGGGCCTGGCGGTGTTCGTCGGCGATGTCCGAGAGCTGCGCGAGGAGCAGGTCCAGGTTGGCCTTGTCGTCGCCGTGGCGGCCGGCCCAGCGGGCGGAGAAGATGCCGGGGGCGCCGTTGAGGACGTCCACGCACAGTCCCGAGTCGTCGGCGACGGCCGGCAGGCCCGTGGCCCGGGCCAGGGCGTGGGCCTTGAGCAGGGCGTTCTCGGCGAAGGTGACGCCCGTTTCCCTGACGTCGGGGATGTCGGGGTAGGCGTCGGCGCCGACGAGTTCGTGGGGCAGTCCGGCTTCGGCGAGGATCGCGCGCAGCTCGGTGATCTTTCCGGCGTTGCGGGTGGCGAGGATCAGGCGGCTCATGGGGTCACAGTATTCCGCGCCCGGAAAGGGGCGTGGGGACCTGGGCGGGCGACCGGGGCGAGCTCGCGGCCGGTCACCCGCCGTCCGTCGCCGGCGTTACGGCGTGCACACCTTCGTCAGTTCGCCCGCCGCGTCCGTGACGGGGCTGATGTCGGGCGTCTCGTCGCCGTTCCTGATCGACGTGCGGACGTTGTCCACGGCCTTGTCGAGGTCGTTCACGGCCTGTTCGACGTCCGCGTTGTCGGTCTTGTCGCCGATCTCGCCGAGGTTCTCGTCGATGGAGTCGAGGGACTTGTCGAGCTGCGTCGGGTCGTTCGCGGCGTTCTCCACGGCCTGCTGGAGGTCGGTGACGCTGTCGGCGATGGCGTCGGCGGTCTGGACGCAGTCCAGCGCCTTGTCGACGGCGGCGCAGCCGGTGGTGAGTCCGGCGGTCAGCGCGACGGCCGCCAGGGTGGCGGCGACGGCTGCGGTGCGACGTCGGCGGCTCGCGGCCATGGAACGGTCCCTCTCGTTCGGTCGGGCCGGTCGGGCCCGTGTGGCTGGCCGGGCGCACAGGGATGAGCCGTGCGCCCGTACTCCTTCAGACGCGCCGGTGCTCGGCGCGGTTGCCCGTGCCGAGCACCCGTTTTGGTGCGCCCTTTACTTTTCGAGGACCGTACCGAGGGCGTCGCGCTGGTGGGCGGCGAGTTCGGTGCAGCCGGCGACGGCGAGGTCGAGGAGGGCGTCGAGTTCCTCGCGGGCGAAGGGCTCGGCCTCGGCGGTGCCCTGGACCTCGACGAAGCGGCCGTCGCCGGTGCAGACCACGTTCATGTCGGTGTCGGCCTTGACGTCCTCCTCGTAGCAGAGGTCGAGGAGCGGGACGCCGCCGACGATGCCGACGGAGACGGCGGAGACGGTGCCGGTCAGGGGCTTGCGGCCGGCCTTGATCAGCTTCTTGCCCTGGGCCCAGGCGACGGCGTCGGCCAGGGCCACGTACGCGCCGGTGATGGCGGCGGTGCGGGTGCCGCCGTCGGCCTGGAGGACGTCGCAGTCGAGGACGATCGTGTTCTCGCCGAGGGCCTTGTAGTCGATGACGGCGCGCAGCGAGCGGCCGATGAGCCGGCTGATCTCGTGGGTGCGGCCGCCGATGCGGCCCTTGACGGACTCGCGGTCGCCGCGGGTGTTGGTGGAGCGGGGCAGCATGGAGTATTCGGCGGTGACCCAGCCCTCGCCGCTGCCCTTGCGCCAGCGCGGGACGCCTTCGGTGACGGAGGCGGTGCAGAAGACCTTGGTGTCGCCGAAGGAGACGAGGACGGAGCCCTCGGCGTGCTTGCTCCAGCCGCGCTCGATGGTGATGGGGCGGAGCTGCTGGGGGGTGCGGCCGTCGATTCGAGACATGGCGCCGAGCCTATCCGTACGCGCGGAACGGGCCCCTCCCGCGGTGGGGAGGGGCCCGTCGCCGGTGGTGTCAGGGTCCGTCAGGGGTGAAGCCCGGGACGATCCCCGCGCTTCACATCATGTCCTCGATCTCCGCCGCGATGGGGTCGGCGTCGGTGCCGATGACGACCTGGATGGCGCTGCCCATCTTGACGACGCCGTGGGCGCCGGCGGCCTTCAGGGCGGCCTCGTCGACCTTGGCGGGGTCCACGACCTCGGTGCGGAGGCGGGTGATGCAGCCTTCGACTTCTTCGATGTTGTCGATGCCGCCGAGCCCGGCAACGATCTTCTCAGCCTTGGTGGCCATGTTCGTTCTCCCTGATCCGAACCGCTTTGTCGCAGTAACCCACAGTTGGCCCATCTTCGCGAGCGGTCCTGTCGTGTGTGCCGAAGGATGGCGTCACGCCGGTGCGACCGTCTCGAACGACTGGTCTACACCACGAGCCCGTCTCACGACAAAAGTCTCTCGCCGGAGGGGACCGGAATGAGTGCCGACAGCCCCACCGGCGCCGAGGCCGCCGCCCGTCCCGCGCGCGCCCGCTGGAACCGGCTGTTCCAGGGGCTGCAGAAGATGGGCCGCAGCCTGCAGCTGCCGATCGCGGTGCTGCCCGCGGCGGGGATCCTCAACCGGCTCGGGCAGCCGGACGTGTTCGGGGACGACGGGCTGGGCTGGACGAACGTCTCGAAGGTGATGGTGGGGGCGGGCGGGGCGCTGCTGGACAGTTCGCTGGGGCTGCCGCTGCTGTTCTGCGTGGGTGTCGCGATCGGGATGGCGAGGAAGGCCGACGGGTCGACGGCGCTGGCGGCGGTGGCCGGTTTCCTCGTGTACTTCACGGTGCTGCGGCAGTTCCCGGAGGACTGTCCGGAGGGGTCGGTGGCGGTGCCGAACGTGGGCTGCCAGCTGACCGACGGGGCGCGGACGGTGACGGCGTTCACGTTCCAGAACCCGGGGGTGTTCGGGGGCATCGTGATGGGGCTGCTGGCGGCGTTCTTCTGGGCGCGGTTCCACCGGACCCGGCTGGTGGACTGGCTGGGGTTCTTCAACGGGCGGCGGCTGGTGCCGATCCTGATGGCGTTCGTGGCGATCGCGTTCGCGGCGCTGTGCCTGTGGGTGTGGCCGCCGATCGGTGACGCGCTGGAGAGCTTCAGCGACTGGATGGACGGGCTGGACGCGTGGGGCGCCGGTGTGTTCGGGGTGGCGAACCGGGCGCTGCTGGTGGTGGGGCTGCACCAGTTCCTGAACGTGCCCATCTGGTTCCAGTTCGGTTCGTACACGAAGCCGGACGGGACGGTGGTGCACGGTGACATCAACATGTTCCTGGCGGGCGACCCGGATGCGGGGCAGTTCACCTCGGGCTTCTTCCCGATCATGATGTTCGCGCTGCCGGCGGCGGCCCTGGCGATCACGCACTGCGCGCGGCCGGACCGGCGCAAGGAGGTCGGCGGTCTGATGCTGTCGGTGGCGCTGACGTCGTTCGTCACCGGCATCACGGAGCCGATCGAGTACTCGTTCCTGTTCGTGGCGCCGGTGCTGTACGCGGTGCACGCGCTGCTGACGGGGGTGTCGATGGCGGTGACGTGGGGGCTGGGGGTGCACGACGGGTTCAGCTTCTCGGCGGGGCTGATCGACTACGTCATCAACTGGAACCTGGCGACCAGACCGTGGCTGATCATCCCGATCGGGCTGGGCTTCGCGCTCCTCTACTACGTGATCTTCCGGTTCGCGATCACGAAGTGGGACCTGCGGACTCCGGGGCGGGAGCCGGAGGAGGACGTGGAGGACAGCGCCAAGGCGTGATCGTCCGGGGCGGGCGGAATTGGCGGGTTCCACTCGTTCGGCCTACCGTGCTACAACTGGTCTACACCACTCACCGGTGGAGGTCGCGCGGTGGATACCGCGTTCCCCTTTCTTTGAGACGCCGCCGTCCCCCGTCGATTTTCTCCTGGGCGGCGCCGTGCCCCATGGAGGAAGTTCATGTCCACAGACACCGCCGCGCCCGCGAGCCCGAGCAGAGGGTCGGCCGTGATGGCCGTCCTGCAGCGCATCGGGCGCAGCCTGATGCTGCCCGTCGCGGTGCTGCCCGCCGCCGCCCTGCTGGTCCGGCTCGGCAACACCGACATGCTGGGGCGCGAGTCGTTCCCCGCCTTCATCACGAAGATCGCCGGTTTCATGGCGGCCGGCGGCAACGCCATCCTCGACAACATGGCGCTGCTGTTCGCCGTGGGCATCGCCATCGGCTTCGCCAAGAAGTCGGACGGCTCCACCGCCCTGGCGGCCGTGGTCGGTTACCTGGTCTTCAAGAACGTGCTGGCCACGTTCACCGACGGCAGCCTGCCGAAGAAGGAAGCCATCGTCGACGGCAAGATCGTGATGGTCGAGCAGGCGGTCGACGCCAAGGTGCTCGGCGGTGTGGTGATGGGCCTCGTCGTCGCCCTGCTCTACCAGCGCTTCTACCGCACCAAGCTGCCCGACTGGGCGGGCTTCTTCGGCGGCCGCCGCCTGGTTCCGATCCTGTCGGCCTTCGCGGGCCTGCTCATCGGCATCGTCTTCGGTTACATCTGGCCGGTCCTCGGCACGGGCCTGCACAACTTCGGCGAGTGGCTGGTCGGCTCCGGCGCGGTCGGCGCGGGCATCTTCGGTGTCGCCAACCGCGCGCTGATCCCGATCGGCATGCACCACCTGCTCAACTCCTTCCCCTGGTTCCAGGCCGGCACCTACGAGGGCAAGAGCGGCGACATCGCCCGGTTCCTGGCGGGCGACCCGACCGCCGGGCAGTTCATGACCGGCTTCTTCCCGATCATGATGTTCGCGCTGCCCGCCGCGTGCCTCGCGATCGTGCACTGCGCCCGCCCCGAGCGCCGCAAGGTCGTCGGCGGCATGATGTTCTCCCTCGCGCTGACCTCGTTCGTCACCGGCGTCACCGAGCCGATCGAGTTCACCTTCATGTTCATCGCCCCGGTGCTGTACGCCATCCACGCGGTGCTCACCGGTGTCTCGATGGCTCTGACCTGGGCCCTGGGGATGAAGGACGGCTTCGGCTTCTCCGCCGGCGCGGTCGACTTCTTCCTCAACCTGGGCATCGCGACCAACCCGTGGGGCCTGGCCCTGGTCGGCCTGTGCTTCGCGGCGGTCTACTACGCGGTCTTCCGCTTCGCGATCACCAAGTTCAACCTGCCCACGCCCGGCCGGGAGTCCGACGAGGAACTCGCCGAGCTGCAGAAGGCGGAGGCCAAGTAGCCCGCACGACGGCCGAAGGCCCCGGAACCGCTCGGTTCCGGGGCCTTCGCGCGTGCGGGCCGTTCAGATCTCGTACGTCTGCCGGGGCGCGGCGAGCTCCACGGGACCGTCGTAGACCTCGCGGGCGTCGACCAGGTTGACCTGCGGGTCCGTCCACGGCGGGATGTGCGTGAGGACCAGGCGCCGGGCACCGGCCCGGGCGGCCGTCTCACCCGCCTCGCGGCCGTTGAGGTGCAGGTCGGGGATGCTCTCCTTGCCGTGCGTGAACGCGGCCTCGCACAGGAACAGGTCGGCGTCCCGGGCGAGTTCGTCCAGGGCGGGGCTCACGCCGGTGTCGCCGGAGTACGTCAGGACCCTGCCCTCGTGCTCGACGCGGATGCCGTACGCCTCCACGGGGTGGGCCACCCTGTCGGTGTGCACCGTGAAGGGGCCGATGTCGAAGGTGGACGGCTTGACCGTGTGGAAGTCGAAGACCTCGCTCATGGACGAGGCGGTGGGGGTGTCCGCGTAGGCGGTGGTCAGCCGGTGTTCCGTGCCCTCGGGGCCGAAGACGGGGAGCGGGGCGCAGCGGCCGCCGTCGTGGCGGTAGTAGCGCGCCACGAAGTACGCGCACATGTCGATGCAGTGGTCGGCGTGCAGGTGGCTGAGGAAGATCGCGTCGAGGTCGTAGAGACCGCAGTGGCGCTGCAGCTCGCCCAGGGCGCCGTTGCCCATGTCGAGGAGCAGCCGGAAGCCGTCGGCCTCGACGAGGTAGCTCGAGCAGGCCGATTCCGCGGACGGGAACGACCCCGAGCAGCCGACGACGGTGAGCTTCATGAAGCAGAAACCTCCGCTGGCGGGATGAGTCCGGTAGGGGCGTCGGGGGTCGTGCGGTTCGTCGAGCGTAAGGCGCGAAACCTCCGGTAGCTCCTCCGCCAAGGCCCGTTGTGGGCGAACTCACCTGTGGTGTCACCGGTTCGGCTGGCAGCGCCGGGCGCGGTCCCCGGAAGGAGGGGCGCGCGGGAGGGAGTACGCCGGTACCGTCTCAGTATGGACACGTCCTGGTGGCTGGCGCTCGCCGCGCTGGTACTGCTCGCGCTCGTCGCCACGCTCGTCGACGGCTGGGGACGCGGGCGGCGCACGCTGGAGCGGCGCACCCGGGCGACGGCGCCGCGCACCGCGGTGGCGGACCGGCCGCAGCCCGCGGAGATCTGGTGGGCGGACGTGCCCTACGAGGACGCCGCGCGGACCAAGGACCGGCCGTGCCTGGTGCTGGCGGTGCGCGGGGAGCGGGCCACCGTCGCGAAGATCACCACCCGGTTCCGGGCCGGGCGCGCCGGCGTCATCCCCCTGCCGCCCGGCTCCGTCGGCGACACCCGGGGCCGGGCGAGCTTCCTGGAGACCGACGAGCTGCGGGAGGTTCCGGTGTGGGGCTTCCGGCGGCGGGTGGGCGTGGTGGATCCGGCACTGTGGGACCAGGTGCGGTACCTGGCCGGGTGACGGCGAACAGCGAAGGGGCCGCAGTCGCGACTCCGGCCCCTCGGTGTGTCCGTGCCGTGGGCTACGCCCAGAGCTGCCCCTGCAGCGTCTCGATGGCCTCCTGCGTGGTGGCGGCCGTGTAGACGCCGGTGGAGAGGTACTTCCAGCCGCCGTCGGCGACGACGAAGACGATGTCGGCGGGCTCACCGGCCTTGACGGCCTTCCTGCCCACGCCGATCGCGGCGTGCAGCGCGGCGCCCGTGGAGACGCCGGCGAAGATGCCCTCCTGCTGCAGCAGCTCGCGGGTGCGGGTCACCGCGTCCGCCGAGCCGACCGAGAAGCGTGAGGTCAGCACGGACGCGTCGTACAGCTCGGGCACGAACCCCTCGTCGAGGTTGCGCAGGCCGTAGACCAGGTCGTCGTAGCGCGGTTCGGCCGCGACGATCTGCACGCCGGGCTTGTGCTCGCGCAGGTAGCGGCCGACGCCCATGAGCGTGCCGGTGGTGCCGAGGCCGGCCACGAAGTGCGTGACGGACGGCAGGTCGGCGAGGATCTCGGGGCCCGTGGTCGCGTAGTGGGCGCCCGCGTTGTCCGGGTTGCCGTACTGGTAGAGCATCACCCAGTCGGGGTGCTCGGCCGAGAGCTCCTTGGCTACGCGCACGGCGGTGTTGGAGCCGCCCGCGGCCGGGGAGGAGATGATCTCGGCGCCCCACATGGCCAGCAGGTCACGGCGTTCCTGCGAGGTGTTCTCGGGCATCACGCACACGATGCGGTAGCCCTTGAGCTTCGCCGCCATGGCCAGGGAGATGCCGGTGTTGCCCGAGGTCGGCTCCAGGATCGTGCAGCCGGGGGTGAGCCGGCCGTCCTTCTCCGCCTGCTCGATCATGTGCAGGGCGGGGCGGTCCTTGACCGAGCCGGTCGGGTTGCGGTCCTCCAGCTTCGCCCAGATGCGGACGTCGGGGGACGGCGACAGCCGCGGCAGGCGCACCAGAGGGGTGTTGCCCACCGCGGCCAGGGGTGAGTCGTAGCGCATGATCAGACCATGCCGCCGGCCACGGCCGGCAGGATCGTGACGTTGTCGCCGTCCGACAGCTTGGTGTTGATGCCGTCGAGGAAGCGCACGTCCTCGTCGTTCAGGTAGACGTTGACGAAGCGGCGCAGCTGGTCGCCGTCCACGATGCGGGCCTGGATGCCCGCGTGCCGGGTCTCGAGGTCGTTGAACAGGTCGGCGAGGGTGTCCCCGGTGCCCTCCACCGCCTTCTGACCGTCGGTGTAGGTGCGGAGGATGGTCGGGATGCGGACCTCGATGGCCATGGCTCAGGGCTCCTGTCGGAAGGTGTCGTCGGGTGGTGGCGCGCGGCGGCGCGGGCGTGCGTGGTCGTACGCAGGTGGAGCGTTTCGCCGCGGCTCACGGCCGTACGGCGGCAGGGTGCTGCGTCAACAGATGGCGCTGGCGAGCCTGCACAGGTCGACGTGCAGCCGCGCCACGAGCAGATCGCCCGGCGTCTTTTCGCTCACGTCGTGGAAAACCATGGGCTCATCGTATCGATTCCCGGCCGGGCTCCCCGAGTGTGATCCCACACTTCGGACGTTGTTCATCCGCATCACGAGATGTCCGGGCTGCGTGCGAGCTCAGGCCCGGCTCAGTACGCCGCCACGATCCGGACCTCCTCCTCCGTGACCTCGCCCTCGACGATCCGGAAGGAGCGGAACTGGAACTCGCCGGCCCCGTCGGTGTCGGCGGTGGAGACCAGGACGTAGTGCGCGCCGGGCTCGTTGGCGTAGGAGATGTCGGTGCGCGAGGGGTAGGCCTCGGTCGCCGTGTGCGAGTGGTAGATGACCACCGGCTCCTCGTCGCGGTCGTCCATCTCGCGGTAGAGCCTGAGCAGGTCGCCGGAGTCGAACTCGTAGAACGTGGGCGACATGGCCGCGTTCAGCATGGGGATGAAGCGCTCGGGGCGGTCCGAGCCGGCCGGTCCGGCGACGACGCCGCACGCCTCGTCGGGGTGGTCCTTGCGCGCGTGCGCGACGATCCGGTCGACCAGGTCCTGGGTGATGGTCAGCATGCCGGCAAGGATAAGCAGAAGGGCCGTTCCGTACCGATGGCTGGTACGGAACGGCCCACATGCCGGACGCCCTGAGCGGCAGCCGCAGGGGGTGCCACGAGTACTCCCTGCGGCTGGGCGCCGGCAGGCCCGTCAGCCGACCTTCTCGAACTCCGCGTCGTCGCGGCGCTCGGCGATCTGCGGGTTGCGGCTCTTGAGGACCGCCCAGCCGATGCCGAGGGCGACGGCCCAGCCGGCCGCGACGTACAGGCAGACCCGGGCGTCCTTGTCGTAGGCGATCATGCAGGTCACGCCGATGAGGAAGAGGAGCGCGACCCAGCTGAACAGCGCTCCGCCGGGGGCCGGGAAGGACGAGGCGCGCAGCCGGCCCGCGTCGACCGCGGCGCGGTAGCGGATGTGGCTGATCAGGATCATCATCCAGGTCCAGATGCCGGCCGCGGTGGCGACGGAGGTGACGTAGAGGAACGCCTTCTCCGGGACCACGTAGTTCAGGACCACGCCGATGCCCATGAGCGCCACGGAGACGGTGATGCCGACGGCGGGCGTCTTGCGGGCGTTGAGCCTGCCGAAGGCCTGCGGAGCCTCGCTGTTGGAGGCCAGGTCGCGCAGCATGCGGCCGGTGGAGTACATGCCGGAGTTGCAGGACGACAGGGCGGCGGTGAGCACCACGAAGTTGACGATGCCCGCGGCGAGCGGGATGCCGATCTCGCCGAAGGCGTGCACGAAGGGGCTCTCGCCGGCGGAGAACTCGGTCCACTTCACGACGGACAGGATCACCAGCAGCGCGCCGACGTAGAAGACGATGATGCGCCAGGGCAGGGTGTTGATGGCCTTGGGCAGGGTCTTCTCGGGGTTCTCCGACTCGCCCGCGGTGACGCCGACGAGCTCGACGGCGAGGTAGGCGAACATGACGCCCTGCAGGGTCATCAGGCTGGAGCCGATGCCGTTGGGGAAGAAGCCGTCGTGCGCCCAGAGGTTGGAGACGGTGGCGGTGTCACCGGCGTCGGAGAAGCCGAGGGTGAGCACGCCGAGGCCGATGACGATCATGCCGATGATGGCCGTGACCTTGATCATCGAGAACCAGAACTCGACCTCGCCGAAGATCTTCACCGAGATCAGGTTGACGCCGAAGAGCACCACCAGGAAGACCAGGGCGCTGACCCACTGCGGGATCTCCGGGAACCAGAAGTGGATGTAGATGGCGGCGGCCGTGAGCTCGGCCATGCCGGTGACCACCCACATGAGCCAGTACGTCCAGCCCGTGACGAACCCGAAGAACGGGCCGAGGAACTCACGGGCGTACTCGGCGAAGGAGCCGGAGACGGGCCGATAGAGGAGCAGCTCGCCCAGGGCCCGCATGATGAAGAAGATCACGACGCCCGCGAGGGCGTACATGAGGACGATGCTGGGTCCCGCCTTGGCGATGTTCGCTCCGGCACCCATGAACAGGCCGACGCCGATGGCGCCGCCGATCGCGATCATCTGGACCTGGCGACTGCCGAGGCCCCGCTCGTAGCCCTCCTCGGGCACGTTTTCCGTGTCGACCTGCGCAGAGGTCATGTGTGGTGCGCCTTTCTCCATGCCGACCCGGGCCTCTCGTCGGCCGCGGATCGGGTCTCGATCCCCCCGGATTGCTGGAGTCGTGCCTGGCCGGCGGTTGCCGGCTCGGTGGCGCACCCGGCCGGACATTCGGGTGGTGTCCCGCCGGGCGATCGTGAAGATTTATCACGGTCGTCGGACTGATCACCGGGTGACAGTGTGGGGCACGGCACAAGCAAAAGCGGACAAACCGATGCCCGGGCGGCCATAGGAGGCGGGCGCGGTGACGGGATCGTTATCCGGATTTGAGTGTCCTCTGAGCGAACACGGATCGCCCCGCCCGACGAGGGCCACGGGACCTTCACCGATCAGGGCATGAGCGTTCCGACCAGCGTCTCCTGGAGTCCGCCGAGCCACAGGTAGGCCATCACCATCGGCTTGCGCGGGTCGTCGTCCGGGAGGCGGTAGAGGAGGTCGGTGTCCTCCTCCTCGGCGATCTCCAGGCGGGAGCCGATCGCGAGACGGAGGTCGTTCAGCGCGCCCAGCCACTGCCGGGACTCCTCCACCGACAGCTTCAGCACCGCCCCGCCCTCGCCGGCCGAGGCCGAGGCGAGCGCGTCCAGGGAGCGGACCACCGCGAGGGCGTTGTCCCGCTTGCCCGCCCGCAGGTCGTTCTCGGTGTAGCGGCGGAACTCGGCCGAGTAGGCCCGTTGCTCCTCGGCGTCCCGGGGCGAGGCGGGCCGCTCGGGGTCGCCGTAGGCGTCCGGGAACAGGCGCCGGAGCACCGGGTCGGCGGGCGGCTCGCTCGGGCCCTCGGCGAACAGCTCGGCGAGCGGGTCGCCGGAGGCGTCCTCGGCGGGGCCGGGGCCGATGAGTTCCAGGAGCTGGACGGCCAGCGACCGGATGATGGAGATCTCGACGTCGTCGAGGGCGACGGCCGCGCCGCCGCCGGGGAGCGGTTCGAAGGTTCCGGGCATGAACGCCTTTTCGCTGCTGGGCGGGGTGCTGGCTACTTGCGGTCCTGCTGGAGGGTGGCCCACAGGCCGTAGCCGTGCATGGCCTGCACGTCGCGTTCCATCTCCTCGCGCGTGCCGCTGGAGACGACCGCCCTGCCCTTGTGGTGGACGTCGAGCATGAGCTTGGTGGCCTTGTCCTTGGAGTAGCCGAAGTAGGTCTGGAAGACGTACGTCACGTAGCTCATGAGGTTGACCGGGTCGTTGTGCACGATGGTGACCCAGGGGACGTCGGGCTCGGGTACGGCGAAGACCTCCTCCGCCGACTCGGTGCGTTCGATCTCCAGGGGCGCGGGTGACGTCACACTGCCCATGCTGCCACCCGAGGGGGGTAGTCGCACAAACGGGCCTGGCCGCAAGGCGATCGCGTCCCCCGGGACCGCAATCGTCAGATTGACGAAATGGGGGTACTCTCCTCTCCATGAACACAGCGGACCTTGGGCTGCCGGTGGACGTTCCCTCGACGGCGCTCTTCACGGACCAGTACGAGCTGACGATGCTGCGGGCCGCCCTGACGGCGGGCACGGCCGAGCGGCGCAGCGTGTTCGAGGTCTTCACCCGCAGGTTGCCGGACGGCCGCCGCTACGGCGTCGTGGCGGGCACCGGACGGGTGCTGGACGCGGTGGAGAACTTCCGCTTCGACCCGGGCGTCCTGGGCTTCCTGCGCGAGCGCGGGATCGTCGACGAGCGGACCCTGGAGTGGCTCGCCGGCTACCGCTTCGGCGGCGACATCTGGGGCTACCCGGAGGGCGAGGTGTACTTCCCGGGCTCGCCGATCATGCGGGTGGAGGGCACCTTCGCCGAGTGCGTGCTGCTGGAGACCGTGATCCTGTCGATCCTCAACCACGACTCGGCGATCGCCGCGGCCGCCTCGCGCATGTCGGCGGCGGCGGGCGAGCGGCCGCTGATCGAGATGGGCGCCCGGCGCACCCACGAGCTGGCGGCGGTGGCGGCCTCCCGGGCCGCGTACGTCGGCGGCTTCTCGACCACCTCCGACCTGGCCGCCGGCTTCCGCTACGGCATCCCCACCGTCGGCACCTCCGCGCACGCCTTCACGCTGCTGCACGACAGCGAGCGGGACGCCTTCCGGGCCCAGGTGGAGACGCTGGGCCGGGGGACCACGCTGCTGGTGGACACCTACGACGTCGACGAGGCGGTCCGCACCGCCGTGGAGGTCGCCGGGACCGGGCTCGGGGCCGTGCGGATCGACTCCGGCGACCTGCTGCTGGTCGCGCACCGGGTGCGCCGGCAGCTGGACGAGCTGGGCGCGACCGACACGAAGATCGTCGTCACCTCCGACCTGGACGAGTACGCCATCGCCTCGCTGGCGGCGGCGCCCGTGGACGCCTACGGCGTCGGCACGCAGCTGGTGACCGGCTCCGGCCACCCCACCTCCTCGATGGTCTACAAGCTGGTGGCGCGGGCCGAGTCCGCGGACCCGAAGGCGCCGCTGGTGCCGGTGGCGAAGAAGTCCAGCGGCGGCAAGGCGTCGGTGGGCGGGCGCAAGTGGGCCGCGCGGCGGCTGGACTCCCACGGGGTCGCCGAGGCCGAGGTGGTCGGCACCGGGCGGGTGCCGGCCGCGCTCGCGGACCGGCAGCTGCTGGTGGAGCTGGTCAAGGGCGGCGAGGTGGTGGCGCGCGAGCCGCTGGACGCGGCGCGCGACCGGCACGCGGCGGCGCGCGCGGGGCTCCCGATGTCGGCCACCCAGCTCTCCCGGGGGGAGCCGGTCATTCCGACGGAGTACGTGCACGAGGGCTCGGGTAGCTAATGGCGGTGTGCCGCGATGCGCCGACCCGCGCCCCCTCCCGACCCCGCTCACTTGTTCGTAGGCTCGGCAGTGCACCGGCCGGGCTCGCCGACCCCATAGCCGAAGGACACCGACCATGCGCCGCGCCTTGATCGTCGTAGACGTGCAGAACGACTTCTGCGAGGGGGGCAGCCTCGCCGTGGCCGGCGGTGCCGACGTGGCCGCCGCCGTCACCGAGCTGATCGGACAGGCCGGCGGGTCCGGCTACCAGCACGTGGTGGCCACCCGCGACCACCACATCGCGCCGGGCGGCCACTTCTCCGCCAGCCCCGACTACGTCCGCTCCTGGCCCGCGCACTGCGTCGCCGGCACGGAGGGCGTGGGCTTCCACCCGAACTTCGCGCCGGCCGTCGCCTCCGGTGCGATCGACGCGGTGTTCGACAAGGGGGCGTACGCGGCGGCGTACAGCGGCTTCGAGGGGACCGACGAGAACGGCACCACCCTGGCCGACTGGCTTCGCTCCCGCGACGTCACCGAGGTCGACGTGGTCGGCATCGCCACGGACCACTGCGTGCGCGCCACGGCCCTGGACGCCGCGAAGGAGGGCTTCCGCACCCACGTCCTGCTCGACCTCACCGCGGGGGTGGCCGCCGAGACCACCGAGCGGGCCCTGGAGGAGCTGCGGGAGGCGGGCGTGGAGCTCTCCGGCAAGCCGGTCGTCCAGTAGCCGGAGGCCGTCCGGCGGCCGGGCGGCCGTCCGCCGGAGCGGGGGGCTCCGGCGCGCGGCCGGCCCCGCGGGTCAGGTCCGGGCAACGGGGCCCCTCAGCAGCGACCTGATCGGCCGCCACAGCTCCTGGACCAGGTCCGGGCCGCTGACGACACCGTTGCCGGGGGCCGTGCGCCATATCAGGCCGTCGGGGTGGTGCAGGACCGCCGTGATCTCGTCGGGGGTCGGCGGGGCGGCGTTGCCGCGCAGGTACACCGACCGCAGACCCAGGTTGCGGAGCCTGGTCAGGGCCCGCGCGCGGTTCGCGGAGTGGACGAGCACACGGACGGCGCCGGGGGCGTCGGCGGCGGGGCTGGGCAGGTTCAGCGCCACCACCACCGTGCCGTTCGGCAGCTTGCAGAAACCTCCTGCGGCCATGCGCTCATCCCCCCGTGTCGGTCGGTGTCAATAAGAGAGCCACAGGACGCACCTAAACACGGATCGGCGGTGACCCGCCAGTGGGTCACCGCCGATCATGCTCTGACCTGCAAGGATGCGGATTACCTACCCGCGGGGCCGACCTCCAGCTCGATCGTCGAGCCGTCCTTGGCCTCCTTGAGGATCTTGATCTTCGTGTTGGTGTCAGTGATCTTGACACCAGCGGTCGGGTTCGACTCGTCGTAGTAGTCGTTCGTCCGGTCGTTGAAGACCGGCACGCCCTTCGAGCCCGGGATGTACTTCGCCACGTCCGCCTTGTGCAGCGTCATGCCGTCGGTGCGGTAGAGGCTGAACGGCGAGTCGTAGGCCTGGATGCGGTTGCGCATCAGCGTGCCGTCGGCCCACCTCAGCGCGGTCGGGTGGGAGTCGACCGGGAGGACCAGACCGGTGCCCTTGTGCTCACTGGTGTTGTTGTCCGCCTGGGAGGTGTCCCACTTCCAGATCAGCAGGCCGTTCTGGTACGCGTAGTGCTCGACCCAGTCCGGGCGCTCGGTGAAGCCGAAGTTGTACGGGCCGACCTTGAGGGTCTTGTCGTACGACACGTACTGCCGGTTCTCGGCGATGTAGTACTGCGCGTAGTCCCGGGTGAAGGACGCGCCGATGCGGGAGAAGCCGTTCGCCGTCCAGGCCGCGTCCGCCGACTCGGCGTCGTCGGAGAAGACCGGGGCACCGTCGGCGGTCACCGCGATCCGGTCGGCCGCGAAGCCCTTCATCGCCAGGCCACCGTCGGTCTGGTAGCGGAAGCGCAGGTCGAACTTCTTGCCCGCGTAGGCGTCCAGGGAGTACGCCAGCTTCTTGTAGCCGTCCACCGTGCCGTGCAGGGCCGGCTTGTCGCTGCCGTCCCGCGGGATCGGCTTGCCGTCCACCGTGCCGTCCAGGGCGGTCCAGTTGGCGCCGCCGTCGGTCGAGACCTCGGTGTAGAGGTAGTCGTAGTTGGACTCGATCTCGTACCAGCCGTCGAGGGTCAGCGACGCCGACGTCTTGCCGGTGAGGTCGACGGAACGGGTCAGCGTGTTCTTCAGATTGTTGCCGCTGCCGCTCCACCACTGGGTCTTGCCCTCGGCGGGGGTGACGAGCTCGGTGGTGACCGCCTTCTTGGGCAGGTCGACGATCAGCGCCTGCTTGTGCTTGGTGTTGTACTCCGCGACACCCAGCTTGTGCCAGGAGTCGACGCCGGCCTTGGCGCGGTCGTAGTTCAGCCAGCCCAGCTGGAGCTTGTCCCAGGCGGTCATGTCGCCGGGCAGGTCACCGATCTCGTTCTTGCCGGTGCCCAGCCAGGAACCGGACGACATCAGCGTCCAGAAACCGGTGGAGTTCTCGCCGCCCGCGGTGTCGTAGTGGTCGGGCAGGCCGAGGTCGTGGCCGTACTCGTGGGCGTAGACGCCGAGTCCGCCGTTCTCCGGCTGGACGGTGTAGTCGCCGACCCAGATGCCGGTGTCGCCGATCTTCGCGCCGCCGAGCTTGTTGTTCTCGGGGCCGGTGGCGCCGGCGTCGGTGCCGAAGGCGTACCAGCGGTGCGCCCAGATCGCGTCGGTGCCCTGGGCGCCGCCGCCCGCGGACTCGTCCTCGCCCGCGTGCACGATCTGGAAGTGGTCGATGTAGCCGTCGGGCTCGTTGAAGTCGCCGTCGCCGTCGAAGTCGTAGCGGTCCCACTCGTCGAAGCGCGCGACGTCCGCCTTGATCTGCGCGTCGGTCCTCCCCGCTGCCTTCTGCTGGGAGACCCAGGCGTCCAGGCCGTCGCTGACGACGTTCCACACGCTCGGGCAGTTGGTGTCACCGCAGGCGTTGTTGCCGTAACGGGCCTCGTTGTAGGGCACCTTGACCCAGTCGGAGACCTCGCCCTCGACCGAGTAGCGGCCCGAGGACTGCTTCTCGTAGTACGTCTTGACGGAGTCGACGCCCTTGCCGGAGCCGAAGTACAGGTCCCGGAAGTAGTCCCGGTCGTAGTCGGCCCGCCAGGCGGTGGAGTTGTCCTTCTTGCGGTCCGGCTTGGGTATCTGGTTGTGCAGCGGGCCCGGGGTGCCGCCGTAGCGCGGGTCGGTCTTGTCGCCGAACTCGACCAGGATCGTGAAGATCTTGTCGGTCTTCTCGCGGCCGAGCTCGACGTACTTGCTGTCGCCCTTCTTGCTCTTGAGCTCGACGACCTTCGAGCCCTCGCGGTCCTTGACCTTGGTCTTGCCGGATATGACCTGGGTCAGGGCCTCCTGGCGCTGCGCCTCCCGGGTCTTGCTCAGGGGGCCTTCGAGGTCGTGCTCGTCGTGGTGGCGGTCCGCCGGGTCGTGCCGGTCCACGGTGGTGGACCGGGGAGCGGAGGTGTCGTCGGCCACGGCGTACGTCGAGGCGGTGGCGGTGGCCGCCGCGAGCGCCACACCGATGGCGGCCGCTCTGAACGTCCAGGGTCTACTGGTCACTTGAGTTCCTCCCCCGCGTGCGTGCGCGCGGAAGGAAGGGGTCCCTGGTCAGGTGCGGGTCCGCGCGCGCGTGATCAACGCGTGTAGTCAAGTGACGACATTTGACTAGAGGTTTAGCGGAAAAGACAGACCTTGACTTGGACAAGTCAAGTGCACTATGCGGAGTCGACGTTTCGTTTTACGGACAACCAAACGGTTGTCCCCGCGGTGGGCGGGCGCGTACACATGTCCACTCCGTGGACGCCATGACTCCGTGCGCCCCCTGTGCACCGCCCTTGTTGATTAGGTCACGCTTACCGCTCGTTCCCGTCGGGCAGCCTGCCGGTTAGAGTCGCTTGGCGGAACGCCCGGAAGCCGGCGGAATGCCAGGCCGACGCCCCCGTGGACCCCCACTTTCGAGGACATGATGGCCATGCCCCGTCCGACCGCCGCCCAGCTCGCCTACGGTTCGTGCACCGTGATCCTCTCGACCCTCGCCATGCTGCTGCTGTCGCAGACGAGTTCGGGTGCGGGGATCGCGCTCATCGCCGTCGCGGCGCTCGCCCTCGGGCTCCTGGTCGCCATGACGGTGCCGCTGCCCGGCAGGCGCGCCGCCGCCGTGGAACGGCCCGCGCCCCGGGAGCCGGTGCGGGCCCCGGTCGCCGCCCCGGCCCCGGAGCCGGTGCGGCAGCGGGCGGCGTCCTGACCGCCGCTCTTCCGTCCCCGTGAGGCAGTTGGCGCCGCGCTGCCTCAATTGGTGCTGACCACGACCGTTTTGGCCGCCTTGTCGTGCAGGCCCTGTTTGTAGGGCCGGTCGAAGAAGCTCCAGCCGCCGGAGATCGCCGTCCAGACGCAGGCGCAGCAGAAGGCGAACGGGATCCACAGCACGGCCGCGCGCGCCAGCGCGGTCTGCACGGAGGGCGTGGCGCCGTTGCCGAGGTTGGCCACGCGCAGGTGCAGCAGCCTCTTGCCGAGGGTCTGGCCGGTCCTGGCGGTCAGGAGGGTGTCGTAGGCGATGTAGAGGACGGCGGCGACCGCCGACTGCCAGAAGGACTTGCCGACCTCGATGCGGTCGCCGTCGACGTCGTACTCGTTGACGCCGAAGCCCAGGGTGAGCAGCCAGACGACGACACCCACGAGGATCATGTCGATGACGCGGGCGAGCGTGCGCTTGCCGCTGTCGGCGAGCGGGGGCATGCCGGCGAGCGGGTCGGAGGGGTAGGACCCTCCGCCGTAGGGGTCACCGCCGTAGGGGCCGCCACCGGGTGGGCCGCCGGGTCCGCCGTACGGGCCGCCACCGGGTCCGGAACCGCCGGGTGGGCCGCCAAAGCCGCCGGGGCCGCCCGGACCGCCAGAGCCCGCGGGGCCGCCCGAGCCCGCGGGGCCGCCCGGGTACGGCGGGGGACCGTCGCCGTACGGGGAGCCCGTGCCCTCTCCGGGCGGCTCGCCCGGGGGCCGCTTCCGGAACGGGTCGTCTTCCGGGGGCTGCTGACCGGAGCCGGGGGGCGGTTCACTGCTCATGGCCCGAGTCGATCGCGAAGCGCCGGGCTCCGCATCCGGCAGACGGCCGTCCGGGGGAGTTCAGCCCGCCACGAACGTGCGCGCGGCCTTGTCGTGCCAGCACTGGCGCCACGGCTTGTCGAACAGGCACCAGGCGACGCCGACCACGCCGACGACGAGGAGGCCGGGCACGCTGTAGACCAGCCAGCGGCGCAGGGCCGCGCCGAACTCGGGGGTGTCGTGCCCCTCGATGTCCCGCACGTCCAGGCCCATCAGTCTCTTGCCGAGGGTGCGCCCCCACTTGGCGGTGGGCAGCACCTCGCACAGGAGACCGGCGAGCAGCAGCACGGCCAGGATGATGCCGAGGTGGACCGAGGTCGTGCCGTCGAGCAGCCACACCGTGACGGTCTCGCCGGAGAGCCGGGCCGCGTCGATCTTCTCGTTGACGTGGTCGACGGCCGCGATGCCGAGCGGGACGGCGGCGGTGGCGGTCAGGCCCAGCAGCACGACGGTGTCCACGAGACGGGCGGCCAGCCGCTTGCCGAGTCCCGCGGGCCGGGCCGAGGCCTGGCGCCGGGCAGCCGCCTGGAACACGTCCTCGACCGGCGGCTTCCAGGGCGCGACCGGCGGCTCGTCGCCCCCGCCGGCTCCGGCGAGCCGGTGCACCTGCTGCGCCCAGGAGGACTGGCCGCCCCCGGGGCCGGGACTGAGGGGGGTGGCCGCGGCGGGGGCGCCGGACTGCGGGGGGATGGTGGGCGCCGCCTGCGGCCCGGACAGCGCCGTGGCACCGGCGGCGGGAGCCGCGGCGGGGGCCTGGGCACCCACGGGTCCGGCCGCGGCCTGTGCGGCGGCGGCCTTGCCGGCTCCGAAGCCGGGCCGGTTCGCCCCGTCGGCGGAACCGGCCGCGCCGCCCCGCGCGCTGAAGGCGGGTCCGGCCGGAGCCTGCGCGGGACCGGCCGCGCCGGCGGGACCACCGAAACCGGAGCCGCCCGGCCCGGCGGGCGCCGCCGGGCCGCCGAAACCGGCCCCCGCAAAAGCACTGCCCGACGCGGCCGCGCCGCCGAACGCGGCCCCGGCCGAGCCTCCGCCCGCCCCCGGCGAACCGGCCGGAGCGCCGAAGCCCGGCCCGGCCGGGCCCCTGCCCGGTCCCGAGCCCGGGGAACCGGCCGGGCCGGGAGCACCGGAGGAAGCCTGGGCCGTCGACGAGCCCTGGGAACCGGCGGCACCCGGCGAACCCGCGGCACCGGCCGAACCGAGGCCCGGCCCCCCGGCGTCGCCTCCCGCGCCCGCCGCGCCGCCCCGCGCCCCCGGGCCGGGTCCGGCCGGGTCCCGGCCCGCAGCGCCCCCGGCCGGTTTCGCGCCGCTCCGGGAGCCGCCCGGGCGCGACGCGACCGGGCGGAACGTCATCGTGCCCTCGTCGGGCGCCTCGGCGGTCCCTCCCCCGGGCTTGCCCGACGGGCGGCGGAAGACGAACGTGCTGCCGGAGGCCGCCGCGTGCCCCTCCCGGTCGGCCGGCGGGACCGACGCCGTGCCGTCGGCCCGCGGGGACTCGTCGGCCGGCCGGCCGTGCGCCACCCTCGGGTCGGCGCCCTGCCGGTCCCCGGCCCCGGCGCCCCCCGCCTGCTGGGCCGCCCCCTGCGCGCCCTGCGGCGCGCCCCACGACACGCGGCGGTCCTGGTCGCCGCCGAAGCCGGACTGGCGGGAGCGGTCCGCGCCCCAGGCGGAGGCCGGTTCGGGTCGGCTGCCGTGCTGGGCGTCGGCGGCGGGCTCGTCGACCGGGTCCTCGTCGAAGAAGTGCGGGCCGGTCTCCTCCACCGAGGCGGCGGGGGCCGCCCCCGCGCCCGGCGGCGGCGCGAGCGACTCGCCGTCCTTGGGCGCCGGACGGCTGGTGCCCGGCACCCAGGAGGCGCCGTTCCAGTACCGGACGTATCCAGGGATGGAGGGGTCCGGGTAATACCCTTCGCGGGGCCTGTCGTCACCGGGGGCCGGGGTTGGGGCGCTCATGTCCGTCGTCCCGTATCTGCTCGGGGGCCAAATGGGGGCCTCCACATCTATCAGACGCGCGCGAGCCCCACCCCCGCTCCCACCGGACCCGCCCCTTTCGAGCACCGATGTGCTACGCGGGGGGACGCCCCGGGGCGTCCCCCTGCGAAAAAACTTCCGGCAACGCGCGTAATGGCGCCGCCCCCGCCCGCTCTCTCCTGCTGACCGGCCCTCACGGGCAGCCGTCAGAAGAAGGGAACACCGCCATGCGGACCGTGGTGGAGCGGGAACTGGAGCTGAACCTCGTCCTGTCACCGGAGCGCAGGATCCCGGTGCAGTCGCGGCTCGGGTACGTCACCGACGACCCGTACGCCGTCCACGTCACCTTCCACACCGACTGCGCGCACCCGGTGCACTGGACGTTCGCCCGGGACCTGCTGGTGGAGGGCGTGTTCCGGCCCTGCGGACAGGGGGACGTGCGGGTGTGGCCGACGAAGGCGGAGGGGCGCGGCGTGGTGCTGATGGCGCTGAGTTCGCCCGACGGGGACGCCCTGCTGGAGGCCCCGGCGGCGCAGGTGTCGGCGTGGCTGGAGCGGACGCTGCGGGTGGTGCCGCCGGGGACGGAGGGCGAACAGCTGGGACTCGACGACGAGTGGGACCAGTTGCTCGCCCAGTGAGGCGACGGCGTCAGAACAGCTTGCCCGGGTTGAGGATGTTCAGCGGGTCGAAGGCCCGCTTCACGGCCCGCTGCATCTCCATCCCGACGGGGCCGATCTCGCGCGCCAGCCACTCCTTCTTCAGCACGCCGACGCCGTGTTCGCCGGTGATGGTGCCGCCGAGTTCCAGGCCGAGCGCCATGATCTCGTCGAAGGACTCGCGGGCGCGGCGGGACTCGTCGGGGTCGGCCGGGTCGAAGCAGACCGTCGGGTGGGTGTTGCCGTCGCCCGCGTGGGCGACGACGCCGATGGTGAGCCGGTACTTCCCGGCGATGCGGTCGACGCCGTCGAGCATCTCGGCGAGCCGGGAGCGCGGCACGCACACGTCGTCGATCATCGTGACGCCCTTGACCGCCTCCAGCGCGGTGAGCGACAGCCGGCGTGCCTGGAGGAGCAGTTCGGACTCGGCCGCGTCGTCGGCGGGGACGACCTGGGTGGCGCCGGCGGCCTCGCACAGCGCGGCGACGGCGGCGAGGTCGGATGCCGGGGCGGCGGTGTCGAAGGCGGCCAGCAGCAGGGCCTCGGTGGTCTCGGGCAGGCCCATCTGCGCCAGGTCGTTGACGGCCTTGACCGTCGTACGGTCCATGAGTTCGAGGAGTGACGGGACGTGGCCGCCCTCCATGACGCGGCACACGGCGTCGCAGGCGGCGGCCCCGGAGGCGAACTCCGCGGCCAGCACGAGTTGCCGGGGCGGCTTGGGCCGCAGCCCGAGCACGGCCCGCACGACGATGCCGAGCGAGCCCTCGGAGCCGACGAACAGCCGGGTCAGGTCGTAGCCGGCGACGCCCTTGGCGGTGCGGCGGCCGGTGGACATGAGACGGCCGTCGGCGAGCACCACGTCGAGGCCGAGGACGTACTCGGCGGTGACGCCGTACTTCACGCAGCACAGGCCGCCGGAAGCCGTGCCGATGTTGCCGCCGATGGTGCACATCTCCCAGCTGGAGGGGTCCGGCGGGTAGTACAGGCCGTGTTCGCCGACGGCGCGGGACAGGGCGGCGTTGACGACGCCGGGCTCGACGACGGCGATGCGGTCGACCGGGTTGATCTCCAGGATCCGGTCCATCTTGGTCAGGGAGAGCACGATGCAGCCGTCACTGGCGTTGGCGGCGCCGGACAGGCCGGTGCGGGCGCCCTGCGGGACGACCGGGACGCGCAGGGCGGTGGCCGTGCGCATCACGTGCTGGACCTGTTCGGTCGTCCGGGGCAGCACGACGACGGCCGGGGTGCCCGCCGGGCAGAAGCTCGCCATGTCGTGCGCGTAGGAGGCCGTGATGTCGGGGTCGGTGAGCACCGCCTCGGCGGGCAGGCCGCCGAGCAGCAGGTCGACGAGGTTGCCGGTCCTGTCGTCGGGAGGCGCTTCGATACGGCTCATGATCACAGGGTCGCACCGGTGGTCACCGGTGTGAAGCCCGCCTGCGGCAGCCGTCACCTGCCCGGGTGCGGAAGGGGCCGTGCGGGTGCCCGGTGACACCCGCACGTCCCGGGACGCGCCGCCGGGCTACAGGTTGCCGCGGCGGGCCTGCTCGCGCTCGATCGCCTCGAACAGGGCCTTGAAGTTGCCCTTGCCGAAGCCCATGGAGCCGTGGCGTTCGATGATCTCGAAGAAGACCGTCGGGCGGTCCTGGACCGGCTTGGTGAAGATCTGCAGCAGGTAGCCGTCCTCGTCGCGGTCGGCAAGGATCTTCAGCTCGCGCAGGGTGTCGATCGGCACGCGGGTCTCGCCGACCCACTCGCCGAGCGTGTCGTAGTAGGAGTCGGGCGTGTTGAGGAACTCCACGCCGGCCGCGCGCATGGTGCGGACCGTCTGCACGATGTCGTTGGTGTTGAGCGCGATGTGCTGCACGCCCGCGCCGCCGTAGAACTCCAGGTACTCGTCGATCTGGGACTTCTTCTTGGCGATGGCCGGCTCGTTGATCGGGAACTTGACCTTGAGCGTGCCGTCGGCGACGACCTTGGACATGAGCGCGCTGTACTCGGTGGCGATGTCGTCGCCCACGAACTCCTTCATGTTCGTGAAGCCCATCACCTTGTTGTAGAAGCCGACCCACTCGTTCATCCGGCCGAGCTCGACGTTGCCGACGCAGTGGTCGATCGCCTGGAAGGTGCGCTGCGCGGGCGGCTCGACGATCGGCTTGGCCGCGACGTAGCCGGGCAGGTAGGGGCCGTCGTAGCCGGAGCGCTCGACGAGGGTGTGGCGGGTCTCGCCGTAGGTGGCGATCGCGGCCAGGACGACCGTGCCGTGCTCGTCCTTCATCTCGTACGGCTCGGCGACCGAGCGGGCGCCGTGCTCCAGGGCGTAGGCGTACGCGGCGCGCGCGTCCGGCACCTCGATGGCGAGGTCGACGACGCCGTCGCCGTGCTCGGCCACGTGCCGGGCGAGGAAGTGGCCCCAGTCGGTGGCGGGCTTGATCACCGAGGTGAGGACGAAGCGGGCGGAGCCGTTCTCCAGGACGTAGCTCGCGGTCTCGCGACTGCCGTTCTCCGGTCCGGAGTAGGCGACCAGCTTCATGCCGAAGGCGGTGGAGTAGTAGTGCGCCGCCTGCTTGGCGTTGCCCACGGCGAAGACGACCGCGTCCATTCCCTTGACCGGGAAGGGGTCGGCCTGCCGGGCGGTGTCGGGAGTGTGGTGTGTGGTCTGCGTCATAGCCGCAGGGTCTCCCCGACCGGCAAGGTGCGCAATAGTTTGCGTTTCTGCTGGGCAATCTGTTCAGCAATACGGCCGAAGAACCGGCCTTTCTGTACAGGATGACCACCTCGGGAGGCTGCTGTGGCGATCGATCACCTGGACGGCCGGATCATCCTCCTGCTCGCCCGGGAGCCGCGGATCGGGGTGCTGGAGATGTCCCGGCGGCTGGGCGTGGCCCGGGGCACCGTGCAGGCGCGGCTGGACCGGCTTCAGTCGAACGGAGTCATCCGCGGATTCGGCCCCGAGGTGGATCCGGCCGCGCTCGGCTACCCGGTCACGGCGTTCGCCACGCTGCAGATCCGGCAGGGGCAAGGCGCCGACGTACGGGCCCACTTGACGACCGTGCCGGAGGTGCTGGAGCTGCACACCACAACGGGCAGCGGGGACATGCTGTGCCGGCTGGTGGCCCGTTCCAACGCCGATCTCCAACGTGTGATCGACCGGGTCGTCGGTTTTGATGGCATCGTCCGGGCCTCCACGGCGATCGTCATGGAGAACCCCGTTCCGCTGCGGATCATCCCGCTCGTGGAGCAGGCCGCGGAGGAGACCTGACGTCATGGGGTGAGCGCGTGTGAACTTCTGGGAGTACCTGGCGGGCCGGCACCAGCAGCTGCTCGCCGACGCCTACCAGCACGCGAGCGCCGTCTTCCAGTGCATGGTCGTCGCGACGCTGCTCGGGGTGCTGATCGCCGTCGTCACCTACCGCAGCGAGTGGGCCGGGAACCTCGCGACCACGGCCACCTCCACCGTCCTGACCGTGCCGGCGCTCGCCCTGATCGGCCTGCTGATCCCGGTCGTGGGCCTGGGCGTGGCGCCCACGGTGACCGCGCTGACGCTGTACGGCCTGCTGCCGGTGGTCCGCAACGCCGTCGTCGGGCTGCGCGGGGTCGACCCGGCGCTGGTGGACGCGGCCACGGGCATCGGGATGTCCCGCCCGGCCCGGCTGCTGCGGGTCGAGCTGCCGCTGGCCTGGCCGCCGATCCTGACCGGGGTCCGGGTCGCCACGCAGATGCTGATGGGCATCGCCGCCATCGCCGCGTACGCCTCCGGCCCGGGCCTGGGCAACGTCATCTTCCGCGGGCTCGCCTCCCTGGGCAGCGCCAACGCGCTCAACCAGGTCCTCGCGGGCACGCTCGGCATCATCGTCCTCGCCCTGCTGTTCGACGCCGCGTACGTCCTGATCGGGCGGCTGACCATTCCCAGGGGGATCCGTGCCTGAGACCGGTGACCACGGGGCCTCCATCGAGCTGGAGAACCTGACCAAGCGGTTCCCCGGCAGCGCGCAGCCGGCCGTGGACAACGTGAGCATGGAGATCAAGGCGGGTGAGGTCGTCGTCCTCGTCGGACCCTCGGGCTGCGGGAAGTCGACCACGCTGCGGATGATCAACCGGCTGATCGAGCCGTCCGGCGGCCGCATCCGCATGGGCGGCGAGGACGTCACCGACATCGACCCGGTCGGGCTGCGCCGGAAGGTCGGTTACGCGATCCAGTCCGCCGGGCTGTTCCCGCACATGACGGTCGCGCAGAACATCGGCCTGGTCCCGAAGATGTGCGGCTGGCCGAAGGCCCGGATCAGGGAGCGGACCGAGGAGCTGCTCGACCTCGTCGGCCTCGACCCCGGCGAGTTCCACGGCCGCTATCCGCGCCAGCTCTCCGGCGGCCAGCAGCAGCGTGTGGGCGTGGCCCGGGCGCTGGCGGCCGATCCCCCGGTGCTGCTGATGGACGAGCCGTTCGGGGCGGTGGACCCGATCACCCGGGACCACCTCCAGGACGAGCTGATCCGGCTGCAGCACGAGCTGCGCAAGACGATCGTCTTCGTCACCCACGACTTCGACGAGGCGATCAAGCTCGGCGACCGCATCGCCGTGCTGCGCGAGCGCTCGCACATCGCCCAGTTCGACACCCCCGAGGCGATCCTGACCAACCCGGCGGACGACTTCGTCTCCGGGTTCGTGGGCGCCGGGGCGGCGCTGAAACGGCTGAACCTGACCCGCGTGCGGGACGTGGGGATCACCGACTACCCGACCGTCACGGTGGACGACCCGCTGCAGCAGATCTTCAACCGGCTGCGCGCCGCCGGCACCAACGAGATCCTGCTGCTCGACCGGCGGGGCCGTCCCTACAAGTGGCTGCGGCGCGGCGACCTGATGCGGGCCAGGGGCTCCCTGGCCCGGGCCGGGACGCTGGTGCACGACACGGTCACCCGGGACGCGACCCTGCGCGACGCGCTGGAGGCGGTGCTCACCGACAACGCGGGCCGGGTGGCGGTGACCGGGCGGCGCGGCGAGTACACGGGTGTCGTCGACATGGAGACCCTCATGAACTCGGTGCACGAGATGCTGGAGGCCGACCGGCTCGACGCGATGGAGCACCGGCACGAGCTGGAGTCGCTGCGGGCCGCGCAGACCCAGGCGGAGCAGGAGGGGGCCGGGGGTGCGACGGGTGTGGGCCCGGGAGGAAAACGGTGAGGGCCGCGGCGGCCGAGGGAACACCGGGGCGTCCCGGGCGGAACCCGGGGCCGGACGGGAAACCCTCCGGCCCGGGCGGGGAGTCCTCCGGCCCGGGCGGGGAGCCCTCCGGCCCGGACGGGAAGACGGCCGGGCCTCCTTTTGGACCCGGCGGACCGGAGCGCCGTCCCGCCCGGGTCAGCCGACGGAAGCTCACCGTGCTGCCCGTGGGCCTGATCGCCGTGCTCCTCGCCACCTGGCTCTGGTTCGAGCAGGCCGACCTGGACGCGCTGACACGGAACGCCCTGTCGGACGGCCAGGTGTCCAAGGCACTGTGGCAGCACATCCAGCTGACCGCGATCTCCACCTTCTTCGTGCTGGTCATCGCCATCCCGCTGGGCGTCCTGCTGACCCGCGGGGCGTTCCGCAGGGCCACGCCGGCGGTGATGGCCCTCGCCAACACGGGCCAGGCGACCCCGGCGATCGGCCTGCTCGCCCTGCTGGTGATCTGGCTGGGCATCGGCCGCCGGGCCGCCCTGATCGGCATGGTCCTCTACGCCGTCCTGCCGGTACTGGCCAACACGATCGCGGGCCTGCGGGCGAACGACCCGACCCTGCTGGAGGCGGGCCGCGGCATCGGCATGTCCCCGATGGGCGTGCTGACCCGGGTCGAACTCCCCCTCGCCGTCCCGCTGATCCTGGCGGGCGTGCGCACGGCCCTCGTCCTCAACGTCGGTACGGCGACCCTGGCGGTCTTCGGCGGGGGCGGCGGTCTCGGGGTGCTGATCACGACCGGCATCACCAACCAGCGGATGCCGGTGCTGGTGCTGGGCTCGGTCCTCACCGTCGTACTGGCGCTGCTGGTGGACTGGCTGGCCTCGCTCGCCGAACTGCTGCTGCGGCCGCGGGGGTTGCGGGCATGAGGGGGCGGGTGGGGCTGGCCGTGCTGCTGCTGGCGGCCTCGGGATGCGGCCTCACCAGCGGCTCCCCCATGGCCGACGACGTCCGGCCCGGGTCGGTCGGGCGGGGCGAGCCGCTCCGGGGCGCGCGCCTGACGGTGACGTCGAAGTCGTTCACCGAGGGCCTGATCCTCGGCGCGATCATGGGCATCGCCCTGGAGGCGGCCGGGGCCGAGGTGCTCGACCGGACGGGCATCCAGGGCTCCCTCGGCAGCCGCGAGGCGGTCCGCAAGGGCGACGCGGACGCCGGGTACGAGTACACGGGCACGGCCTGGATCACGTACCTCGGGCACAGCGAACCGATCGCGGATCCGCGGCGGCAGTGGGAGGCGGTGCGCAGGGAGGACGCGGCGAACGGGCTGGCGTGGCTGCGGCCGTCGTCCCTCGACAACACCTACGCGCTGGCGATGAACCGGCAGAACGCGCGGAAGTACGGCACGAGGACCATGTCGGACGTGGCGAGGCTGGCGAAGTCCGACCCCGGTGCCGTGAAGCTGTGCGTGGAGGTCGAGTTCGCGAACCGGGCGGACGGACTGCCGGGCATGCAGAAGCGGTACGGGATGGACCTGCCGGCGCGGAACGTCACGCAGATGGACACGGGGATCATCTACACGCAGACGGCGAAGGGGAGTTGCCCCTACGGCGAGGTGTTCACGACGGACGGGCGCATCAAGTCGATGGACCTGGTCGTGATGGAGGACGACCGGAAGTTCTTCCCCAACTACAACGCCGCGCCGATGGTCAACGCGAAGACGCTGAGGAAGTGGCCGGCGATCGCGGACGTACTGGATCCGGTGACGGCACGGCTGGACAACGCCGTGGCGCGGGACCTGAACGCGAGGGTGGACGTGGACGGGGAGGATCCGCACGAGGTGGCGCTGGCGTGGATGGTGGCGGAGGGGCTGGTCAGGGAGGGGTGACGCGAGGACTTGCAAAGAACCCCTTGCAAAGGCTTCTTTGCAACGCTACCTTTGTGCGCATGCCCGAGAAACCGGCTCCCCGACTGCTCGACGCCCGCTCGCTGCGCGGACTGGCCCATCCCCTGCGGATGCAGCTGCTGATCGCGCTGCGGCGCGGCGGACCCGCCACCGCCTCCCAACTGGCCGGAAAGCTGGGCGAGTCGAGCGGCGCGACCAGCTACCACCTGCGGCAGCTCGCCGCGCACGGCTTCGTCACGGACGATCCCGGGCGCGGCAAAGGGCGGGAGCGCTGGTGGAAGGCGGTGGACCAAGGCGTCCAGCTCGACGAGACCCTGATCAAGGACCCCGATCCGGCCGTGCGCGGGGCCGTCGCCCTGTTCCGCTACGAGCTGGCGAACGTGCACACCAGGGAGGTCGCCACCTGGCTCGGCACCGCGAACGACTGGGCCGAGGAATGGGACGGCGCCACCGATCTGAGCGACTTCACCCTGCGGCTCACTCCGGAACTCGCCCGTGAGCTGATCGGCAGGATGCACGAGCTCGTGCAGAGCTACCGTCCCCTGCCCGAGGACACCCCGGACGCCGAGACGGTACGCGTCCACACGCACGTCTTCCCCAGTCGGACGAAGCTGTGAGAGGCCATCACCCATGCACCCCGACATCCACCTCGCCCTGCACCACGCCCGCGCCGCCGAGCTCCGGGCGGAGGCCGGGTGCCGCCCGGCGCGTCGCCGGGATCTCCGGACGCGCCTGGGCTGGGCCCTCGTGGAGGTCGGGCTGAAGCTCGCCGTCCGGCCCCGGCCGGCCGCCGCCGCGCATTAACAGCTCGGCACGGAACCCTTGCCCGTCTGCAGGGCCAGCAGGGAGCTCACCGTGCCCTTCAGCGTCGTGACGGGGATCAGCCGCAGGCCCTCGGGGAGCTCCGCGCGCGCGTCCGCGCACTCCGCCTTCGGCACCAGGAACACGGTCGCCCCGTCCCGCTTCGCGGCCTGCGTCTTCAGGGCGACGCCGCCCACCGCCCCGACCGTGCCGTCCGCGTCGATCGTGCCCGTGCCGGCGATGACCCGGCCGCCCGTGAGGTCGCCGCCCGTGCCGTCGCCGTCGAGCTTGTCGACGATCCCGAGGGAGAACAGCAGTCCCGCGCTGGGCCCGCCCACGTCGGCGAGCTTCAGGCTGACCTTGACGTCGTCGGCGTCGAGCCCGAGGTAGTCGAGCGCGGCCTCGGTCGCCGCGTCCTGGGACTCCTTCATCTGCCTGGCGTTGTGCCGCTCGATCTCCTTGACGCTTTCCCCGCTCGGGTACAGGGCGTCGCGGGGCATCACGGCCTCGTCGGTGCGGAACCAGCTGTCGACGACGTCCGGGAGGGAGACACGGGTGTCCGGCGAGGTCGCGACGATGGTCGTCATCCGCAGTTGCCCGCTGGTGTCCCGGGTCGGCGCGCCCGAGATGGTGATCACCGGCTCGCCCTTGTGCTCACCGAGCACGTTCGCCGTCTCCCCCGGCTGGGCCACCGAGAACGGCAGGGGCGCGAACACGACCGTGGCGAGCAGGGCCACGACGGGCAGGGCGCAGACGGCGACGGCCTGGGGGCGCGTGAGGCGAGAGAGCACGGGATCAATCTAACGCGGGCGGGAGGGGCGCCCCGGGGCAGGTCGTCCCGCCCCCGCGGGTCCCCGCCCGGGCCGTCGGCCGCGGGTGCGGGGTCCGCGTCAGCGCAGCGCGTCCGCGACCTCGCGGGCCGCGTCGACCACCCGTGGGCCGACCCGTTCCGGTACGACGTCGGCCAGCATCACCACGCCCACGCTGCCCTCGACGCCCGTCACACCCAGCAGCGGGGCCGCCGCCCCGCACGCGCCCGCCTCCAGCTCCCCGTGGGTGAGCGTGTAGCCCGGGTCCGACCGCGGGTGCTGCCGGGCCGCGAGGATGGCCTTGCCCGCGGCGCCCCGGTCCAGGGGGTGCCGGAACCCGGCCCGGTACGCCACGTGGTAGTCCGTCCAGGTCGGCTCCACCACGGCCACGGCGAGCGCGTCCGCCCCGTCGACCAGGGTCAGGTGCGCCGTCGCGCCGATGTCCTCGGCCAGCGACCGCAGCGCCGGCATCGCGGCCTCCCGCACCAGCGGGTGGACCTGCCGTCCCAGACGCAGCACTCCGAGACCGACCCGGGCACGTCCGCCCAGGTCACGACGTATGAGTGCGTGCTGTTCCAGCGTGGCGAGCAACCGGTACACCACGGTCCGGTTCACGCCCAGCCGGAGGGAGAGCTCGGTCACGGTCAGCCCGTGGTCCGTGTCGGCGAGCAACTTGAGGACCCGCAGTCCCCGGTCGAGCGTCTGGGAGGTCTCCGCGGTCACGACGCCCACTCCTTAGTGGTGAGGTCGGCGGCCCCCTGGTCGGCGGATGCGTCACCGAGTCCCGTCGGCGACGCGCTCGAGAGGCCGCCGATCGGCCGGCGGCCCGGCCTGTCCGGGCCGCGTCGCTTCACGGCTGCGCTCCGCGGCGGCGCTGCCACGGGGCGTGTGCGTAGCGGGACAGTAGCGAAGGGGGTTCGCTGAGCGGAAGGCTCCGTCCAGAATCCGGGCACGGGTCCGGGCGCAGTGCTCTGTTTGGGGCGGTATGCGCGCCCCCCAGGTTGTGGAGCCCCCCGGTCCCGTCACTTCATGCGGGTGGCCCACTCCTGGACCTTGGCGATCCGCTGCCGCAGCTGCCCCGCCGTCGCCTCGGCCGCCGGAGGCCCGCCGCACACGCGCCGCAGCTCGGTGTGGATCACGCCGTGCGGCTTGCCGCTCTGGTGCACGTACGCGCCGACCATCGTGTTGAGCTGCCGCCGCAGCTCCATCATCTCCTTGTGGGAGACCACCGGCCGCCGCTCGGCGGGCAGTTCGAGCAGGTCGGCCTCCTCGTCCGGCTTCTTGCGGCTGTGCGCGATCTGCCGGGCCTGCCGCTTCTGCAGCAGCAGCTGCACCTGGTCGGGCTCCAGCAGTCCCGGGATGCCGAGGTAGTCCTGCTCCTCCTCACTCCCCGGGTGGGCCTGCATGCCGAACTCGGCGCCGTTGTACATGACCCGGTCGAAGACGGCGTCGGACTCCAGCGCCTCGAAGGGCAGCATGTCCTGCTCGCCGGTGTCCTCGTCCTGCTCCCGGTTGGCCTCGTCCATCTCCTTCTCGGACTCGGCGTAGGGGTCCTCCTCGCCCTCCTTCTTGGGCTTGTCGAGGACGTGGTCGCGCTCGCGCTCCATCTCGTTGGCGAAGGAGAGCAGGTCGGGCACGGTCGGCAGGAACACGGAGGCGGTCTCGCCGCGCCTGCGGGACCGTACGAAACGGCCGACGGCCTGTGCGAAGAACAACGGCGTCGAGATGGTGGTGGCGTACACCCCGACCGCCAGCCGGGGCACGTCGACGCCCTCGGACACCATCCGCACCGCGACCATCCACCGGTCGGTGTTGTTGCTGAACTCGTCGATCCGCTCGGAGGCGCCGGAGTCGTCGGACAGCACGAGGGTCGCCTTGCTGCCGGTGATCTCCCGGATCAGCTTGGCGTAGGCGCGGGCCGAGTCCTGGTCGGAGGCGATGACGAGGGCACCGGCGTCCGGGATGGCCTTCCTGACCTCGGTCAGCCGCTGGTCGGCGGCGCGCAGCACGGCCGGCATCCACTCGCCGCGCGGGTCGAGCGCGGTCCGCCAGGCCTGGCTGATGGCGTCCTTCGTCATGGGCTCGCCGAGCCGGGCCGCGACCTCGTCACCGGCCTTGGTGCGCCAGCGCATGTTGCCGCTGTAGGAGAGGAAGATGACCGGCCGGACGACGTTGTCGGCGAGGGCGTTGCCGTAGCCGTAGGTGTAGTCGGCCGCCGACCGCCGGATCCCGTCGTCGCCCTCCTCGTAGGTCACGAAGGGGATGGGGTTGGTGTCGGACCGGAACGGCGTGCCGGTCAGCGCCAGCCGCCGCGTCGCCGGCTCGAACGCCTCCAGGCAGGCCTCGCCCCACGACTTGCTGTCACCTGCGTGGTGGATCTCGTCGAGGATGACGAGGGTCTTGCGCTGCTCCACGCGGTTGCGGTGCAGCATGGGCCGCACGCCGACGCCGGCGTACGTCACGGCGACCCCGTGGTACTCCCGGCCGAGCGGCCCCGCGCTGTACTCCGGGTCGAGCTTGATCCCTATCCGCGCGGCGGCCTCGGCCCACTGCTTCTTCAGGTGCTCGGTCGGGGCCACGACGGTCACCTGCTGCACGACGTGGTGGTGCAGCAGCCAGGACGCCAGCGTCAGCGCGAAGGTCGTCTTGCCGGCGCCGGGCGTGGCGACCGCCAGGAAGTCCCGCGGCTGCTCCTGGATGTACTTCTCCATCGCGCCCTGCTGCCAGGCGCGGAGCTTGCTGGCGGTGCCCCAGGGGGCACGCCCGGGGAACGCCGGGGAGAGGTGGTGCGAAGCGGTGCTGGTGCCGGCGGTGGTAGTCACGGTCTCCGTTGGGGGTCGGGCGGCTCGTGCGAGGAGCCTGACGGCTCGGCTACGTATGACAACCGGGCCACCCTACCGGCGCGCCCGGCCCCTCAACGCGCGGACCGGGCCGGGTCCCGTGCCGGTGGGACCGACGTCACAGCTCCCTCAACCGCCCCGCGATCCCGCGGACCTCAGCCTCCGCCCCGGACGCCACGTCGACGACCAGCGTCTACGCCACGTCCTGGTCCGCCCCGGCCGGGTCGACGCCGTTGAGGGCGAAGAAGGTGGCGGTGGCCAGCCAGGCGGTGCGCTTGTTGCCGTCCACCAGGGGGTGGTTGGCGGCGATGGCGTGCAGCAGGGCGGCGGCCCGCTCGTACAGGTCCTCGTAGGCGGCCGTACCGAACATCCGGGCCCGCGGGCGGTGCACGGCTGAGGCGAGCAGCCCCGGGGCACGCGCCTCGGGCGGCCGCCCGCCGAAAGCGGCCTCGGCGACGGCGGTGACCTCGTCGACGGTCAGGTAACGGGTCGGCCGAGTCATTCGCCGAGCCTCCTCAGCAGGTCGGCGTGGTCCCGCGCGAGCCCTTCCGCGACGGCGAGCACCCGCTCGCCCTCCCGGCGCAGATATCCGCGCAGGGCTTCCAGCACCACCTCTTCCGGCGTGCGGCCCCGCGCGTCCGCGAGGTCGTCGAGGGACTGCCGGAGGGCCGGGTCGAGGGACAGGAGGAGATCGGACACGAGCAGAGGCTACGGCCGGAAACAGGGCACGACGACCGGTTCTACGGTGAACAGGGCGGGCGGGGGCAGGGCCGGTGGGGGCACGGGCAGGCCGGTGGTGGCCCGACCGGGTCGCGGTCGGTGGGGCCACAGCCGGACCCACCGTGGCCACGGCCGGTGGAGCTACGGCCGGGGCCGTCGTTCCCGCAGCCGGGTGGAGACCCAGGCTCCCACCAGGGCCACCGCCGCCATCGGCAGGAACACCGCGGCGAAGGCGGCCGGGTGGGAGCCGGAGGCGTGGGTGCCGGCGTGGGAGACCGTGCCGCCGCCCAGGGCCGCGAAGGCGGCGCCGCCGGCGGACAGGAGGACGACGTTGGACAGGCCGTCGGAGATCTGCAGGGCCGCGGAGTTGCTGCCCGCCTCCTCCGGGGCGGAGAGCTTGAGCAGGAGCACGCTCGTGGAGGAGATGACCAGCCCCATGCCGAAGCAGCCGACACCCCAGGCGGCGGCCACGGTCCACACGGGCACGGAGCCGACCAGCACGCTCGGCGCCGTGGCGATGGCAGCGGCGACCAGGAGCATGCCGACGGTCGTCAACCGCTCCCGGTACGGTTCGAGCCGCGGTCGCGACTGCACCCAGGACCCCAGCGCCCACGTCCCGCCGCCCGCGGCGAGCGAGAAGCCGGCCAGGGTCGGGCTGAGCCCGCGCTGGGTGACCAGCATCAGCGGCACGAACGACTCCGCGGCGATGAACGACCCCGCGGCCACACCGCGCAGCAGTACGACGGACGGCAGCCCGCGGGCGGCCCGGTAGGTGCCGCGCGGCAGCAGTCCGAGCACGGCGGGCACGAGCAGGGCCACGCCGAGCGCGCCGGGCAGGAGCGAGCGGGGGCGCGGGTCCTGCGCGGCGTACTGGAGAAGCCCGGCACCGAGGGAAATGGCCAGGGCGAGCCGGATGCGACGGCGGTCGAAGGACGCCTTCGGGCCGCCGGCCTCGCCGGGGACACCGGCTGCGTCTCCCACGACGGCCTCACCGCGCTCACCCTGGCCACTCCCGCGGCCCCGGCGGCCCTGGCCACCCTGGCGGCCCTGGCCACCCGGGGTCCCCGGGGCATCCGGGGCATCCGGGACACCCGGGACACCCGGGTCGTCCCCGCCACCCGGCTCGGCCACGGGTCCGGACGCGCGCCGGCGTATCTGCGGCAGGGCGAAGGCGAGCGGGAGCAGGACGAGGACCGGTATGCCCACGAACACCCAGCGCCACCCGAGCCGCTCGGTCACCGTGCCGGCGGCGAGCGGGCCCACGATCGACGGCACGATCCATGCCGCCGCGAAGGCGGCCATGATCCCCGGCCGCAGCCGTTCCGGATAGGCCCGCCCGACCACCACGTACAGCGCGACGATCACCATCCCGCCGCCGAGCCCCTGCACGGCCCGCCCCAGGATGAACACCCACATCGCCCCGGCGGTCCCCGACAGCAGCAGCCCGGCGCCGAAGGAGGCGATGCCCGCCGTCAACGGCCCGAGGGGCCCGTTGCGGTCCGACCACTGCCCGGCGAACACCATCCCGAACAGGCTCGTCGTGAAGTACCCGGAGAAGGCGAAGGCGTACAGCGGGATCCCGTCCAGCTCCCGCGCGGCGACGGGCATCGCCGTACCGACGGCGGTCGCCTCGAAGGCGATGAGCAGCACGACGGAGACGATCCCGACGCTCAACGCCCGGTACCCCGGTCCCAGCACACCCTCGTCCTCCTCGGCGAGAGGGGACGGGAGGGCGGCACTCACGAGATCGGCGTCACGCGGCTTGGAGTCAGGCATGTCGGCCAGCGTAAGGTCCACGCGCTCCCTTGACCCCTGTCGCGGGACGGTCCCGGACTGAGACCTTGGTCGTACGCCGCCGCCTTCGACCACCGCCTTTCATGAACGGCGTATGGCAGTCGCATTGCACCCCGCCGGATGCCCTTGAGTCCCAGTCCGGCGGAACCGTACGGTCACCGCACCGAGTTCGAGTCGAGCCCGGACAAGGCCGTGTGCCCGAGTGGTTCAGGCGCTCGCCTGCGCCGCATCCATCAGCGAGCTCCGCTCGCGGGGAGTCACGCGGGTTCGAAGCCCGCCACGGCCTCTGCACGCAAGGCGCTCGGCGCTCCGCGGACGAGCGGAAGACGGTCCGGCGGCGTCAGCCGGCGTTCGGGAGGGGGGCCGGGGGCGTTCCGCCGGCGGCCCGTCGCCGGGCCCGGCCTGCGTTCTCCAGGCGCACCGCGTCCAGCCACCGCCACAGACCGGCCTCCTCGAGCCGCAGGCAGGGGCAGGTGATGCGGTGCGGTACGCGGCACACCGCTCCCGGCGCCGGCTCGTCGTCGCGGCTGTTCCAGGCCGTGCCGTTGGCGTCGACGTACCAGCGGTGCCAGGCGGGCACCATGTGCGCCGGTACCGGCAGGTCCGGTTCGAGCAGGACGTGCCGGCCGTAGTAGGTGACGCACCGGTCGCCCAGGAGCCCGCAGTTGGGGCAGAGCGGTGGGGCGGGCGGCTCCGGGCCGGTGGCGCCTTCCAGTGCCGCCTGGGCACGGTCGGTCTTCTCCCACGGCCGCGGCGCGCCCGGTGGCCGCTGCCGGTGTCCGTCGGGGTGGTGCAGCGGGATGATGCCCGGTTCGCCTGTGTCCCCCATGGCCCGAGCATCCGCCCGGGCGCAGAACGGGGGAAGGGCGCGTTCAGAGCGCAACAGGGGCAAGCCGTTGGGTCGTCGGGGCCCGCCGCGCGGCCCGGGAGGCGCACGACCGGCCCGACACCACTCGGAACGTGACCGAACCGGTTGCCGGCCGCACAACCCCGAGCGCCGTTCGGGTGTCCAGGACATGACCGGTAGCCGATGCTCCGGTCGTCGTGCCGTTCGGTGCGACGATCCGTCCCGACAAGGAGAACCACCGTGCACCTGCGCCCCCCGGCAGCCGTCCTGGCCGCTGCCGTGATCGCCGTCGCCGGACCCGCTGTCGCCGCGCCCGTGGCACATGCCGAGGAGGGCGAGCCGAACCTGGTCGTGTCGGCGCTTCCGGCCGCGTCCCTGGAACCGGGTGAGGTCTACGACGAGTCCGTCACGGTCACCAACAAGGGCACGGCGGCCGTGGACGGCGTCACCTTCCGGGTGCGTCTGACGCGCGGGCTGGACTTCCCCGAGCAGGTGACGGGCTGCACCTACTCGACCGTGCGGGACCAGGTCAGGCAGGCCCTGTGCGAGCTCGACGCGGTCGTCGAACCGGGCGCCTCCGTCACGGCGCCCGTCCGGTTCAAGGCGCTCGGCAAGGCCCTGATGGAGGCCGTCGAGTACGGCACGAGCGCGAGCGGGGACGCGCCGGGTGAGGGGTATGACGACAGCCACCGGCGGATGACCCTGACCGCGGACAACACCGCCGACCTCGTCGCGGTCGGCGACGACACCGAAGCCCTGGCCGGCGAGCGGCAGTCCGTCACGGCGACCCTGCGCAACGACGGCCCGGGCTGGGTGCAGAACCAGGACAGCGACGACCTGCCGGCCCTGCTGGTGCAGATACCGCCGGGCACCACCGCCGTCGAGGTGCCCAAGGACTGCGCGCCGTTCGGGATCGACGGGCCGAGCGCGCCGCAGGGCACCCCGGGCAGGCCGAAGTACGTCTGCTGGCCCGCCGACGGCACCCTGGACGTCGGCCAGTTGCTCGCCTACACCTTCCTGCTGCGGGTCGAGGAGTCCGCACAGGACACCGAGGGCAAGGTCACCGCGTCCTCCGTCTACGGCACCACCCCCGCCTACGACGGCGACCGTGCCAACAACACCGCCCTGATCCGCATCGACCTGCCGAGCGACTACGAGCCCGGACCGAGCCCGTCCGACGGCGCCGACGGTGGCGGCAACGGCGGCAACGGCAACGAGC
Source organism: Streptomyces sp. NPDC044921 (assembly GCF_056432865.1). Taxonomy (NCBI): domain Bacteria; kingdom Bacillati; phylum Actinomycetota; class Actinomycetes; order Kitasatosporales; family Streptomycetaceae; genus Streptomyces; species Streptomyces sp. NPDC044921. Next base: position 71,409 of record NZ_JBWKIF010000017.1, read on the forward strand.
CGGAGGGCCAGGCCGCCGGCGGCAGCGGCGCCACGGCCTCCCCCTCGGCCACGGCCCCGGCCGGCACCACCGGTGGGTCCGGCGGCACCACGGCCGGCGGCACCACCGGTGGCAGCCTCGCCGCCACCGGCTCCGACGGCACGCCGCTGCTCGCCGGTGCCGCGACGGCCGCCGCGGTGATCGGCGGCGGCCTGGTCCTCGTCGTGCGCCGCCGCGGCGCCTGACGGGTCCGCCGGACGGCGGGCCCGTCAGAGCACCCCGCCCGCCTCGTCCTGGAACGTGGTCGTCCAGTAGTGCCGGGACGAGGCCGGCGCCGTGCTGCCCGTGGGGTCGACGGTGGACAGGACCTGGAGCATCGTCATGGCCAGCTGGTCGTGCGTGCCGGCCGTCAGCTCGTGGTCCGACGCGGCGTCGATCGCCCGCTCGCGGTGCAGGAGCCAGAGCGTGAAGGCGAGCGTCGAGACGTCCGTGTTGAGCGGGTGGAGCGCCGCCTCGGCCTCGCTCCAGTCCAGGACCGCGCCCGTGGTGCCGTCGACGACCAGGCTGTGGTCCTCGACCAGGTGGCCGAGGCGTATGAGCCGGTCGGCGCCGGCGGGCAGGCGCGCCGGGGTGTCCGCGTCGGCGTGGAACTCGGCCAGGGTCGCCAGCGGGACGTCCGTGTCCAGGGAGAAGACGTGGGCGTCCTCGGGCAGGCCCACCTCGCGCAGGAAGCGGCGGGTCGGCTCGTGCGTGAGCGTCGCGGGGAAGTCGACGTCCTCGAAGCGCGCCACCTTGCCGGGGCCGAACTCCTGGTCCAGCAGGCGGTGCGGGAGGTCCAGGGAGAGGCCGGAGGCGCCGGAGCGGCCCGCGACCAGGGACAGGGGGCGGATCAGGGCCGCCATCTTCCAGAACGGGGCCGGTTCGCCGTCCGTACCGTCCCGGAAGACGGACAGCAGGTGCTGGGAGGCCTCCGCCACGGCCTGGGGGCCGAAGCGGCCCGCGTAGGAGGCGAACTGACCGCGCAGGCCCGCCAGTTCGTCCGTGGCCTCCGCGAAGCGGACCAGGGTCCGCAGCGAGGGCGCCAGGGGGCGGCGGTCCGTCGGGCCGGGGCGCTCGCGCAGGAGGAACGCCGTCGAGACCTCGCCCGTCGCGCCGTCCAGCAGGACCGCTTCGGTCTCCAGGCCCGCGGGGCCCAGGAGTCCGCCTATCACCAGCTGTTCGCGCAGCTCGGCCGCGAGCAGGCCGTCCGGGCCGGCCGTGGAGCCCGCCACCGTGCGCAGGCCGTCGCGGCGCATGTCGTCGAAGGTCAGCACCCCGCTGCCGGCCGGCAGGCCCGGTCCCGTCAGCCAGTGCCGCGTCGACGCGTGCGTCACCCACGGGTCCAGCTCGGACTCGGACAGGGTGATCACCGCGGCAGCGGCGTCGATCGTACTCATGGGCTCCCCCGCATGCGCTTGCTCCCGTCCCCCGGCGGGGCACGGCGGAACGCCCGGCCAGGCCCGGCAGCCGTCCCCCACTGACCGGAACACTACGCCCCACCACTGACAACGCCCCGGAACAGCGACGCGTGCCCGGCGAGCACGACGCGTCCGTCCCTGATGACGCTCAGAGGACCCTCGCGCGTTCCCTTCCCGCCCGAATCGCCTCGACCGTCTGCCCCACCGTCAGCTCCGAGGTGTCCAGCCACAGTCCGGTCCGCGGGGTGCGGGTGCGCAGCACCTCGTCCAGCGCCCCGACCGTCCAGCCGGCGCCGTACCCCGTCTTCGCCCGCTCCGCCTCCCGCGCGGCCACCGCCCCGGGGCGCGGCGCGAGGACGACCACGTACAGCGGGCGGGCGCGCACCAGGCCGGTGTAGGTCGTGAGGTCCTCGCCGAGCACCACGTCCTGGACGACCGCCGTGAAACCGGCCTCCGCGTACGCGTCCGCCGTCGCGGCCGAGAGCCGGTAGCGCAGGAGCAGTTGCGCCCGTGCCTCGCCGTCCGCGCCGGGGACGTACTCCTCCCGGCCGGACACGATCATGCGCCGGAACACGTCGCCGCGTACGTGCGCGGCCCTCGGCAGCGTCTCGGCCAGCGCCTGTGCCACCGTGGACTTGCCGGCCGCCATCACGCCGGTGATCAGGACGACCCCCGCCGGGAACGGCATCAGGCCCGCTCCGTGACCACCGCGGCCTGCGGGCGGATCGGCAGCCGGTTCACGGGGCGGCCCGTCGCGGCCCGTACGGCGGACGCGACGGCCGCCGGGGAGGCCACCACCGGCACCGCGCTGACCGCCTTGGCCCCGAAGGGCGCGACCACGTCCCGCTCCTCGACCAGCCGCACGATGCGGATGTCGGGCGCGTCGAGTGCGGTCGGCAGGGCGTAGCCGGTCAGGTCGGGGTGGCGGATGAGGCCGCGGGGCGTGCGCAGGTTCTCCGTGAGCGCGATGCCCACGCCCTGCGTCACGCCCGCCTCGATCCGGGCGGCCAGCTGGGCGGGGTTGAGCACCCGGCCCACGTCCTGGGCGACGGCCAGTTCCACGACCCGGACGGAACCGATCTCGATGTCGACGTCCACCACCGCGCGGATCGCGCAGAAGGCCATGCCGACGAAGGCGTCGCCCTGACCGGCCTCGTTCAGCGGCTCGGTGGGGTGGGGGCGGCACTGGGCGGTGGCCCACAGTTCCTTGCCGTCCAGCGCCTCGGTGACGGTCGTGGAGAGGACCCCGTCGTACGACGTGATCTTGCCGTCGGTGATCTGGAGCAGCTCCGTCGACATGCCGAACTTGTGCGCGAGCGGCTGGAGGAGCTGGGTGCGGACCATCTTGGCCGCGCGTTCCACCGCGCCGCCCGACACCCAGGTGTGCCGGCCGCGGCAGCCCGCGCCCGCGGGCGGCTGGTCGGTGTCGACCGGGGCCACGTGCACCTCGTCGATGCCGAGGGTCTCCTGGACGATCTGCCGGGCCAGGGTGGTGAAGCCCTGGCCGGTCTCGACGGCCGCGCACAGCACCGTCGCGACCCCGTCGTGGACCTTCACGGTCGCCGTGGAGACCTCGTCCGCGCCCTCCGCGCCGAGCATGTGCACCATGCCCACGCCGTAGCCCACGCCGCGGCGCACCGCTCCCGGTTCACCGGCGCCCTCGGGGCCGCCGGGCAGCAGCCACTCGTCCTCGGGGGTGTCCTTGGGCAGCGGCGGCAGCGGGAAGTCCCGGACGGCCTGGAGGAGTTCGGCGACCGGGGCCGGGCAGGTCACGGTCTGGCCGGTCGGCAGGACGTCGCCGGTGGCCATGGCGTTGCGCAGGCGCACCTCCGCCGGGTCGAGGCCGAGCTTCTTGGCGATCTTGTCCATCTGCGCCTCATAGGCGGCGCAGACCTGCATGGCGCCCTCGCCGCGCACGTGTCCGGACGGGGGGTTGTTGGTGCGCACGGCCCAGCCCTCGATGAAGGCGTTCGGAACGACGTACGGGCCGCAGGCGAAGGCGACGGCGGCGGCCAGGGCGTCGCCGGAGGTGTCGGCGTAGGCGCCCGCGTCGAGCAGGATCTGCGCCTCGACCTTGACGACTCTGCCCTCGCCGTCGGCGTGGTGCCGGTAGCGCAGGAGGGTGGGGTGCCGGTGGGCGTGGCCGAGGAAGGACTCCTCGCGCGTGGCGGTGAGCTTCACCGGGCAGCCGGTGCGCAGGGCCAGCAGCCCGAGCGGCAGCTGGAAGCCCTGGTCCTCGCGGTCGGCGGTGGCGCCGGGCACACCGGTGACGACGATCTTGACCCGCTCGGGTTCCAGGCCGAACGCGGCGGCGGCCGCGTCCCGGTCGGCGTGCGGATCGGTGGAGGCGAGGTACAGCTCCACGCCGCCGTCCGGGCGCGGGACGGCCAGGCCGGCCTCGGCGCCGATGGGCGCGGGGTCCTGGCGGCCGATGCGGTACAGCCCCTCGACGACGATCTCGCCGGACGCCTGCGGGTCGCCGTGGTGCAGCGGGATGTGCCGGATCAGGTTGCCGTCGGGGTGCAGCGGCTCGGCCTCGAAGGCCTGCTCCGGGTCGGTCACCGGGTCGAGCACCTCGTACTCGACGATGACGGCGGCCGCCGCCATGCGCGCGGTGTCCGGGTGGTCGGCGGCCACGGCGGCGATGGGCTCGCCGTGGTGGCGCACGACCTCGGAGGCGAAGACGGGACGGTCGGCCTTGCCGCGGCCGTGCAACGGACTGCCGGGGACGTCCTCGTGCGTGACGACGGCACGGACGCCGGGCATCTCGCGCGCGTGGGTGGTGTCGATGGAGACGATGCGCGCGCGCGGGTGCGGGGAGCGCAGCACGGCCGCCCACAGCAGGCCCTCGGCCCACAGGTCGGCGGCGTACGGGAAGGTGCCCTCCGTCTTGGCGCGGGCGTCGGCGGCCGGGAGGGAGGCGCCGAGGCCGTGCGGCAGGGGGTCGGGTGCGGGGGCGGCCTCCGCGGCCTGCGCGGTGGCTGCTTCGTTGCTCACGCCTGGCCTCCGTCCTGGCCGTAGGGCTGGTCATGCGGTTCCGGGGAGTGCGGTTCGGGCCCGTGCGGTTCCGGGGGCGCTCCGAAGGCCGACGCGTTCACGCCACCCGCGCCCGGGCCCGCCTGGTGCGGGATCCGGGGCTCCTCGCCGTCGCCCTCGCCCGGGGCGGCGTGCGCCTCGCGCTCGGCGACGACCTCCTTGACGGCGTCCACCACGCCCCGGTAGCCGGAGCAGCGGCACAGGTTGCCGCACAGGGCCTGGCGGGTCTCCAGCTCGGTGGGGGCCGGGTTGCCCTCCAGCAGGTCGTGGACGGTCATCGCCATACCGGGGATGCAGAAGCCGCACTGCACGGCGCCGCAGCGCGCGAGCGCCCGCTGCACGTCGGACGGGTGGCCGTCCTCGGCCAGGCCCTCGACGGTGCGGACCTCGCTGCCGGCGGCGGTCACGGCCGGGACCAGGCAGGACGCGACGAGCCGTCCGTCGACCTGGACGTTGCACGCCCCGCACTCGCCCTGCGAGCAGCCGTCCTTGGCGCCGGCGAGTCCGAGCCGCTCGCGCAGCACGTACAGCAGGGACTCCCCGATCCACGCGTCGGTCACCGGGCGCTCGGCGCCGTTGACGCGCAGGACGTAGGAGGCGAGGGGGTGTTCCTCCCGCGGTGCGGCGGGCGCGGCGGCAGGGTCGTCCGGACCGCCGGCCGCGGCGGGGGCGTCATCCGGGCTGTCGACGGCGTCCCCGGGAGTCGCGTCCTCGGCGGTCGCGTGTCCGGCAGTCGCACGGCCGGACGCTGCTTCGTCCTGCGTCCCGCCGTGGGCGGACGGTTCGCCGGCGGCCCCGGGTCCGGCCTGCGTGTCCGCCAGGCCGGGGAGCGGCCCGGCCGCGGCCTCGGCGGGCCCGTCGGCGCCGCCCCCGCCTTCAACGTCCCCCGGGGCGCCTTCCGCTCCCTCGGCGTCCGCGCGCGGCTCACCGGTGCCGGTGGCGCGCTGCGCGGCCTCCTGGGGGGCCTGGTCGCTGCTGTCGGCCGCCACGTCCCCTTCGGGCACGGCACCGGCCCCCTCGGGGGCGTCCCCGGGGTGCTCGGCGTAGGGCTGGGCGGACTCGGGGTCGGTGGAGGGCTGCTCGGGGTCCGGGCGGCCGGGCGCGTGAGCGGCGGGGCCGGACGGGTCCGGGGCGTGACCGGGCACGCCGGTCCCATCCGGATGGCCCGGCGCGTGTCCGGGTACGTCAGCCCGCTCGGTCCGGCGAGCGGGTGCGTCTGCGTGGCCCGGTTCGTGGCCGGGCACGCCCGCCTGCTCCGGTCCCTGACCGGACTCGTGGGCCCCCTCCGACGCGTGGCCGGGGGAACCCGACGACGACGCCTCCTGGTCGCCACGGCCCGAGGGCACTCGCCCGTGGTCGGCGTAACCCGAGGGGTCCTGCACGTGGTGGGCGAGGACCGAGGGGTCCTGCGGGTGACCGGCATGGCCCGAGGGGTCCTGCGGGTGACCGGCGAAGTCCGGGGCCTCCGGCGCGTGGTCGGCGAATCCGGACCGCTCCGGACCCTGCCCGGCGGTGTCCGCCCGGCCCGATCCCTCGGCGGCACCCTGATGCTCCAGCTCCGCGGCGGCGTCGGCGTGGCCCGGGGACTGCGGCCCGGGGGCCGCGAAACCGGACCGCTCCGGCCCGTGGCCGGGCGCCGACGGCTCGCCGGCGTGACCGGGCGCCGACGGCTGACCGGGTGCCGCGTGCTCGTCCGGGCCCGTCCCGTGCGGCAGGTGGGTCGCGTGCCCCGGGCCGGTCTCCTGCGGCAGGGGCCCGGCAGGAGCGTGCTCCTGGGCGCGGACGCCCCGCGTGCCCCCGTCCGTCGCGTATCCGGAGGCGGATCCCGTGTCCTCCGGCCGGCCGGACCCGTGGCCCTGCCCGGGCGGGAGACCGTGTCCCTGCCCGGACCCATGCCCCTGGCCCTGGCTTTGGCCCAAGTCCTGCCGGTGGTCCTGCTCGGTCCCGAGCCCCTGCGTGTGCTCGGTGCCGTGTCCATGGCCCTGCTCGGTCCCGTGCCCATGGCTCTGCCCGGCCCCGTGCCGGTGCCCCGGGTCGTGGCCGTGCGACGGGTCGGCCGGGTGTCCCTGGTCCTGCCCGGGCCCGTGGTGGTGTCCGGCATCCTGCTGGTGTCCAGGGCCCTGCTGCTGTCCAGGGCCCTGCTCGTACCCCTGCTCCGGCTCGGCCCCCTGCGGGTACGCCCCGGTGCGGTCCTGTTCCGCCGTGTCCTGCCCGGGCTGCTGCCCCCACGGCCGGCCGGTCGCCTGGGTCGCCCACGGGGCGGGCGCGCCGCCCGGGAGCGTGGCCGGCGGGGTGCCGCCCCACTGCTCGACCAGCGACGACGTCGTGAACTCGCCCGACTCGTCCGGCAGGTCTCCCCCGGCGACGGGGATGGACCACTGCCCGGTCACGTCATGGCCGGGCGCGGGCTGCGCCGGTGCGGACTCCTCGAAGTGCCACTGCCCGGTGACGCCCGGGTCGTACGTGAAGCGGTCGTCCGCGCCGTGCCCGCCCGGCGCCGTGCCGGAACCGTACGGCGGCGTGCCGTAGGGCGCCTCTGAGCCGCCGTACGGCTGCTCGCCGGCGTCGTGGCCCTGCTGGTGCGCCGCGTGCGGGTCGTGCCACTGGGCGCCGTCGACGGGCGCGCCGGGCACCGGCCAGGTGCCCGTGGCCGCCGGGTCGGTGCCCGCGGTCGTGGCGGGGGCGACCGTTATCTGCGGCGGTACGTAGCCGTGGCCCGGCGCGGCGAGCGGGCTGTCGGCGGCCAGCAGGGCGTCGACGCCCCCCTCGGGCAGTTCGACGAAGGCGGTGGCGCCGTCGTCGTACTCGCCCTGGGGCAGCGGGTCCCAGCGGCTCCCGCCCCGGGGCATGCCCTCTCCGTGCTGGTCGTCGGTCACGACAGCGCCCTCCCCAGTGCTCGTCGGGCCAGCGCGGCGACGGTGCGCCGCAGGTGCAGTACGGCGGGCGGGAGCTGTGGGACGGTGCCGTCCTCGCCCGGGGCCGCGTCGGGGATGCAGGCCGCGGCGACGTACTCCCCGAAGGCGTTGAGGGCTTCGGGGACGAGTGTGCGGCTGTTGTCCCAGTCGATGAGCCGGCCGACCCACTGCTCGGCCTCCAGGGGGCGCAGCGGCATCGGCGCTATGGCGCCCACCGCGCAGCGCACGCCCCGGCGCGCGGGGTCCAGGACCAGCGCCACGGAGGCGACCGCCCTGCCCGGGCCGGTGCGGCCGGTGGCCTTCAGGAAGACCTGCGGGGCGTGCAGCAGGGGCACGCGCACGTAGCCGATGAGTTCGCCGGCGCGCAGCATGTCCATCCCGGCGAGCAGGTGCGACACCGGGATCTCCCGGCGGGCTCCGGCCGGGCCCGCGATGATCAGGGTCGCCTCCAGGGCGGCCAGCACCGGCAGCGCGTCGCCGGTGGGGGCGGCCGAGGCGATGTTGCCGCCCAGAGTGCCCGCGTTGCGGATGTGCGGCGGGCCAGCGGCGCGCGCGGCGGCGGCGAGCGCCGGGATGAGGGCCGCGAAGTCGGGGCGGCCCATGCGCGCGTGCGTGAGCCCGGCGCCCAGCAGCGCGTGGCCGTCCTGGTACTGCCAGCCGCGGATCTCGCTGATCCGGCCGAGGCCCACGAGCGCGGCGGGCCTGAGCTGCCCGGAGTTGACGGCGGCCATCAGGTCGGTGCCGCCCGCGACGGGCACGGCGGCGGGCACGGCGGTGAGTGCCGCGACGGCCTCGTCCAGCGTCGTGGGCAGCGTGACGGCCTGCGCCGCCTGCGGTGCGTGCGTGGTCAAACCGGCTGCCCCTTCCCGCTGCCCCACCTGGTCCCACCTGTGCTGCCGTACGGTACGTGCTGACAGGGCGGACGTGGCAACTCTGGCACATCTTGGCGAGAGCCGAAGACACGGGTCCGCTAGGAGGCATTCGCCCACCTCACCGGGGAGATGGTCCGTTTTCGCACAGGTTCACCAATGCGTGCCGATTGGCACTTTGGGTGACCCTTGTACGCTTTTTCCGTGGCCTGTTCGAGCTGTTCGGTAGCGGCGGCCGGTGTCACCGGCGGGGCGGCGGACCGTCGATCGGGCGGCCGAGCACCCCGGGCCGCCGCTGCCACGGCAGCGGGCCGGCGGGTGGCCGGTAAGCGACGCCGAGGGCGTCGAGCCGTCGGTAGTGGGCGGCCATCCGGCGCTCGAACCCGTCGAAGTCCCGTTCCGCGGGGGCGGGCAGGGCGCTCCAGGCGACCTCGGCGAAGGCGGCCAGCCGGGGGAACGCCTGGTAGTCCACGCGCGCCTGGTCCTCCATCACCTCGGTCCACAGGTTGGCCTGGGTGCCCAGCACGTGCCGGGCCTCCTCCGGCGTCAGCTCCGGGGGAACGGGCTCGAACCGGTAGACGTCCTCCAGGGTGCGCACCCACCCGATCGGTACCGGCTCGTCGGGGCCGGGCGCCTGACGGTGGTCCAGATACACCTGCTGCTCGGGGCACATGACGACGTCGTGGCCGGCCCGGGCGGCGGCGATGCCTCCGGCGTAGCCGCGCCAGGAGGACACGGCCGCGCCCTCGGCCAGGCCGCCCTCCAGGATCTCGTCCCAGCCGATCAGCCGGCGCCCGCGCGCGGCGAGCCAGATGTCGAAGTGCCGGACGAACCAGGACTGGAGCTCGTCCTCGTCCGCGAGCCCGAGTTCCCGGATGCGCGCCTGGGCGGCCGCGGACCGCCGCCACTGCTCCTTGGGGCACTCGTCGCCGCCGATGTGGACGAACTCCGAGGGGAACAGGTCCAGTACCTCCTCGAAGACGCCCTCGTAGAAGCGCAGGGTGGTGTCAGTGGGGGCGAGTACGTTCGGGTTGATTCCCCAGGTGTCCCAGACGGAGAGCGCGGAGGTGTCGATGACGTCGGTGTTGCCCAGTTCCGGGTACGCGGCGATGGCGGCCTGCGAGTGCCCGGGTACGTCGATTTCGGGGACGACGGTGATATGCCGCTCGGCGGCGTAGGCGACGATCTCCCGGATGTCGTCCTGGGTGTAGTAGCCGCCGTGCGGCTTCTCCTCCCACAAAGGGGAGGCCCGGTGGCCGGTTTTGGTCCGGGCCCGCCAGGAGCCGATCTCCGTCAGCCGCGGGTGCCGCCGGATCTCGATGCGCCAGCCCTGGTCGTCCGTCAGATGGAAGTGGAACACGTTGAGTTTGTGCGCCGCCATCAGATCGAGGTAGCGCAGGACGCCTTCCTTGGGCGTGAAGTGCCGGGCGACGTCGAGCATCAGGCCGCGCCAGCGGAATCGGGGAGCGTCCTCGACGGTGACGGCGGGCACGTCCCAGGCCCGTTTCCCGGACACCGGGGCCCGGCGGAAGGCCTCGGGGCCGAGGAGCTGCCGGAAGGTCTGCGCGCCCCAGAACAGGCCCGCGGCGCTCCCGCCTTCGATGAGGACCCGGTCGGCGCCGACCGCGAGGCGGTACGCCTCGGGCCCGCCGAGGCCGGGCCGGACGCGCAGGCGGAGACGGCCCGCCCCGCCGGTGTCGCCGGTGTGCGGGTCCAGCGGCAGGCCGGTCGCCGCGCCCACGGTCGCCCGCAGCCACCGCGCGACCTGCCCGGCGCCGGGGCCCGCCTCGACGCCGGTGTCCGCGTCGAGGACGAACCCCGGTCCGTCGGCGGTGCCGATGCGCAGGGGCGCCGGAATCAGGTCCGCGACAGGGGTCGCGCCGGACGGAGTTACGCCGAAAGGAGTCACGTCAGTCCTTCACCGCTCCGCCCAGTCCGGAGACCAGGCGCCGCTGTACGAGTACGAAGAAGACCAGCACCGGAATCGTCATCACCGTGGAAGCGGCCATGACCCCGCCCCAGTCGGGGTCGTCGGGCTTGTAGAAGACCAGCAGTGCCATCGGCAGCGTCGACTGGGAAGTGTCGCTGATGATGAACGACTTGGCGAACAGGAAGTCGTTCCAGGCGGAGATGAAGGAGAACACGCTGGTGGCCACGAGACCCGGCAGGACCAGGGGGAAAAGGATCTGCCAGAGGAATCGCGCCCGGCTCGCCCCGTCGATGTAGGCGGCCTCCTCCAGCGCCTCCGGAACGGCTTTCACGAACCCCCGCAGCATCCAGATCGCGAAGGGCAGCGAGAAGGCGATGTGAGGCAGGATCAGCGCACCCAGCGTGTTCAGCTGACCGGCGTCCCGCATGAGGAAGAACAGGGGGATCGTGAGGGCTTCCACGGGCACCATCTGGGCCACCAGAAACATGATCAGCAAGGTGGTCCGCAGGCGGAAACGGAATCGTGTCACGGCGGTCGCGGCGAGAAACGCGATCAGCGCGGAGGCGATCACGACACTGCCCGCGACGACGAGGCTGTTGAGGAAGTAGCGGCCGAATTCCTGTTGCCCGAAGACGCGCCGGAAGGATTCCAGGGAGGGCGCGAGCGTCCACGGCCTGGGCTCGCTGGACTCGATCTCCCCGGCCGGTTTGAAGGCGCCGAGCACCATCCAGTAGAGGGGGAAGGCGACGACGAGGGCGATCAGCAGCGCCGAGGCCTCGGCGGCCAGCCGGCCCGGGCGGCGCACGCGGGCGCGAAGAAGATTCACAGTTCCTCCCCCTGCCGGCGCAGCAGCCGCAGGTACACGAGGGTGACGGCGAGCAGGATCAGCAGCATCACGACGCCGATCGCGGAGCCGAGGCCGTACTGCGAGGACGCGAAGGCCTGCTGGTAGGCGTAGACGTTGAGGACCAGGTTCTGGCCGGCGATGCCGCCGCCGTTCGTCATGACGTAGATCTGTGTGAAGACCTTGAAGTCCCAGATGACCGACTGGATCGTGACGACGACCAGGATCGGCCGGAGCATCGGGGCGAGGACGGAGCGCCAGATCCGCCACTGCGAGGCGCCGTCGAGGGAGGCGGCCTCCAGCACTTCGGCGGGTACGGCGCGGATGCCGGCGTAGACGGTCACCATCACGAACGGGAAGGAGCACCACACCACTTCGAGCAGGACGAGGAAGAAGGCGCTGATCCGGCCGTACGTCCACGAGTGGTCACCGAGGCCGAGCATCCGGTTGACCGGGCCGAAGTCCGGGTCGAAGAGGAACAGCCACACCGTCGAGCCGGTCACGGCCGGGGTCGCCCACGCGCCGAGCGCGGCGAGCATCAGCGCCAGGCGCGGTACGGCGCGCACGCGGGTCAGCAGCACGGCCAGGGCGCATCCGGCCACGAGTGTGGAGACGACGCAGGCAGCGGCGAACAGCACGGTGGCGAGCAGCACCTGCCAGAACTGCGGGTCCCCGAACAGTGCGGCGTAGTTCCCGAACCCCTCGAAGGTGGCCGGCTCCCCGCCGCTGACCTGCGCCTGCGTGTACTGGAAGAGGGAGATCAGCCCGAGCTGGTAGATCGGGTAGACGAGCAGCCCGCCGAGCACGACGAGCGCGGGTGCGAGGTAGAGCCAGGGTGTCCACCCGCCCGACACGAGCGGCGAGGAACCGCCCGTACGCCGACGCCCCCCTCCCTCCGCCGACCGCCCCGCCGCACCACGAACCTCGCCGACCACCCCGGCCACGGCGAACTCGCCCTTGGCGGACCCGCCCACGCCGGATCCGACCTCGGCGGACCCACCCAGGCCGGATCCGACCTCGGCGAACCCGCCCAGGCCGGATCCGACCTCGGCGAACCCGCCTACGACGGGTTCGGGTCGGCCGGACCCACCCACAGGGGAAACCGGCCCGGCGGACACCATCGCCACGGGACCGGGCCCGCCGGATCCACCCACGGCACAATCCAGCCGGGCGGACGCTACCGCGGCGGGGTCAGCCTCAGCGGACCCGCCCACGTCGGCCGACGCCACCGCGGTGGGGTCGGACTCGGCGGACCCGCCCACGCCGGTATTGGGCCCGTCGGACCCATCCACACGGGAAACCGGCCCGGCGGACACCACCGCGACGGGGTCAGGCTCGGCGGCCCGGGTCGCGGCGGGCCCGCTCACGGCGGGATCGGGCCCGGTGGCTCCAGCCACTACCGGATCGGGGGAGCGGCCCGAAGGTGGTCCGACCGGCGCGGCGATCGGCGCCGTGGGGCGGCGGGCGAGCGAGCCGGGCTCGGAGCCGCCCGGGCCGGCTCCCGGGCGGTCACCTTCCTCGTCACTGACCGGGACGTCTCCCACCGGCCCGGCCCCGGCCCGCTCGCCCCCGCCCACGGCGGCCCCGTGCGCGGCCGGCCCGGCCGTCCCGGTCGTCGTCGCGTCCTGTCCCGCCGGGTCCGCGGCGGCCGCACCGGCCGGGTCGGCCGCCGCCCGCTCCCACCGGTCGTTCATCCCGCTCATCCCGCTCATCCCGCGGAGCCGAACGCCGCGTCCATCTTCTTCGCGGCGTCCCCGGAGGCCCGGGCCACGTCCTTCCGGCCGCTGATGATCTCCTGGAACATGGTCGGCAGGACGAGCTGGGAGTCGATCTGGGCCCAGGCGGGGGACGCGGGGACGAACTTGGTGCCGGCCGAGAGGGTCTCGACGAAGGGCTTCACGAAGGGTTCCTCGCGGGCGACCTGTTGGCGGACGTCCGTGAAGGTCGGCAGGAAGCCCATCGCGTCGAAGAGTTCGGCCTGGGTCCTCTTCGACGCGAGCCGCTGCATCAGCTGCACGGCGAGCGTGCGGTGCGAGGTGCTCTTCAGGACGCCGATGTTGTTGCCGCCGGCGAAGGCGGGAGCGATCGAGCCGGGCTTCACCCCCGGCAGCGGGACGACGGCGTACTTGCCCTTGACCTTGCCGGCCTCGACGGCGGTGTGGCTGAAGTCGCCGCCGATCGCCATGCCGGCCTTGCCCGCGGCGAACGCGGAGATCGTGTCGTTGCCGCCCATGCCCGCGCACTTGGCGGCCGGGCAGTTGTCGTCGCCGAAGAGGGAGGTGTACGCCTTGATGCCCTTGCGGGCCTCGGGGCTGTCGATGCCGGACGCGTACGTGCCGCCCTCCTCGCGTGCGATCTCACCGCCGTTGGCCCACACGAACGGCATCGCCCCGTAGGTGTAGGCGCCGCCGACGACCAGGCCGTACAGCTCCGGCTTGGCCTTGCGTATCTCTCGGGCGGTGGAGGCGAGTTCGGCCATCGTCCTCGGGACGGACAGGCCGAGCTCCTCGAACACGTCCGTGCGGTAGTACAGGGCGCGCACGCCCACGTAGAAGGGCGCGCCGTAGACCTTGCCGTCCACGGTGACCGACTGCCGCGCGGTCGGGTCGGTGTCCTTCGCCTCGGTCCAGTCGCCGAACTCCTCCGTGACGTCGAGGAGTCCGCCGTCCTTCACGTATCCGGCCGTGTCGGTGTTGCCGTACTCCATGACGTCCGGGGCGGAGGCGGGGTCGTTGAAGGCGGCCTTGACGCGCTGGGCGCGGGTGTCGATGGGGATGTACTCGACGCTGACCTCGGTGCCCTCGTGGGCCTTCTCGAAGTCGGCGACGACCGCGTCGACGACCTTCTCCTTGGGGGTGTTGCCGACCTCCTGGAAGAGCCACACGCGCAGCGTGCCGGTCTTCTCGTCCTTGTCGGAGGAGGTGTTGCCGGAGGTCTGGGGGGCGCAGGCGGTGGCCAGGAGGGCGGCGAGCGCGCTGAGGCCGACGAGACGGACGGACAGCTTCATGGAGTGCTCCTCCGAGAGGGTGTTGCAACATGCGCAATGAAGGTTTCGCTGTGCACAACACCTCGGAGGCTAAGGACTGCATGAACACGCCGACAAGAGGTCTCAACCACTCTGTGACCGGCGGACGCACCCCGTGCAACGCCCGGACAGCACAAAAGCCTCCAGGGCGCACAAAACGCACCCTGGAGGCTTTACGCCGCGCGGACCGGGCCTGCGCGGCCTACTTGTCGCCCTTGCCGCTGCCCTTGTCGTCGCCGCCGGAGCCCATGGACTCGTAGATCTCCTTGCACATGGGACACACGGGGTACTTCTTCGGGTCGCGGCCCGGAACCCAGACCTTGCCGCACAGCGCCACGACGGGGGTGCCGTCGAGGGCGCTCGCCATGATCTTGTCCTTCTGGACGTAATGGGCGAAGCGCTCGTGGTCACCGTCACCGTGGGAGGTCTGCGGCGTCGGCTCTACGAGGGTCCCCGTACCAGTCCCGCGCTCGGGCTCGAGAGTGCTCATAGGCCCAAGGGTACTGAAGCTCACACGCATCAGTTGAGCGAAGGGTCGTCGGGGTACGTCGCCACCATCGCCAGCTCGTTGCGCTGGCGGCGCAGCACCTCGCGCCACAGCCGCTCCGGGGACGGTGAGGACACGTCGCCGGGCTCGGACTCGACGACGTACCAGGCGCCGTCGGCCAGCTCGTCCTCCAGCTGGCCCGGGCCCCAGCCGGCGTACCCCGCGAAGATCCGCAGCGAGCCGAGGGCCGAGGCCAGCAGCTCCGGCGGGGCCTCCAGGTCCACCAGGCCGATGGCGCCGTGCACCCGGCGCCAGCCCAGCGGGGCGGCCTCCCCGGCCGCGCCGCCGGGGACGACGGCGACCCCGAGGGCCGAGTCCAGCGACACCGGGCCGCCCTGGAAGACCACGCCGGGCTCGACGGCGAGATCCCCCCAGCCCTCCAGGATGTCGCCCACGTCCACCGGGGTGGGGCGGTTGAGGACGACACCGAGGGAGCCCTCCTCGTCGTGGTCGAGGAGCAGCACCACCGCGCGGTCGAAGTTCGGGTCCGCCAGGGCGGGTGTGGCCACGAGCAACCGCCCTGTGAGCGAGGACACCTCGGTCATGCCAGACATGATCCCGCATCTTCCCTCTCCGTGGGGAGCGATGCGGGCGTCCGGAGTGCGCGCAGCTCAGGGCGCACCGGTGCGCCCCGAGCGCACGAAGGTGATCGTGACCCCACGTGCCCGGCACGGAACGGTTCGTGTTGTGACAGAGCTATGACGTGGCTGGGTCCGACTCAGGCTTACAGAAGGGGGGTGGAGGGCGATTACCCTTTCCCTCCTGGCCCCTGCCCGACTCCACGGAACGCGAGATTCATGACCGTCAACGACGATGTCCTGCTTGTCCACGGCGGAACCCCGCTGGAGGGCGAGATCCGTGTCCGCGGTGCGAAGAACCTCGTACCGAAGGCCATGGTGGCGGCGCTGCTCGGCAGCGCTCCGAGCCGGCTGCGCAATGTTCCGGACATCCGCGACGTGCGAGTCGTACGGGGTCTGCTGCAGCTGCACGGTGTGACGGTCCGTCCGGGTGACGCCCCCGGCGAACTGGTGATGGACCCGACGCGCGTGGAGAGCGCGAACGTCGCTGACATCGATGCCCACGCCGGTTCCAGCCGAATCCCGATCCTGTTCTGCGGCCCGCTGCTGCACCGCCTCGGCCACGCCTTCATCCCCGGCCTGGGCGGCTGCGACATCGGCGGCCGGCCGATCGACTTCCACTTCGAGGTGCTGCGGCAGTTCGGCGCGAAGATCGAGAAGCGGGCGGACGGCCAGTACCTGGAGGCGCCCCGGCGGCTGCGCGGCACGAAGATCCGGCTCCCGTACCCGTCCGTCGGCGCGACCGAGCAGGTGCTGCTGACGGCCGTCCTCGCCGAGGGCGTCACGGAGTTGTCCAACGCGGCCGTCGAGCCGGAGATCGAGGACCTCATCTGCGTGCTGCAGAAGATGGGCGCGATCATCGCGATGGACACCGACCGGACCATCCGCATCACCGGTGTGGACCAGCTCGGCGGCTACAACCACCGCGCCCTGCCGGACCGGCTGGAGGCCGCGTCCTGGGCGTCGGCGGCGCTGGCGACCGAGGGCAACATCTACGTCCGCGGCGCGCAGCAGCGGTCGATGATGACGTTCCTGAACACCTACCGGAAGGTGGGCGGTGCCTTCGAGATCGACGACGAGGGCATCCGCTTCTGGCACCCCGGCGGGCAGCTGAAGTCCATCGCGCTGGAGACGGACGTCCACCCGGGCTTCCAGACCGACTGGCAGCAGCCCCTGGTGGTCGCCCTGACGCAGGCCACGGGTCTGTCGATCATCCACGAGACGGTCTACGAGTCCCGCCTGGGCTTCACGTCCGCGCTGAACCAGATGGGCGCGCACATCCAGCTCTACCGCGAGTGCCTGGGCGGCTCCGACTGCCGCTTCGGCCAGCGCAACTTCCTGCACTCGGCGGTCGTCTCCGGCCCCACCAGGCTCCAGGGCGCCGACCTGGTCATCCCCGACCTGCGCGGCGGCTTCTCGTACCTCATCGCGGCCCTGGCGGCCCAGGGCACGTCCCGGGTCCACGGCATCGGCCTGATCAACCGCGGCTACGAGAACTTCATGGAGAAGCTCGTCGAGCTCGGCGCGAAGGTCGAACTGCCGGGCAAGGCGCTCGGCTAGTCCCGCGAGGCCCGTACACGCCGAGGGGCGGCCACCTGGTCCAGGTGGCCGCCCCTCGGCATTTCACGCGGCTCTCGGCGGGCTCACGCGCCCCGAAGGGGCGCGGGGAACTGCGCGACCAGCCACAGGCGGCCCGCAGTTGCCCACGGCGCACGCGACGGAACGCTTACTTGCCCTTGGCGGCTTCCTTGAGCTTCGAACCCGCGGAGACCTTCACGCTGTAGCCGGCCGGGATCTGGATGGGCTCGCCGGTCTGCGGGTTGCGGGCGGTGCGAGCGGCACGGTGGGTGCGCTCGAAGGTCAGGAAGCCGGGGATGGTGACCTTCTCGTCCCCCTTGGAGACGATGTCGCCGACGACGTCGGCGAACGCGGCCAGCACGGCGTCGGCGTCCTTGCGGGTCACCTCGGCGCGGTCGGCCAGCGCGGCCACCAGCTCACTGCGGTTCATGTTGTTACTCCCGTGTTCATCTTGCCGTTGAGGCGTCAGATCGAAGCCGATGCTGCCAGGGTCCTCGATGAGTCCCCGGACCCGGGTCCGTCGTCAGACCCTCGCGCCCAGGGACGCATCCTGCCCCTACCTGCGGCGGGAAAGCCAATCCGGCACCCGCAGGAGTCGTGAGAACACCCTTGGGGAGTCACACGAAAAGAGGGCCTGAGCCTGGCCGCCACGATAGCTCCGCTGCTGACGGGGGTCGTGCGACGCGCCGGTCTCCCGGCCGCCGTGGGCTTGCTCACAGTCCGGGGACAGCCCGCCCCGGGGCCGCTCACCAGGCCCCGGACCAACCGTCCCGGACCGCTCACAGGGCCCAGGACGGCCCCCTCACCACACGGCCGTGGACGTCCCCGTCCTCACACCGCGGACGGGCTGCTCGCCGTCGCGCCGGCCGCCTTGGCCGCCTCGCGCACCGCACCGGCCACCGCGCCCGCGACCTTGTCGTTGAAGACGCTCGGGACGATGTAGTTCGGGTTGAGCTCGTCCTCGGTCACCACGTTCGCGAGGGCGGTCGCGGCGGCCAGCATCATCTCCGTGTTGACCGTGCGGGACTGCGCGTCCAGCAGACCGCGGAAGACGCCCGGGAAGACCAGCACGTTGTTGATCTGGTTCGGGAAGTCGGAGCGGCCCGTGGCCACAACGGCCGCGGTCTGGCGGGCGATTGCCGGGTCGACCTCGGGATCGGGGTTCGCGAGCGCGAACACGATGGCGTCCTCGGCCATGGCGGCCACGTCGTCGCCGTCGAGGACGTTCGGGGCGGAGACGCCGATGAAGACGTCGGCGCCGCGCACGGCCTCCTTGAGCGTGCCGGTCAGGCCCTCGGGGTTGGTGTTGTCGGCGATCCAGCGCAGCGCCGAGCCGGGGGCCGCGTCGACCAGGTCCTCGCGGCCGGCGTGCACCACGCCGTGGATGTCGGCGACGACGGCGTTCTTCACTCCGGCGGCGAGCAGCAGTTTGAGGATGGCCGTACCGGCCGCGCCGGCGCCGGACATCACGACGCGGATGTTCTCGATCGCCTTGCCCGCGACGCGCAGCGCGTTGGTGAGGGCGGCCAGGACGACGATCGCGGTGCCGTGCTGGTCGTCGTGGAAGACGGGGATGTCCAGGGCCTCGCGCAGCCGGGCCTCGATCTCGAAGCAGCGCGGGGCGGAGATGTCCTCCAGGTTGATGCCCGCGAAGCCCGGGGCGATCGCCTTGACGATCTCGACGATCGCGTCGGTGTCCTGGGTGTCGAGGCAGATCGGCCAGGCGTCGATGCCGGCGAACCGCTTGAACAGCGCGGCCTTGCCCTCCATGACCGGCAGCGCGGCCTTGGGGCCGATGTTGCCCAGGCCCAGCACGGCGGAACCGTCCGTCACGACCGCAACGGAGTTGCGCTTGATGGTGAGGCGGCGGGCGTCCTCGGGGTTCTCGGCGATCGCCATGCAGACGCGGGCCACGCCCGGCGTGTAGACCATGGAGAGGTCGTCACGGTTGCGGATGGGGTGCTTCGACGCCATCTCGATCTTGCCGCCGAGGTGCATGAGGAAGGTCCGGTCCGAGACCTTGCCCAGGGTGACGCCCTCGATGCGGCGGAGCTCCTCGACGATCTCGTCCGCGTGCGCGGTCGACGAGGCCGCGATCGTGACGTCGATGCGGAGCTTCTCGTGACCGGACGCGGTGACGTCGAGGCCGGTCACCGAGCCTCCGGAGGACTCCACGGCGGCGGTGAGCTGCGAGACGGCGGTTCCGCTCGCGGGCACCTCCAGCCGGACCGTCATCGAGTAGGAGACGCTGGGCGCCGTTGCCATGGCCGACTTCCTCTGCTTTCACCTGACGCTGAGTTGTGCCGTCCGATCGTCGCACCTACCACTCGGTAGCGGGTAGCCGCCCTCGATTGCGAACGTTTTGTTCGCGGAACGGGCAGCGAAAAGAGACCCACGTCACGCTGACGTGGGCCTCTTCCGGTGAGTCAGTGGCACCGACCCGCCATGCTCGCCTCGCGGCAAGTGGTCGCTCGTAGCGACGAAGGTTGGGCCCGGGGGCTTGGATCGGGCCGGTGCCACCTCCAGGCTAACAAACGGATCCCGTAAGGCCATTCCCGTACCGGTGGTTCATTTCGCCGGCAAGTGGGTAACGGGTTGCGGTCCCCCGCCTCAGTCCCTGAGCAGGTCGGGTACACCCGCCGCGTCGGGCTCGTCCCGTTCGGCGGAGACGACCGTGAGCTGCTGGGTGGCCCGGGTCAGTGCGACGTAGAGCACCCGCAGTCCGGCCGGGGACTCGTCGGCGATCTCCGCCGGGGAGACCACGACCGTCGCGTCGTACTCCAGGCCCTTGGCCTCCAGGCTGCCGAGCGCCACCACCCGGTCGCCGAGTCCGGCGAGCCAGCGGCGGGCCTCCTCGCGGCGCTGCATGGCGACGACCACGCCGACCGTGCCGTCGACGCGCTCCAGCAGCCGGGCGGCCTCGTCGCGGACGGTGGCGCCGAGGCTCTCCCCGGCGATCCTGAAGCGCGGCTCGACGCCGGTGGAGCGGACCGCCTTCGGGGCGACGGAGCCGGGCATGGCGAGGGCGAGGACCTTCGCGGCGAGCTCGGCGATCTCCGCCGGGTTGCGGTAGTTCACGGTGAGCTCGAAGCGGCGGCGCGGGCGGGTGCCCAGGGCCTCGTCGCGGGCCTCGGCGGCCTCGTCCGGGTCGGACCAGGAGGACTGCGCCGGGTCGCCGACGACCGTCCAGGTGGCGTGCCGGCCGCGGCGGCCGACCATGCGCCACTGCATCGGGGTGAGGTCCTGGGCCTCGTCGACGATGACGTGGGCGTACTCGACGCGCTCCTGGGCGAGCCGCTCGGCCCGCTCGCGCTGGCTCTCCTCGCGCACCGGCATCAGCTCCTCCAGGCCGGTGAGCTGGTCCAGCGGGTCGGCTTCGCGCTTGCGGCGGGGGCGGGCCGGGGCGCCCAGGATGGCCTGGAGCTCGTCGAGCAGCGCGATGTCGTGCACGGAGTGCCCCTCGCGCTTGAGGGAGCGGGCGACCTTGCGGACCTCGCCGGGGTTGAGGATCCGCCGGGCCCAGCGGCCCAGGCGCCGCTCGTCGGCCATGGCGTCCAGGACGGCGGCCGGGGTCAGCTCCGGCCACCAGGCGTCCAGGAAGGCGAGGAAGTCGTCCTCGGTGCTGACGTCCTCGTCGAAGGAGGAGCGCAGCTCGGCGGCGAGCTCCGGGTCGGTGTGCCGGCCGGCCGCGCCGGAGCGCTCCCACAGGGCGTCGAGCAGCAGCTTGCGGGCGCGCGGGCGCAGCAGGTTGACGGGGGCGGTACCGCCGAGCGCGGCGCGGCGGATGCCCGCGAGCTCCCCGGCCTCCAGCTCCAGGCGCCGGCCGAAGGCGACCACGCGCAGCCGGGCCGGTGAATCGTTCAGCTCCAGGGCGCCGCGCGCGGCCTTGCGCAGCACCTTGAGCATGCGCGAGGAGCCCTTGGCGCGGGCGACGGACGGGGAGTCGTACAGCGTGGCCTCGGCGCCCTCGACCAGGGAGCCGATGGCGCGGATGGCGACCTGGCCCTCCTCGCCGAGGGAGGGCAGCACGCCCTCGGTGTAGGCGACGAGCAGCGGGGTCGGCGAGACGATCAGGATGCCGCCCGCGTAGCGGCGCCGGTCCTGGTAGAGGAGGTAGGCCGCGCGGTGCAGGGCGACGGCGGTCTTGCCGGTGCCGGGGCCGCCCTCGACGTAGGTCACGGAGGCGGCGGGGGCGCGGATGACCAGGTCCTGCTCGGCCTGGATGGAGGCGACGATGTCGCGCATGGAGTGGCCGCGGGCCTGGCCGAGCGCGGCCATCAGGGCGCCGTCGCCGATGGCGGGCAGTTCCCGGCCGTCGAGGAAGGCCGTCAGCTCGGGGCGCATCAGGTCGTCCTCGACGCCGAGGACCTTGCGGCCCTTGGAGCGGATGACCCGGCGGCGGACGACGCGGCCGGGGTCCACGGGCGTCGACCGGTAGAAGGGCGCGGCGGCCGGGGCCCGCCAGTCGATGACCAGCGGTGCGTAGTCCTGGTCGAGCACGCCGATGCGGCCGATGTGCAGGGTCTCGGCGATGTCGGCGGTGTTGTCCGGGCGCACCGCGCCCTCCGCCGGCTCGACGGCGGTGTACGCGCCGTCCGGCCCCTTCTTGCCGTCCTTGCCGAGCAGCAGGTCGATACGGCCGAAGAGGAAGTCCTCGAACTCGTTGTTGAGCCGGTTGAGGTGGATGCCCGCGCGGAAGACCTGGGCGTCCCGCTCGGCGAGCGCGCCGGGCGTGCCGACCTGGCCGCGCTGGGCCGCGTCGTTCATCAGGAACTCCGCCTCGTGGATCTTCTCCTCGAGACGCCGGTACACCCGGTCCAGGTGTTCCTGTTCGACGCCGATCTCGCGGGCTCTCCGAGAGTCTTCGAGCGCGGTCTCCTGTTGAGCCTGAGCGGCCACCGGGCCCCCTTCTGACGTGCTGGGC
This sequence comes from Streptomyces sp. NPDC044921, assembly GCF_056432865.1. Taxonomy (NCBI): domain Bacteria; kingdom Bacillati; phylum Actinomycetota; class Actinomycetes; order Kitasatosporales; family Streptomycetaceae; genus Streptomyces; species Streptomyces sp. NPDC044921. The sequence goes on from NZ_JBWKIF010000017.1 coordinate 93,091, forward strand.
AGCCGTCCACCGTACGCGAAGGGGACCCGGTAAGGCTACGCGTCGACCTCGACCAGCCGCTTGCCGTCGAAGGTCACGACCTCGAAGTGGTCGATCTCGTTCGGCTCGAAGGCGGCGCCGCCCTGGACGTACAGCGGTTCCTTGGCCTTCTCCGTCTTCGCGTCCGGGACGCCGTAGCCCCAGTTCGGGACGGACCAGGAGGACAGGGTCTCCCGCTCGCCGTTCTTGCCGACCGCGACGAGGGCGCACTTGAGCGGGCCCTTGACGTTCTTCAGCTCCAGGACCGTGCCGGTCCCCCAGTCCTTCTTCTGGAGGGCGACGGTCGCGGAGACCTTGGTGGCCGGGTCCGTGGCGGAGATCTTGTCGGAGATGCGGTCGAACGCGTCCTTGGCGGGGCTCACCGCGAGCGGGCGCTGCTCCGTGCCGCCGCTGTCACCGCCGCCGCCGTTCGTCGCGACCGCGACGAAGGGACCGCCGACGATCAGCGCGCCGGCCGCGGCCACCATGTAGAGACTGCGGCGGCGCTTGCGGGCGCGGCGGTCGGCGACCTCGTCGACCAGCTTCTCCACCAGGCGCGGGCGCGGCTTCGCGGACAGCGACTCGCCGATCGCGGGTGTGCTGCCGGAGCCGGGCAGGTCGGCGAGGGCGGCGAGCATCGGCTCCATGCCGGCCAGCTCGTCGAGCTGCTGGGCGCACCATTCGCAGGTGGCGAGGTGGGCCTCGAACGCGGTGGCCTCGGCGTCGTCGAGGATGCCGAGGGCGTAGGCACCGACGGTCTCGTGCTCGTTCGGCACCGGAGATCCCTGCATGGGACCAGACATACCCATGCCTCCCGTACCGAACCCTTGGTTACCCCCGTAAACACTCATCACGCCGTCACCCCCCGCTCCTCCAGTGCCAGCTTCATCGAACGCAGGGCGTAGAACACCCTGGAGCGGACCGTTCCGCTGGGTATGCCCAGGGTCTCGGCCGCCTCATTGACGGTACGCCCCTTGAAGTACGTCTCGACGAGCACCTCCCGGTGAGCGGGGGTCAGGTCGTCGAGTGCGTCCGAGAGAGTCATCAGCCACAGCGCCTTGTCGATCTCGTCCTCCGCGGGGATGACCTCCAGCGGCGACGGGTCGACCTCCTGCGGCCGGGCCTGCCGGCTGCGGTGGCCGTCGATGACGATGCGCCGGGCGACCGTCACCAGCCAGGGGCGTACCGATCCGGTCGCCCGATTGAGCTGACCGGCGTTCTTCCAGGCACGGATGAGCGTCTCCTGCACGACGTCCTCGGCGCGCTGCCGGTCTCCGGCGACCAGGCGCAGAACGTAGGCCAGCAGGGGTCCGGCGTGTTCGCGGTAGAGCGCACGCATCAGCTCCTCGTCGGGTTCCGAGGGCTGGGACATGCGATGTCGGGCCCTCGGTGCTCGTTCATTGGCCACGACGGAATCCTTGCGCACGCCCACCTCCGATGTCCGGGGGTTCCCCCAGTCGGTCGCTCGACAAGCCGTACGGAAGCGAGCCGTTGGGCGTTCAAAGGAACGTGGCAGATTTCTTCGAAGTGACGTGACGAGCGGGACATGGGGTCACATTCCCACCCCGCGTTCTTTACATTTCCACCACACTGGCAAGATCACGCCGGGGCTTCCCTACGGGGGCGTAGGTAAACGGCGTGTAATCGAAATCACTTCGGCCGCGCGGGCGCAGAAGTCGCATTCAGGACACGGGATTTCCGTGCACGGACCACTCAATTCCGTTTCAGGCGCGGGCGAGTGCCGCGCGGCGGCGGTGCCGTGCGACGCGTTCGCGGTTCCCGCAGACCTCGCTGGAGCACCAGCGCCGGCGGCGTCCCCGCGAGGTGTCGAGGTACACGATGCGGCAGTTGTCGCCCTCGCACTGGCGCAGGGCCGCCCGCGCCACGGGGTCGGTCAGCAGGTCCACGGCGTCCCGGGCAACGGAGGCGAGCAGGGCCGAGCAGTCGGGCGGAGCGTCCAACTGCCGTACGAGCTGCCCGTCTCCACCGCGTACGGCACGCGGGGCGGGAGGCGCGGCACGGGCCAGGTCGTTGACGCGCGCGAGCGCGAAGTCGTGGGCCGCCACGCCGGTGCCCGGCCAGCCCCGCACCAACCGGTCGATCTGGGCGCGCAGTTCGCGGAAGGCGGCGAGCCAGGTGGCGTCGGCGTGGGTCAGGGCGGTGCCCGGCGGCACCAGCCCGGAGCCGGTGATCCAGGCGCGCAGCACGGGCACGGAGTCGAGCCGCTCCTGCGGGTGCGTGGTGGAGAGCAGATCCAGGCAGATCCGCCCGGCGTCGAACCGCAGCTCGTAGGGGGCCGTGGCTGTACCCAGTGCCATGTGCCTGTCACCGCCTAGGTCGGTGAGACGCCAGTGAGAGGGCTCCGCAACCGTTCCCCTCTTACAGTGCCTGCCCGGCGACGCGCCGGAAAGACCTCGCGCGGGGGCGGGCGCGACGAGCGGGTCCGCCCGGGGCCGGTCCGCCCCGGGCCGGTCCGCCCGGGGCGGCCACCGTCGACGGGCCCCGGGAGGGTCGTGTCCGGAAGGCGCGGTGCGGTGTCGGTGCCGGGAAGGGACGCTGTGGCGTCCCGGAGGCGTGCAGCCCGGTGCGGGCGCCGCCCGCACGGCCGAGAGGCCCGCGCCGACCTCGAGCCCGGGCGGCCCGGCCACGCCACCCGCAGCCGTCCAACGCCCGGCCACATCCCGTGCCACCCGGCGGTCCGGCGGTCCGGCCCCCTCACCGCCCGGCGACCCGGCCCCGCCCCTGGACCGCTGGGCCGCTGGGCCACTGGGCCGCTGGACCGCTGGGCCACGGGTTACCTGGGCCACCTCGGCCACTGAGCCACCTGAGTCACATGGACCACGTGGTCCACCTGGCGATCCGCCAGCGCACGATGTCCAGGCCGAGCCCGGTCGAGCCGTCGCTGGCCACATGACACGCCACGCGGCTCCCAGCACCGCCCCGCGCCCACCGGCAACCCGGCCACCACCCCGCGAGCCCGACAGCCGTCCACCCGCCACCCCGCAACCACCCACCGGCGCCCCTGCACAGCCCGTGAGCCCGACGGCCGGACGCCCTCTACCCCGCAGCCGCCCAACGGCCGACCACCCACCACCCCGGGCAGCGCCCGACGGCCGTTCACCCACCACCCCGCGCCCACCCGGCAACCCGGCCACCACCCCGCGAGCCCGACGGCCGTCCACCACGGCCCCGCCCGGCTGGCCGTCCACCATCGCCCGGCCCGGCTCCCCCGGGGACCAGCCCTCGCCCCCACCCCCGGCACGCCTCCCGCAGGGCACCGCTTCAGGGCGGGTCGGCCGGGCCGTCCGCAGGTCGCCGCCGTGTGACCGGGTCCGCTCCTCGGCGTGTTTCCGCTCAACCCCCGGCGCGGCTCACGCGTCCGCGTACTTCGTTTCCGCCGCCGGGTCCACGGCCAGGCGGTAGCCGCGTTTGACGACCGTCTGGATCAGCTTGGGCGTGCCCAGGGCCGTGCGCAGGCGGGCCATGGCCGTCTCGACGGCGTGTTCGTCGCGGCCGGAGCCGGGCAGGGCACGCAGCAGGTCGGCGCGGGAGACGACCCAGCCGGGGCGGCGGGACAGGGCACGCAGCAGGGACATGCCGGCGGGTGGCACGGGCTTGAGCTCGCCGTCGACCAGCACGGCGTGCCCGCGGATCTCCACCCGGTGCCCGGCGACCGGCAGCGAGCGCGCCCGCGCGGGCAGCTCCTGGCAGAGCAGTTGCACGAGCGGCCCGAGGCGGAAGCGCTCGGGCTGGACCGTGTCGATGCCGCGGGACTGCAGCGGCAGGGCCGTGACCGGTCCCACGCAGGCCGGCAGGACGTCGTGGCCCAGCGCGGCCAGCACCTCCGGCAGCAGCCCGCGTTCCTCCGCCCGGGACAGCAGCGAGGCCGCCGCCGGGGCGCTGGTGAACGTGAGGGCGTCCAGGCCCCTGGAGACCGTCGCGTCGAGCAGCCGGTCCACCGGGCCGAGGTCCTCCGGCGGCAGCCACCGGTACACCGGCACCCCGACCACCTCCGCCCCGCCCACCCGCAACGCCTCCACGAACCCCGGCAGCGGCTCACCGTGCAGCTGGATCGCGATGCGCTGCCCCTCGACGCCCTCCTCCAGCAGCCGGTCGAGCACCTCCGCCATCGATTCCGAGGACGGCGACCACTCCTCCGTCAGCCCGGCGGCTCTGACCGCGCCCTTCACCTTCGGCCCGCGCGCCAGGATCCGCACGCCGCCCAGCCGCGAGAGCAGGTCCTCGCCCAGGCCCCAGCCGTCGGCGGCCTCCACCCAGCCGCGGAAGCCGATCGCGGTCGTGGCGACCACGATGTCGGGTGCCTGCTGGACGATGTCCTTCGTCGCGGCCAGCAGTTCGCTGTCGTCGGCGAGCGGCACGATCCGCAGGGCGGGGGCGTGCAGGACGGCGGCACCGCGCCGCTGCAGCAGCGCCCCGAGTTCATCGGCCCGGCGCGCGGCCGTCACACCGACGGTGAATCCCGCCAGTGGCCCGTGGTCCGGTCGTCGTTCTTCCTGGTACATGGCTCTCGTCCCGCACTCGAGTCGTCGAACTGCTCGTGCACTGCTCGTCGTACTGTCCGTCCACTGCTCGTCGCACTTGTCCGCGTACGGCGCACCCGCATGCCGATCGAGCCTGTCAACGGCTCGTGACAGGCCCGGATCGGCTGGATGTCGCCGGTGTTACGTCACACCTCGGCGTAGCTGAGCTGCGGCTTCGCCTCCGAGGCCGCCGATGTGGCGGGCACCCGGGGGGCGGTGCGCCGAAGGTATACGGCCCACGTGACCGCGAAGCACACCACGTAGAAGGCCAGGAAGGCGACGAACGCGCCGGTGCCGGAGCCGTACGAGAGGAAGGACTGGCGGAAGGCGAGGTTGATGCCGACGCCGCCGAGCGCGCCGACCGCGCCGATGAGTCCCATGGAGGCACCGGAGAGCCGGCGCCCGTAGGCCGCGGCCGCCTCGCCCTCCAGCCCCTTGGCGAGGGCCTTGTGCTGGAAGATGCCCGGGATCATCTTGAACGTCGAGCCGTTGCCGAGCCCGCTGAGCACGAACAGCACCACGAACGCCCCGGTGAACAGGGCCAGCGACTTCTCCATGGAGGCGCTGATCAGGACCGCCGTCGCGACGCCCATCGCCACGTAGTTCCACAGGCTGATCTTCGCGCCGCCGTAGCGGTCGGCGAGCCAGCCGCCGACGGGCCGGATGAGGGAGCCGAGCAGCGGGCCGAGGAAGGTGACGTACGCGGCCTGCAGCGGCGTGCGGCCGAACTGGTTCTGCAGGACCTGGCCGAAGGCGAAGCTGTAGCCGATGAAGGAGCCGAAGGTGCCGATGTAGAGCAGGGACATGATCCACGTGTGGGCGTCCCGGGCGGCGTCCTTGGCGGCCCCGGTGTCGTTCTTGACGTTCTCCAGGTTGTCCATGAACAGCGCGGCCATCGCCGCGGCGACGACGATCAGCGGGATGTAGACGCCGAGCAGCACGCGCGGACCGCCGCCGGCGCCGATGATCGCGAGCGCGGCCAGCTGGATGACCGGTACGCCGATGTTGCCGCCGCCCGCGTTCAGGCCGAGGGCCCAGCCCTTCTTCCGCAGCGGGAAGAACGCGTTGATGTTGGTCATGGAGGAGGCGAAGTTGCCGCCGCCGACGCCGGCGAGGAGGCCGACCAGCAGGAAGGTGGAGAAGGAGGTGCCGGGCTCCATCACGGTGAACGCGGCGACGGTCGGGATCAGCAGCATGCCGGCCGAGACGATCGTCCAGTTGCGCCCGCCGAAGATCGCGACGGCGAACGTGTAGGGGACGCGGACGACGGCGCCGACCAGCGTGACCACCGAGGTCAGGAGGAACTTGTCGGCGGGGGTCAGCCCGTACTCGGGGCCCATGAAGAGCACCAGCACGGACCACATCGTCCAGACGGAGAAGCCGATGTGCTCGGACAGCACCGAGAAGTAGAGGTTCCGGCGGGCGACCTTCTCGCCGGTCTCCTTCCAGAACGCCTCGTTCTCGGGATCCCAGTGCTGGATCCAGCGGCCGCCCCTGCTCGGGGGTGCGGGTGCCGTGCCGGGGCCTGTCATGACGCCTCCACTGTGCTCCGGGACTCGGTGGTACTTCGCGTGACTGGTCCCGAAGGTAGGGAGGGCGCGTTTCCTGCCTGTGCCGGTGGGTGACCGCGAGGGAACTTTGCTCTCACCCCAGGCCGGGGCGGGATGAGAGGTTGTGCCGGTTTTCCGCGATCAGCGCCGCATGGGGCCGCCCCCGGGGGGGTCGGCCGAACCCGGCCGGTTCCCCGTCGGCCGCTATCCTCTAGCGGACCCACACGGGAACGGGAGAGTCCATGTCCGCTGAGTCGGGGGCCGGCCGGCCGAAGGCACCGCGCCCGCAGCGTTCCGCCGCCGGAAACGTCGCCTTCGGAGCGGGAGTGCTCGCGGTGCTGGCGACGGCCACGCTCGGCGCGTTCGCGGTCGTGGCGCTGGTCGGCAGGATCGTGGACACGGGCCCCCTGTCGAGCGTGGTGCCCGACGAGGGGCACCACGCCTTGGTCGTCGGTGGTATCGCGGCCGGCGGGCTGACCGGACTGATGCTTCCGGTGATCCTCTTCGGGATGGTGCGGGGCAACGCGGAGACTCCCCGCGTCGGTCCCGCGGCCGCCGTCCGCAAGGTGCTGGCGGTGCTGGCCTTCGACATCCTCCTGCTGGTCGTGTCGTTCCTCGTCGCCCAGCTGGGGTGGCTCCTTCCGGCGCAGGTCACGACGGTGGTCGCCGTCTTCGCCGTCGGGTTCAGCTGGATGCCGCTCGCGATGGTGCCCTGGGAGCGCTTCGGTCTGGGCGACACGTTCGGCAAGCCGCGCGGTCCGTCCGCGTCACACCAGGCGCAGTGAGTCAGCGAGTTCGTCGGCGACCTTGACGAGCTCGGCGCCGAGTCCCAGGGACGTCCACAGCAGTCGGCACTCGAGTGCCGTGGGGTACCGGAGCGGCAGGACATAGTGGGCGATGCCCTCCACGACCGTTCCGTGCTCCGCCTGCGGATCGGTGGGCTCCTGGCGGTGCACCCGCAGGGCCGGCCCCACAGGCAGCCCGACCTCGGTGAGCACCTGGCCGTCACCGAAGCAGGGGCCCTGCGCTTGCTCCACTTCCGCTCGCAGCGCTTCCACCGTGCGGGCTTCCGGCGGGACGGTCAGCTCCCGCACCGTGTAACTCGCCACGACGGGCCCGTTCCACGGGGCCTGTACGGCCGCGCACAGGGCCCCTTGCCGGACAGCCGCGCCCCAGTACCAGAGCAGGTCCGTCGCGAACGCCTCCCGCCACTGCTCCGGTACGTCACCGCCGAGGTGCTCTCCCGCGAGGGTGCGCGCCCAAACCTCGGGCTCCTCGCTCCGCAGATCCAGGACCAGCCAGTTGTGCGGGGCGGGCAGCTCGACTCGGCACTCCCGCCAGTCCTCCGAACGCGTCATGACCGCGCTCCCGCTTCGGCCAGCGACGCGTCGGAGCCGGTGACGTCAACGTCCGGTTCGCCGCCGAACAGGCCGATGAAGCTCTTGGTGTCGGAGGCCGATCCCGTCCCGGTGCCGCCGAGACCCACCACGTTGTACGCCATGGCCTGCTTGAACGCGTCCGGCGTGCCGATGAAGGCCAGGTCAGCCGGGTCGATGTTCTTGATCCGGGCGAGTTCGTCGACCATGCCCGGCCCCGCGTACATGCTGGCCAGCCCGCGCGGACCGGCGGCGGTGTAGGCATCACGGGCCGCCGAGAAGTTGTCACCGATCTTGAAGAGGTCCCGCCAGTTGCCGCGGATCGTGCTCAGGTCGTTCGCGAAGGAGCTCGGCAGGCCGCGGAAGGCTGCTCTCAGGCCCACGTCGGGCAGGGCCGCTCCGGGGCGTGCCCCGGCCCGTGCCCCGACCATGGACTCGACGAGCGCGCGGCGCGCGGCCGAGTTCATGCCCGGGTTCCAGCCGCGCACGTACTGCGTGGCCGCCGTCCACACGCGGCTGCGGCCGACGGTGGCGGCGGCCTTGGCGCCCGCGGAGAAGACCCGACCGATGCCGAACGTGGCGAGACCCAGTACGTCGACGGCCACGTCACCCCAGGAGCCGTCGCCGTTGACGGCGAGCAGCACATGGCAGATCAGGGAGATCGCCGTCATCACCAGGGCGATGGTGCCGAGCACTCCCGCCAGTGCCTGGCCGATCACGGGAATCCAGCCGACGAGCAGCGACAGCACCCCGCAGACGGCGGCGATGGCCCCCGTGATGTCGCTGACGAGTTTCAGGGTGTCGCGCAAATCGTCGAGCAAGCCGTCGTTCAGGCCGTCGCCCTCGGTGGTGTCGTGAATGCGCCGGGCGGCCTTGTCACCGGCCTCCCTGTGCCGGGTCTTCAGCTTGGCGAGCTCCCCGCGCAGCCCGTCCAGACCCTCCTGGAGGTCGGTGACCGTCTTGTCGAGTCTGCGCCGGGCGGCGTCATCCGTGCCCTCGGGCGGGTTCTCCGCCTTGTTCTTGGCCGTGCTCAGGCTGTTCTGCTGCGTCTCGGCCCGGGTGAGGAGCTTGTCGGCCTCGCCCTGGATGGTCTCCAGGTCGGTGGAGTAGTCCTTGAGGGCGATACCGGCGTCCGCGTAGCGGTCGTGGGCCTTGCTCACCGTCTTGGCCGTCTCGGACGCCTTCTCGGCGAAGGCACGGCCGGCCTCGGAGTCCCAGCTCTCCAGGTTGCCGATCCGGCGCAGCGCGTCGGCGGTCTTGGTGATGGTCTCGGCCGTGGCCGTGAACCGGCGGGCGAGGGCCTTCATGTCGTGGACGTCGCCGGGCACGGGGTCGTCGCTCTCCCCCAGCACCTCCCACCGGTGGGCGGCGGGGCGGGTCACTTCTTCTTCCTCTTGCCGGTGAGCACGTCGTACAGCGCGGTGTCGAGCTCGGTGTAGGCCTTTCCGGCCTCCTTCGCGAGCGTGCCGAGTCCCTTGATCTCCTCGATCATCTTCTTGCGGTTGTCGTCCCAGCCGTCGGAGAACTCCTGGAGCCGGTCGTGCAGTGTCTGATGGCCGACGGTCCGGCGGTCGTAGGCGTCCATGAGCTTGTCGAGCCCTTCCAGCTCGGTCGCCACCGTCCGCAGTCCGGTCCCGGCCGTCTCGAGATCCCGCGTCGAGACCCTGAGCTTCTTGCTCACCGGCGCTCCTCCCCCGCCCGCTCCCCGTCGCGCTGCTGCCAGCGCAGCGTTCCGGCCACCGCGTCGAACAGCTCCACCATGGCGTCCGCGATCGGCTCCAGCGGAGTGCTGAACGTCAGCATCAGCACCTCTTCGCGGTCCGGGACCGGCACGAAGTACTCGACGACGGTGTCCTCGAACTCGGAGCCCAGCTTGCGCGACTGCTTCGCGCGCTCCCGGCGCAGCACCCTGGCCACCCGCCCGACGGCGGGCAGCGTTTCCAGGGTGACCTCGCCGGACCCGGCCAGCGCCGCCACGACGTCGAGGCCGTCGAATTCCTCGTACAGGCGCGAGATCAGCAGGGACGCGGACAGCGGGATGCCGCCCGCCTCGAGGAACGACAGGTACAGCACCACGCCGCCCTGCCCGACCGCTGCCTCGGCCGTTCCGAGCAGGTGTTCCTCGGCCTTCCGGCGCAGCACGGGCTGGTCGTCGACCCCCATGAACTGGCGCTTGATCAAGGCGTGCACGGACGCCTCGCGGCGGTCCGCGGGCAGCAGCGGGACGCGGTACCAGTCCTCGGGCGTGATCAGCCCGAAGACCGGCGCCCGCGTCTCGGCCGGCTGGGATGTCGGAGCTCGTCTCACTGTCGTTCTCTCACCGGCGACGGAACAGGGACCCTCGCCAAGGGCCGCTCATCGCCCGCCCCCGTCGATGCCGGCTCAGCTTAGCCGCCGGACGCGGCATGCCTGCGGCCCTCGCGAACCCTCACCCGAGGCTCACCGCTCGGCCACAACCGAGGCCTCTGCCTGGCCGCCAGGTCCTCCGCCCAGCCGAAGGCCAGGACGCACGCGCCGATGAGGAGCCAGACCAGGGCCATGACCGGCCAGGGGCTTTCCAGGAGGCCGGGGACGTTCTGTTCCAGGAGCGGGAAGCCCCACAGGTGGTCCCAGAGGGTGGCGGCGATCAGGATGCACGTGTTGTGCCAGAGGTAGATCGTGACGGCCCGGGAGTTGAGCAGGGTGATCGTGCCGGCCAGGGGGCGCAGCCGGCGGGGCCATTCGGACCAGGACGGGCTGACGTGGAGCAGCAGCAGGACCGTGCCCAAGGACCACAGGGCCTGGGCCAGGGGCATGCTGTCGAGGTCGTTGCCGGTGCCGAAGCCGTGGCGCAGGGCGTACCAGAGGCCAGCCAGGGCGATGACGGGCGCCACGGACGGGACGACATAGCGCGGCAGGCGCCGCAGGATGCCCTCCTGGTGGGCCATGCCGAGGATCCAGCAGGCGCCGAACGTGGAGAAGTCCGTGAGCGCCGAGGGGATCCGCTCGCCGGGCAGCGTCAGCCAGCCCTGTTCGAAGGCGACGGCCAGGACGACCGGCGCGGACAGCGTGACCACGGGCAGGGCGCGCAGGGCCTTCAGCAGCAGCGGGGACAGCAGGACGTACCAGAGGTAGGCGCGGATGTACCAGAGCGGCCCCGCGAGGTCCGCCGCCCAGTTCTCGCCGATGAGGCCGGGCACGCCGGGCAGCCCCTCGGCGTACGGCGGGTCGCTGAACGGGACGATCCAGAAGGTGAGGTGGAGCCACCACCAGCCGGGGTGCCCGTCCGCGTCCGGTCCCCAGCCCTGCAGGACCATGCCGGTGACGCCGACGACGCCCAGCAGCCACAGCGGGGGCAGCAGCCGGCGCATCCGGCCGCGGATCACCTGGACCGGCGGGCGCTTCAGCGAGCGGGCCATGAGGTTGCCGGCCAGCGCGAACATCACGCCCATGGACGGGAACACCAGCGGCAGCCACGCCCACCCGGTCAGGTGGTACAGCACGACACGGAACAGCGCGACGGCGCGCAGCAGGTCGAAGTAGCGGTCGCGCCCGGGCTTCGGCGAAGGGCTCTGTTCCTTCGGCAGGTCCGGCAGGGCCTCGGTGGCGGGAGCCGTGGTCATGCGACCGGCCTCCCGTCCATCTGCTGCTGGGGCGCGGCGGTCCCGCCCCCGGGCAGCCCGACCGCGCCCGTGCGCCGCAGCTTCTGCCAGCGCAGCCGTCCGCCGGTGAGGGCGGTGATCCAGGACTGCAGCAGGACGACGTACATGAGCTGCCGGTAGAGGAGCTGCTGCAGCGGCAGGGAGATGAGGTGGGTCATGCGTTCCTTGTCGAGGTGGAACGCGTAGGCCGCGCAGACCCCTTGGACGGCGAGGACGCCCAGCCAGGCGCCGATGGTCTTCTCGGTCGGGCCGAACACCAGCCCGTACAGCAGGAACACGTCGATCAGCGGGGCGAGCAGCGGGGCCACGACCATGAACATCGACACCAGCGGCAGGCCCACCCGCCCGAAGCGGCCGGAGGGCCCGCGGTCGACGAGGGCCCGGCGGTGCTTCCAGATGGCCTGCATGGTGCCGTACGACCAGCGGTAGCGCTGGGACCACAGCTGCTGCACGGACTCGGGGGCCTCGGTCCAGGCGATGGCCTTCTCCGCGTAGACGACGTGCCAGCCGTCGCGGTGCAGGGCCATGGTGATGTCGGTGTCCTCGGCGAGCGTGTCGTCGCTCATGCCGCCGACCCGTTCCAGGGCGCTGCGCCGGAACGCGCCGACCGCGCCGGGGATGGTGGGCATGCAGCGCAGCACGTCGTACATGCGGCGGTCGAGGTTGAAGCCCATCACGTACTCGATGTGCTGCCAGGCGCCGATGAGGGAGTCGCGGTTGCCGACCTTGGCGTTGCCGGCGACGGCGCCCACGCGCGGGTCGCCGAAGGGCTGCACGAGTTCGCGGACGGTGGTGGGCTCGAAGACGGTGTCGCCGTCCATCATCACGATGATGTCGTGGCGGGCGTTGGCGATGCCCCGGTTGAGGGCGGCCGGCTTGCCCGCGTTGAGCTGGCGGACGACACGCACCCCGGGCAGGCCGAGGTTCTCGACGATGCGCGCGGTGCCGTCGCTGGAGCCGTCGTCGATGACCAGCACCTCGATGGGGTGGTCGCTGGCGACCAGGGAGCGGACCGTCTGCTCGATGCACTTGGCCTCGTTGTAGGCGGGCACGAGCACGGACACCGGTTCGGTGACGGGCTCGCCCCAGCGGAAGCCCTTGCGCCGGACGCGGCGGGCGTGGGCGACGGAGAGGACCAGCATCAGCCCGAGGCGGGCGAAGACCAGGACGCCGACGACCGCGAGACCGGCGACGAGGACGTCGGTCGTCTTCTCGGAGGCCTGCACCAGGAAGACCCAGGCGTCGCCCTTGAGCGCCTCCAGCCCGGCGACGGGGGTGTGCGCGCTCGGGGCGTGGAGGGCGCCGGTGAGGGTGTGGAAGCGGTAGCCCTCGTCCTGCAGCCCCCTGATGTACCGGTCGAGGGCGGCCACGGTCTGGGACCGGTCGCCGCCGGAGTCGTGCATCAGCACTATGGCGCCCTTGCCGCCCTTCGGCGTGGCGTTGCTGATGATCTTCTCGACCCCGGGCCGGCGCCAGTCCTCGCTGTCGGTGTCGTTGACGATGGTGATGTAGCCCTTGCTGCCGATGTACTCGGTGACCGGCCAGGAGTTGTTGTCCATGTTCCGGGCGTACGAGGAGTAGGGCGGGCGGAACAGCGAGGTGCGGATGCCGGCCGCCCCGGCCAGCGCGAGCTGGTTCTGGGACAGTTCCCAGTCGACGCGGCTCTTGCTCTGCAGCGACAGGTCGGGGTGGTTGAAGGTGTGCAGGCCGATCTCGTGACCCTCGTCGACCATGCGCTGGACGAGGTCCGGGTAGCGGGAGGCCATGGTGCCGGTGATGAAGAAGACGGCCCGGGCGTCGTGCTTCTTCAGCACGTCGAGCACCTTCGGCGTCCACTTCGGGTCGGGGCCGTCGTCGAAGGTGAGGACCAGCTCGTGGTCCGGCAGTTGCAGGCTGGTGGGGCGCCCGTTCCGGGTGTCGATGACGGGTCCGCCCTTCAGGATGTCCTGCGGGACGCGGTCGTTGGCCGCGGGCGGACCGACGCGGTGGTCGGCGAGGATCTCGCTGTGCACGTAGCCGCGCAGCATGAGCATCGCCATCAGCGCGACGAGCACGAGCAGGGGCAACAGCAGACGCAGGGGCAGGCGGCGGCGCCGGGAGCCCCCACGGGCTCGTGACGCGGGCCCGGAACGGCGGACTGGGGATGCCATGGGTGGTGGTACCTCGAGGTGGTGCGATGCGGGGTGCTGCGGGGACGGTGGTGCGGGGACGGTGGTGCGGCGGGAGTTCGGGTCTGGGTCGCGGCGCGGTGGCGGCCCGGGCCGCGGATCGGTGTCACCGGACGGGCGGGCGGGGCGCGGGACGGCACCGGCGGAGGGCGGGGTGGGGTGTGCCGCCGCCCGCTCCTGGGGCCGCGGCGGTGGCAGGGTCCCTGCCGCGCGGCCGCACGCCCGGGGCGTCGTACCGGCGATGTGCCCGGAGCGCTCCCGGCGCCGCCGCCCGGCCGTGGCCCGGCGGGCCGGAGGTCACACGGCGGCCGTCGTCGACGACGGCGGGGCTAGGCCGCCGGTGTCCCGGTGACGGGCACGGGCTCCGCCGGGCCGCCGGCCACCGTGTCGGGGTCGCCTCCGCCGTCGCCGGTTCCCGTGGTCGTGGTGGGCTCCGGCGAGGTGCCGCCCGTGGGCGTGGGATCGGTGACCGGCGTGCTCGGCGGGTCGGCCGGCTTGCTCGGGGCCGGGGCGGTGGCGCCGGTGCCCGGGGCGGGTGTGCTCCGGGTCGCGGTCGGCGTGGGATCGGCGGACGTGCCGGAACGGCCGGAGCCGGCGGTGGCCTCCGGCCGCAGGGCGCTGGGGCCGGACGAGGGCACCGTCGTCTCGCCGGTGGTGGGCGTGCCGCTCGGGGCGGTCGCGTCGGTACCGGTGGCCGGTGCCGACTCCGCGGGCAGCGACGGGCTGTCGACCTGCCCGGCCGGCGGGTTCTCCTTCTGGCCGGGCACGGGCAGCCAGGGCGCGTTGGAGTTGCCCGACATCAGCGTGGCGACGATGACGACGGCGTAGACGCCGCAGACCAGTGCGATGGCCATGCCTATCCGGCGGAAACGGCGGCTGCGGCGGCCGGACTCGTCGACGAAGACGGGCCGGTCGGCGGCGGGGGCGAGACCGGGGCCCTCCTTGACCTGCCGGACGAAGCCGTCCCCGAGCTGCACGGCGTCGAGCTGGACCGTGACCTCGTGCGGATCATGCGTGTGCTCGGCGGGGCCGGGAGCGGAACCGGGTCCGTCCGGGTCGCCCTCGCCCGGCTCCTGCCAGGGATCGCGGACGGCCGGCCGGGCCCCTTGGGAGGCGGGCACCGCGGTAAGCGAGTCGGCCTCGCCCTCGCTCTGCCGGGGAATGCCGCGCAGGATCTCGGTGCCGGCGGGCAGGCGCGCGCCGGTCACCCGGACGTCGTCCTCGGTGAAGACCTGCGTGGCTCTGCGGTCCCGGCCTGTGCCGTCCGCGGTGAGTTCACCGGTCGCCGTAGCGGCCTCGGGCCATTCGGGTTGGGCGTCTTCTCGCCACTTTGTCACGCGCACGCACTTCCCCCCACGGGATGGTTCCAGGTGCGCTTTCGACCTGAGCACCCGTCGTCGGACCGGGCCCCCACCCGTCCGAGCGCCCCCTATTACCACACCGTGCTCAGGCGTCGAATGTAGCGCACGCGCAGGTTCTGTGTGTGGGCCGTGTCGAATCGTGTCAGTCGTGAGACGCCATCACGACATGATCGGCGGCTGGAATCCATCCCCCCGAGGGCCGCCTCAGCCACCCTTCCCGTGCCGCGAGGCGGGCCGCCGCCCGGCGCAGCGCGTCGAACGCGGGGTGGGTCAGGCCCCTGCGCCACACCAGCGACACGGGCGACAACGGCACGGGATCGACCAGCGGCCGCAGCACGGTCGACGGCAGGACGGGGAATCCGACGACGGCGAGGACCGGGTGGCGCGTCCTTGCCATGATCCGCTGGAACTCCTCCTCCCCGACGGCCAGCGGCGCGGGTGGCGCGAGCTCGATCCCGCGTCCCTCGAAGAGCAGCCGCGCCAGGCCCGTCCACTCCGGTGTGCGGGGATTGCCGGCGCCCGCGTAGACGGTCTCGCCGGCCAGCTCGGCGAGCGGCACCTCCGCCGCCCCGGCGAGCCGGTGGTCCTCGGGCAGCACGACCGCCATCGGCTCGTAGCGCACCGGCTGGTGGTCGAGCCCGGTCCGCAGGGCGGGGTCCAGTCCGGCGAACCGTCCGAACGACGCGTCCAGCCGGCCCGCGAGCAGTTCACCGGCGGCCCAGGTCAGGCCGCTCTCGTAGCGGGCCATCAGCTCGTGGCCGGGAGCGAGTTCGCGTGCCAGGTGCAGCACGCGGCGCGGTGTGACCAGGCCCGGGGAGTTGAGGTCGACGAGCAGGGGCCGGGCCTGGCCGAAGGCGGCGAGCAGGTCGTCCTGGGCCCGCAGCACACGCCGGGCGTACGGCAGCAGCCGCTCCCCGTCGGGGGTGAGCGTCACCTGCCGGGTGGTCCGCACGAACAGCTCGGCGCCCAGTTCCCGCTCCAGCCGCCGCACGTCCCGGCTGAGCGCCTGCTGCGCCAGGTGGAGGCGGAGCGCGGCTCGCGTGAAGTGCAGTTCCTCGGCGACGGTGACGAAGGCGCGCAGCAGACGCGGGTCCAGGTGGGCGGGCATGCCGTGAACCTACAGCGGCCCACGGCGCGCGGGTCAGGGGTCGGCGAGCTGTCCCCGGGCCTCGTTCTCGCCCTTCGGCGCGTCCCCCGCGGCGGGCGACGGCGTCTGGCCCACCCGGTGCCGGGGCACCGACCGTACGGGCGGACGCGTCAGGGTGATCTGCCGGACGACCTGCTGGAAGCAGGCCAGTGCCGCGATGCCGGGCAGGGCGGCCGCCGCCGTGCCGAGCACGGTCCTGGGCGCCTGGGCGACACAGAGCAGCACGGCGACGCCGGAGAAGACCAGCACGACGGTCCAGGAGTGCGCGGCACGGCGCTGGTGCAGCGCGGCCCGCAGCACGGACAGCGAGGCCACCAGCCAGGGTCCGTACACCAGCAGGGGCCACCAGGTGCGCAGGCCGCGTTCCGCCGGGGACGCGGCGACCAGGCGCAGCGGGTCGTAGGCGACCATGCCGCTCAGGAGGCTGACGGCGGTGGCGATCACGGCCGCCAGGGCGGCGACGAGGAAACTGGTGGTGCGCAGCAGGCGCGGGGCCTTGCGGGTGCGCACCTTGCGGTGGCGCCGGGGGACGTCCCGGACGGGCGGGAGCTCCTCGGTGATGTCCTGGAGCCGTCTCATCCGCTCGCCGCCGGGCGCGGGGACGGGTTCCGCGGCTGCCGCGGGCGGTGGCTCGTCGCGCGGCACGGGGACGCGCGTCGCCTCCTGCTGGAGGGCCTCTTCGAGGATGAAGGCCAGTTCCTCGGCCGGGTCCCAGGTGGGGTCCGGCGGAGTCAGCGGGGTGATGAAATCCCGGGTCGGCGCCCGGTGCCGTCCGGTACCCTCGATTCCGTTGTCGTACATGACGTGGCCCGCTATTCCGCGAGGGCGAAAGCGGGCCATTCCGTCGCACTGATCCACCGTCGGGCGAGATCCTTTTCCAGGTCGCTCATGGCGTCGATGAAATCGCGCAGCACCGGTTCGGTCACCTGCAGCGTGACCGGACAACCGCCTCTGGTGAGCGTGCCGTTGACGGTGGCGGACGAGTGCGCCGGTGCCGGAATGTAGGTGTATGGGCCGAGCGTTACCGCCCAGCCGTCTTTCCTGGTCGCCTCGGTCATGTACCGACTAACCGTCGGCCCACTTCGGCGGATGCGCGGCAAACGAGTGAAGGATTTTCCCGAATCAACATCTTTTCCATGCGCGATGAGGAGCATTAGGAATCTCCATATCGCTGTATGAAGAACAAGGAGCGAACGTTTTCCGCCAGTGTGTTTTCGGCCCGGCCGACGGGGTGGTGCTCCTGGCAGGCGGGGCGGTGCTCCCTGGCCGGCGGGGCGGTGCCCCGGTGCGGGATTCACAACCCGGGTGCGTGAGTCTGTATCGAACAGGTGTTGGACGGCTTGATCACCGCCGGGCGACGGTGGGCACATGCCGCATCTCGCCCCCTACCGCGACCTGTTCCGCCTGCCCGGCACCCGGGCCTTCACCGCCGGGAACCTGATCGCCCGGCTGCCGATGGGCATGTTCAGCGTCAGCGCGGTCGTCATGATCGCCGGGACGCGGGGCTCGTACGCCCTGGCCGGTGCCGTCACGGCGACGGGGCTCGCGGCGACCGCCGTGGTCGCGCCGTGGACCGCGCGGCTCGTGGACCGCCACGGCCAGGCCCGGGTGGCGCTGCCCGCCACGGTGATCGCCGTCCTCGGCTCCCTCTCCCTGCTGCTCTGCGTCCGCCACGACGCCCCGGACTGGACCCTGTTCGCCTCCTACGCCACCACCGCCACCACCCCCAACACCGGCGGCATGTCCCGGGCCCGCTGGGCCCACCTGCTGGCCGGCGACCCGAAGGGCCTGCACACCGCCAACTCCTTCGAGCAGGCCGCGGACGAACTGTGCTTCATGCTGGGCCCGGTGCTGGCGGCCTTCCTCTGTGGGGTGCTGTTCCCGGAGGCGGGCACGCTCGTCGGCGCGGTGCTGCTGCTGACCGGCATGGTGCTGTTCACGAGCCGGCGCGCGACGGAGCCGCCGGTCCGGCGGCACCTACCCGGCAAGGCGCCGCTGCGCTCCCCCGGCATGCCCCCGCTGCTCGCGGTCTGCCTGGCGATGGGCGGGATCTTCGGCGCGACCGAGGTGGTCACACTCGCCTTCGCGGACGCCTCGGGGCACCGCACGGCGGCCGGTGCCGTGCTGGCCCTCCAGGCGGCGGGCTCCTGCGCGGCGGGCCTGCTCTACGGCGCCGCGGGACCGGCCGGGCCGCCCGCGAGGCGGCTCGCCCGCTGCGTGGCCGCGATGACCGCGCTGCTGACCCTGCCCCTGCTCGCGGCCGCGCTCACCGGGTCCCTCCCGATCCTGGCGGCGGCCCTGCTGGTGGCCGGGATGGCGACGGCCCCGACGATGGTCACGACCATGACACTGGTCCAGCGGCACACCCCCGAGGGCCGGCTCAACGAGGGCATGACCTTGGCGGTGACCGGCCTGCTCGGCGGCATCGCAGGCGGCAGCGCGCTCGGCGGCTGGACGGTGGAGCACGCGTCGGCGGCGGCGGGCTACGCGATCCCGGTGGCGGCCGCCGCCCTGGCCCTCGTCCTCACCCTGGCCGGTGTATCGAACCGCTTCACCGATCACCGCAGACCCCATTGACGCCCTCTCGCACCCCGCATACGTTCGTCCGTCGAAGCGCTTCGACGTCGGGCCACCGGGACAGTGAGGGACCCCCATGAACTCCACCGACGGCTGCCGGCTGCCGCGGGCGCGTGTCACCGCGGCGGATGCGGCGGCGGTGACCGGCCCACGCCGGGCCCACGAGCGGCATGGCTTCACCCGGGTGCCGCTGCCGGTCCGGGCGGGCGCGGTGCTCCTGGCCGGCGCACGGGACGACCGGCTCCGGTCCGGGGCCGCGACGGAGGGCGAGCGGCCCGCGGACCACGACCGCGACCACGACCACGACCACGGAGACACCCGGCGGACCTGGCGCGGCGAGCCGCCCCCCGCCCGAACCCTGCGCGACGAGCCACCCGGCTGCGCACCACACGACGAGCCGCCACCCCACCGGGCACCACACGACGAGCCGCAGCGACCGCCCGGCTGGGCACCACGCGACGAGCTGCCACCCCACCGCATACGGCACGCCCAACCGCCACCCCACCGGACACCACACGCCCAACCGCGCCCCCACCCGGCCCCGCCCAACGAGCCGCCGCCCGGCCGAACCCTGCGCGACGAGCCGCCCGGCCGGGCCCTGCGTGGCGGGTCGGCGGGTCCCGGGAGTCCGGTCGTCGGCCGCCGCCGGGGTCGGGCGGCGGTCCGGTGCGCCCGCCCGGTGCCGGAGTCGGCCTGATGGTCAGGATCACGGACGTGGCGCGCCGGGCCGGGGTCTCCCCGAGCACCGTGTCGTACGCGCTGAGCGGCAAACGCCCCATCTCGGCGGCCACCCGGCGGCGCGTGGAGGAGGCCGCCCGGGAGCTGGGCTACCGTCCGCGGCCGGACCCGTCGGCGCACGGCGCCTCGCACGTCCTGGCCGTGGCGGCTCCGCTGCGCGGCGGCGTCCACCTCCCGGCGGTGATGCGGCTGACGCAGTCGGTGGTGACGGCGGCCCGCGGGTACGACCACGACGTGCTGCTCCTCACCCACGAGGAGGGATTGGACCGCCTCGGCGGACACGTCCCGGCGGACGCGCTGCTGGTCGTCGACGTCGGTCTGCACGACCCGCGCCTGCCCCTGCTGCGCTCCCTGCGCCGCCCCGCCGTGCTGGTCGGCCTGCCCGCCGACCCGCCCGGTGTGCCCTGCGTCGACCTGGACTACCGCGCGGCGGGTGAGGCGTGCGTGCACCACCTGGCCCGCCTCGGCCACCGCGCCGTGGCCCTGGCCGGCCCGCCGCCGGAGGTCTATCTGCGCCAGACCGCCTCGGCGCGCCGCCTGGTCGAGGGCTTCACGGCAGCCGCCGACCGGCACCGCCTGGCGTCCTCGGTGCACCCGGCCGAACCGGCGGCGGCCCAGGCGCTCGCGGAGCGACTGCTGCGCGCCCGTCCCGCCCCGACGGCCGTGGTCGTCCAGAACGACGCGCTGCTGGTCCCGCTGCTCACGGCCTTCCGGCAACGCGGCCTGCGCATCCCCCAGGACCTGTCGGTCCTGGCCGTCGGCACCGACGTCCCGGACACGGTCTCGGCCGTCACCGTGCCCTCGGCGGAGCTGGGCACGCTCGGGGTGGAACTCCTGCTGCGCGAACGGACCGGCCCGCCCGTGCCGGAAACGACCCTGCTGCCGCCGCGGCTGACGGAGCGGGGCAGCACGGGCCGCGCATGACGAAGGCCCCGCCGCTCGGAAGCGACGGGGCCTTCGCCCACATGGGATGAGTGGAGATGGCGGGAATCGAACCCGCGTCCAACGGTGCAGAACCAGGGCTTCTCCGTGTGCAGTTCGCTGCGATTTTCTCGGCCCCGGCGATCACGCGAACAAGTCGCCGACGGGCCCAGTCACTGTTTGATTTCCCATCGAGCCCCGTGACCGGGCTCGATGGTTTAGTTCCCTAGCTTATGCCAGGATCCGGGTCGGGAACACTCCCGGGCTGACACCCATTAGGGTCCTTCAGTCACTGCTTATCAGGCAGCGAGGGCGAAGGACTGGGAATCGCGCTTGGTGTTGGCGATTATTTTTTGCGACATATGGTTTACGAGATCATTGCCGCTTCCTCGACACGCTTCCCCTGCTTCGACAGCCGCTGTCGAAACCGATCATCCCCATGTTGTGTTGACAATCCCCTCCGGAGAGGGGTGCGTACCCGCTGTGGGGTGCGAGCACCATCGTACGTGACCAACGCAGGTCGGTGCCAGCGTATTCCCTACGCCCTGCGCTGCCTCCGCTTCACCGCCGCGATCGCGCGGTCGGCCTCCCGGCGGTCCTGCTTCTCCCGCAGCGCCTGCCGCTTGTCGTACTCCTTCTTGCCCTTCGCCAGCGCGATCTCGACCTTGGCGCGGCCGTCCTTGAAGTACAGCGCGAGCGGCACGATGGTGTGGCCCGTCTCGCCCGACTTCGACTCCAGCTTGTCGATCTCGGCACGGTGCAGCAGCAGCTTCCGCTTGCGGCGGGCGCTGTGGTTGGTCCAGGTGCCCTGGGTGTACTCCGGCACGTGCACGTTGTACAGCCACGCCTCGTTCCCGTCGAGCTGCACGAAGCCGTCGACGAGCGACGCCCGTCCTTGGCGCAGGGACTTCACCTCGGTCCCGGTGAGGACCAGACCGGCCTCGTAGGTGTCGATGACGAGGTAGTCGTGCCGCGCCTTCTTGTTCTGCGCGATCAGCTTGCGCCCTTTTTCCTTAGCCATAGTGCCGCCCATTTTCGCACCACCGAGGGGGTCGGCGGGAAGCGGATTACGAGGAGGTCGCCAGGCCCCGCAGGACGGTCTCGGCCCGCTGGAGGGCCCCTTCGCCGGCTTCCAGGTCGGGCGTGATGCCCCGGCCGTCGACCCCGCGGCCGGACGGGGTGCGGTAGTGGCCCACGGTCAGCTCCGCGACGGAGCCGTCGGGCAGCCGGCTCGGCATCTGGACCGAGCCCTTGCCGAAGGTGCGCGAGCCCACGACCAGCGCGCGCCCGCGGTCCTGCAGGGCTCCGGTGAGGAGTTCGGCCGCGCTCATCGTGCCGCCGTCGACAAGCACGACCAGGGGTTTCGTGGTGTCGCCGCCGGGCTCGGCGTGCAGGGCGCGCTGGGCGCCGTCGACGTCGTAGGTGGCGACCAGGCCGCCGTCGAGGAAGGCGGAGGCGGCGGTGACGGCCTCGCGGACCAGGCCGCCGGAGTTGCCGCGCAGGTCGAGGACGACGCCGCCGGGCGGGGCCTGCCGGACGGCCGAGCGGACCTGCTCGCCGGAGCCCTTGGTGAAGGTGGCGACCTCGATCACGGTGACCGGTCCCGCGCTCTCGCGGACGGTGACCGAGTCCGTGGACAGCTGGGCCCGGCGCAGCGTCTCGGTCCACGCGCGCGTGCCGCGCTCCAGGCCGAGGCGGACGGTGGTGCCGGCGGGGGCGTCGGTGGCGTCCCCGCGCAGTAACGAGACCACCTCGGTGACCGGCCGTCCGTCGGTCCTGTGGCCGTCGACGCTGCGCAGCACGTCCCCGGGGCGGATACCGGCGGTGGCGGCGGGCGAGCCGACGCGCACCCTGGTCACCTCGATACGGCCGTCGCGCTCACTGCGGGCCCACAGGCCGACGCCGGTGTACTGGCCGTCGAGGGCGTCCTCGAACTCCTCGTACTCGCCCTCCGAGTAGACGGCGCCCCAGCGGTCGCCGCTGCGGCTGACGGCGCGTTGCGCGGCCTCCACGGGGGACTTGCCGTCCGCCATGGCTTCCTCGGCCGCCCTGCTGATCTCCGCGCGGCGCGCGGCCGGACTCGCCGAACGGGCCTCGTCCGGCGCCGGCTTCCGGTCGCCCTGGGGCAGCGCGCCGGTGGCCGCACCGGCGACGAGCACACTGGCGAAGACCAATGTCAGGGCGGCCCCACGGCGGATGCGACGGGGCTGACAGAACGGGTCACGACCTGACATGCCGGTGAGTCTAGGACAAGGGGAAGGGCCGTACGGTCCGTTGACCGTACGGCCCCTCTTGGCATGCGTCACACCTTCAAGTACTTGCGCAGCGCGAAGAACGCGGCCAGCGCGGGCATCAGCAGGCTCGTGGCGAGGATGAGCGGCAGCTTGGTCAGGACGGCGTCCCAGCCGATGAAGTTGATCAGTGTGAGCTGATCCGCCAGGGCCAGTCCGTGGTCGATGATGAAGTACCGCGCGACGAGCAGGAAGGCGCACGCGAGGGTGCCGCCGATGAGTCCGGCGACCGCGGCCTCCATGATGAACGGCGCCTGGATGTAGAAGCCCGAGGCGCCGACCAGGCGCATGATGCCGGTCTCGCGCCGCCGGCTGAACGCCGAGACGCGCACCGTGTTGACGATCAGCATCAGGGCGACGACGAGCATCAGCGCCATCACCGCGCGCGCGGCCCAGTTCATGCCCTCCAGGAGCTTGAACAGGTTGTCCAGGGTCTCCTTCTGGTCCTGCACGGACTGCACGCCGTCCCGGCCGTTGAAGGCGGTGGCGACCACCTGGTACTTCTCCGGGTCCTTCAGCTTGATGCGGTACGACTCCTGCATCTGGTCCGGCGTGAGGGAGGCGGCCAGCGGGGAGTCGCCGAACTGCTCCTTGTAGTGCTTGTACGCCTGGTCCTGCGACTCGTACGTGACCGTCTGGACGACGTCCATCTTGTCGAGGTCGGCCTTGATCTGCTTCTTCTGGTCCTCGGTCACCGCGCCCTTGGCGCAGTTGGGGTCGGACTCGGCGTCGCTCTTGTTGCAGAGGAAGATCGAGACGTTGACCTTGTCGTACCAGTAGCCCTTCATGGTGTTGACCTGGTCGCTCATCAGGAGCGACCCGCCGAACAGGGCCAGCGACAGGGCGACGGAGACGATGACGGCGAAGGTCATCGTCAGGTTGCGGCGGAGACCGACGCCGATCTCCGACAGGACGAACTGGGCGCGCATGGCGGCTGGTTATGCCTTTCCGTGGATCTCGGGAAGCGGTCTCAGTGCTGGTAGCCGTAGACGCCGCGGGCCTGGTCGCGAACGAGGCGGCCCTTCTCCAGCTCGATGACGCGCTTGCGCATCTGGTCCACGATGTTCTGGTCGTGCGTGGCCATCACCACAGTCGTGCCCGTCCGGTTGATGCGGTCGAGCAGCTTCATGATGCCGACGGAGGTCTGCGGGTCGAGGTTGCCGGTGGGCTCGTCGGCGATGAGCAGCTTCGGCCGGTTGACGAAGGCCCGCGCGATGGCGACGCGCTGCTGCTCACCACCGGACAGCTCGCCGGGCATCCGGTCCTCCTTGCCGCCGAGCCCGACGAGGTCGAGCACCTGCGGCACGGACTTGCGGATCTCGCCGCGCGACTTGCCGATGACCTCCTGCGCGAAGGCGACGTTCTCGCCGACCGTCTTGTTCGGCAGCAGCCGGAAGTCCTGGAAGACCGTCCCCAGCTGGCGCCGCATCTGCGGCACCTTCCAGTTGGAGAGGCGGGCGAGGTCCTTGCCCAGGACGTGCACCTGTCCGTGGCTGCACCGCTCCTCGCGGAGGATCAGCCGCAGGAAGGTGGACTTTCCGGAGCCGGAGGACCCCACGAGGAAGACGAACTCGCCCTTCTCGACCTCCAGGGAGACATCTCTGAGGGCGGGGCGGGTCTGCTTGGGGTAGACCTTGGAGACGTTGTCGAATCGGATCACGGATGCACCACGGGTCGCCGGGGGTAGATGAGCGTGACCATACGCGACCCGGGCACGGCACCGCAGTCACCGGTCGCGGTTGCGCATCGGTTGTGCCGTTTTGTACGTCCCCCCGGCGGGGCGGGAACCGGGTGAGCGGCGCGCGCCCTCCGCGGGAACCTGGCAGAGTGGAGGGGGAACATTCCCGCCCCCACGAACGTTGGACACGTGGAACCGTCGCAAGGAGGGCAAGCGCATGACGTACGACCGGCTGGTGTGCGCGAACTGCGCGGCCCCCGTGAGCGAGGGCCGCTGCCCCGTGTGCCGCGCGAACCGCGAGCGCCTGCAGCAGGAGAACTTCCTCGCGGGCCTGAGCCCGATGGCGCTGATCGCCCTGCTGACGGTGCTGATCGCGGCCGTGGCCCTGCTGGCGCACCAGACGGCGTGACGGCGTAGCTCCCCGGACGGCTTGGCCATCCGGGAGCCGCCCGCAGACGGACATCACATGGCTGAGGGCCCGGAGCGTGCTGCTCCGGGCCCTCAGCGCTGTGCGCACGGTCCGTGCGGGCGCGGCTGCCGTCAGGCGGCAGCGCCGCCCCGGCCGCCCATCAGACGCGGCAGGACGCGGAAGCCGACGCCGCCGGCGATCATCGTGGCGGCGCCGATCACCAGGAAGGTGGTCTGGGCCGCACCCGTCTCGGCGAGCTCCGGGCCGCCGGCCTGGGCCTGCGGGGCCGGGGTGTTGTCCGAGCCGGTGTCGGTGAGGGCCGAGGAGCCCTGCTCCTGGGTGGAGGCACCGCCGGCGGGGTCGGCGATGTTGCCACCGCCATTGCCGCCACCGTTGCCGTTGCCGCCACCGTTCCCGCCACCGTTGCCGTTGCCGTTGCCCGGGTTGCTCGGCTCGTCCGTCGGGTCCTCGGTCGGCTCGGTGGGCTCGTCCGTGGGCTCGACCGGGGGCTCCTCGGTCGACGGCGGGTCCGTCGGGAGGCCCGTCGGGATGCCGGTCGGCTCCTCCGTCGGCGTGGGCGTCGGGGACGGGGCCGGCGACTCCTCGGCGCACAGGATCCCGAGCACGCAGTCCTCGGTCTCGGCGGCGGATGCGGCACCGGCGGCGGTCAGCGAGGCACCGGCGGCGATCACGGCGCCGGCCGCTATCCGCGCGACACGGATCCGCGTCTTCTTCGTCATGTGGTTGCTACCCCCAGTAGCTCATCGTCATTAGGCAGCGTCGGGGCTGTGCTCGACGGGGACGGCTGCGGTGAGGGCCCCCGGTTCACATGCGCCCCAGAGACACGCATGCCGCGCTTCACCCTTCCCACTTTTCAAAGGCACGTCAAGGCCGTTTGCGGGTGCCATGTCCAACTACGGGGGCTATGCCGGGACTCTGAGCGTGTGAGTGTGATGCAAAACCCAGACATGCGGGCACAGAAAAGGCAACTGCCGCCCCACCGGCGGCAGTTGCCTTGTCGACAAACTTACTTCTCCTGCTGCTTGCGCCAGCGAATTCCGGCCTCCAGGAAACCGTCGATCTCGCCGTTGAACACGGCCTCGGGGTTGCCGACCTCGAACTCGGTGCGCAGGTCCTTCACCATCTGGTACGGGTGCAGGACGTACGAACGCATCTGGTTGCCCCAGGAGTTGCCGCCGTCGCCCTTGAGGGCGTCCATCTTGGCCTGCTCCTCCTGACGGCGCCGCTCCAGCAGCTTGGCCTGGAGGACGTTCATCGCCGTGGCCTTGTTCTGGATCTGCGAGCGCTCGTTCTGGCACGAGACCACGATGCCGGTCGGGAGGTGCGTGATGCGCACGGCGGAGTCCGTGGTGTTCACGCCCTGGCCGCCGGGGCCCGAGGAGCGGTAGACGTCGATGCGCAGCTCGGACTCGTCGATGTCGACGTGGTCGGACTGCTCGACGACGGGGAGCACCTCGACACCGGCGAAGGAGGTCTGGCGCCGCCCCTGGTTGTCGAAGGGCGAGATGCGCACCAGCCGGTGCGTGCCCTGCTCGACGGAGAGGGTGCCGTAGGCGTAGGGCGCCTGCACGGAGAAGGTGGTCGACTTGATGCCGGCCTCTTCCGCGTACGAGGTCTCGATGAGCTCCGTCTTGTAGCCCTTCTGCTCCGCCCAGCGCAGGTACATCCGCTGCAGCTTCTCGGCGAAGTCGGCGGCGTCGACGCCACCGGCCTCGGCGCGGATGTTGACCAGGGCCTCGCGGGAGTCGTACTCGCCGGACAGGAGGGTGCGGACCTCCATCTCGTCCAGCGCCTTCTTCACGGCGACCAGCTCGGACTCGGCCTCGGCGCGGGTGTCCGGGTCGTCCTCCTCCTCGGCCATCTCGAAGAGGACGCTCAGGTCGTCGATGCGACCGCGCAGGGCCTCGGCCTTGCGCACCTCCGCCTGGAGGTGGGACAGCTTGCTGGTGATCTTCTGCGCCTCATCGGGGTTGTCCCACAGGGACGGCGCGGCCGCCTGCTCCTCGAGCACGGCGATGTCTGCCCTCATCTTCTCGAGGTCCAGAACGGCCTCGATCGACTCCATGGTCGAGGAGAGGGACTTGAGCTCTTCGGATACGTCGACGACTGCCACGCCCTCCAGCGTAACGGCTCCGCCCGGCGACCATGCCCGGGCGCCGTCCCGGACGGCCCGGCCCCCGCCCGCCGGGACACCCCGGCGGATCACGGAGACCGTGGCCGCACGTCTCCCGACTTCCCGCGCCGCCCGGCCCCCCTACGACACCCGCCGGTCTGCGACGCCCCGCCCCGTGGGATACGGGCGTCCCGCGCCGCCCGGCCGCTCCGCGACGCACGCCGGTCTGCGACACCCGCAGGTCTGCGACGCCCCGCCCTGCGCGACGCGGACGTCCCGCGCCGCCCGGCCCTGCTGCGAGCCCGTCGGTCTGCGCCGCTCTCCCTGTACGACCTGTCGCCCTCTGCGACGTGCGGCGGGCTGCGAGTCCCGTCGTCTGCGACCGGCGCCTGTGTCGGCGTCCGGTCACCCCGCATCGGCGCCCGAGATCGCCCCGTGTCCGCGTGCCTGGGATCACCCCGTGTCCGTACGCCCGAGGTCCCCCGTGTCCGTACGCCCGAGGTCCCCCGTGTCCGCACGCCCGGGACCCCACGTCTCCGCACGCCCGAGGTCCCCCGTGTCCGTACGCCCGAGGTCCCCCGTGTCCGTACGCCCGAGGTCGCCCCGTGTCCGTACGCCCGAGGTCGCCCCGTGTCCGCACGCCCGAGGCCGTCCCGTGTCCGCACACCCGGGCTCCCACATGTCCGCACGCCCGAGGTCGCCGCGTGTCCGCCCGCCCGAGGTCGCCCCGTGCCGCACGCCCGGGATCCCCCGAGTCCGCACGCCCGAGGCCGTCCCGTGTCCGCACGCCCGGGACCCCACGTCTCCGCACGCCCGAGGTCCCCCGTGTTCGTACGCCCGAGGTCGCCCCGTGCCGCACGCCCGGGATCCTCCGAGTCCGTACGCCCGAGGCCGTCCCGTGTCCGCACGCCCGGGACCCCACGTCTCCGCACGCACGGGATCCCCCGAGTCCGCACGCCCAGGGACCCGTGTCCGGGTGTCCGAGGACCCGTGTCCGGGTGTCCGGCGTCGCCCCGGGTCCGCGACCGGGGGTCAGGGGGACTGCGGTGCCGAGTTCCTCGTGTCCTGGGGAGGGGTGTCCGTGTCGTCGCCCGACGAGGTCAGCCAGGCCCCCACACCGACCGCCGCCGCCAGGGCGACCGCGCCCGCGCCCAGGGCCACCCTGCGGCGGCGGGCGACGGCGCGGTTGCGGGCCGAGCCCGGGCGCGGGGCGCCGGGGGTGCGGGGCGCCCGGGCCGTGCCGTGGGCGCCGCCGGCCAGCTCGTCGGGGGCCGGGACGCGCATCGAGGTGTGGGTGTCGCGGTTGGAGTCGGCCGGTTTCGCGCCCGGCACCAGGGGGACGGCGCCCCGGCGGCGGACCCGCTCCCCGGCCGGTACCGGTCCGGCGGGCGGTACCTCGCGGTCGGCCTCCTCGGCCTGCTCGGTGTCCGGCTCGTCGACCTCCAGCGGCGGCATGCCCGCCAGCATCGGCAGCAGCTCGCGCAGGCGCGCCCCGAGCTCGGAGGCGCGCAGCCGGGAGGCCGGGGCCTTGGCCAGGCACTGCACGAGCAGCTGCCACAGCTCGTCGGGGATGCCGGGCAGCGGGACGACCGTCTCCGTGACGTGCCGGCGCAGGACCGCGCCCGGATGGCCGCCGCCGAACGGGGTGAAGCCGGCCAGCAGCTCGTAGAGGACGGTGGCGAGGGCGTAGATGTCGACGGAGGCGCGCGGGGGCAGGCCCTCGACGATCTCCGGGGCGAGGTAGTCCGGCGTGCCGATGATCTTCGTGGCCTTGGTGCGGCGCGGGGTGTCGATCAGCTTCGCGACGCCGAAGTCGGTGAGCAGCGCCCGGTGGGAGCCGCCCGGGCCGAGCGGGCCCTGCATGTCCAGCAGGACGTTCTCCGGCTTGACGTCCCGGTGCACGACCCCGGCGGCGTGGGCCGCGGCGAGCCCGTCGGCGATGTCGGCGGCGATCGCGACGGCGGCCTCGGGGGCGAGGCGCCGGTCCCGGTCCAGGCGGGTGCGCAGGTCCGTGCCGCGGACGAGGTCCATGACGAGGGCCAGGTCGTTGCCGTCGACGACCAGGTCGCGCACCGACACCACGTGCGGGTGCTCCAGGCCGAGCAGGGCCGTGCGCTCCTGCACGAAGCGCCCGACGAGTTCCTGGTCGGACGCGAGGTCCTCGCGCAGCAGCTTGATGGCGACGGGGCCCTCGGGACCCTCGCCCAGCCACACCGTGCCGGCGCTGCCCCGCCCGAGGATCTGGTGGGCGGTGTACCGGCTGCCGATCTTCCGTGCCAAGGCTGCTCCTACCGACGCGTGTTGTCGCCAAAACTACGCGTCCGAGGAGCCAACCTTCACCGCGGGGACGGAAATCACCCGCCAGGTGTCGACAAATCACCAACCCCGCCGGGCGGTTCGGGTCAGTTCGTGCCCGAACCGCTCCCGCCTAGCTTCTCGATCCAGCCGGTCACCGTGGAGAACCAGTCGGTGAGCTGCTCCCAGTAGCCCTTGGTGGTGCCGATCCAGTCCTGGAGCGGGCTCAGTTCCCAGATCAGCCAGCCGGCGACGAACAGGATGACGATCGTGAACAGGCAGCCCTTGAGGCAGCCCAGGCCGGGGATGCGCATCGGGTTGGCGCTGCGCTGCCGCGGCTGCCGGGGCTCACGCTGGGGCCGCTGCGGCCGCTGGGGCTGGGCCGGGGGCGGCGGCGGGCTGTAGCGCTGCGGGGGCTGGGGCCGCTGGGGCTGCGGGGCGTACTGCTGCGGCTGTTGCTGTTGCTGTTGTTGTTGTTGCGGGTGGCCGTAGCCGGGGCCGGGCGGGGGTGCCTGGCGGCGCGGGGGCTGCTGCTGCGGCCGGGCCACCTGGCGCTGGGGGCGGCGGCGCAGCGGGTCCTCGTTCGGGTCGAGGTACTGCACCTGCGTCTGCTCGTTGCGGTCGCGGGCCGCGCGCAGCTGGTTCTGCCAGGGGTGCGGGTCCTCCGGGCCGCCCTGCTGGTTCTGCTGCCCGGGGTGGCCGGGCGCGCCCGGCGGGACCGGCGGCATGACGGCGGTCGGGTCGGCCGCGCGGTGGGGCAGGACGGCGGTGGGGTCGGCGGCGCCGGCCGGGCCGGCGGTGTGCGGCAGGACGCTGGTCGCGGCGTTCGGGTCGTAGGCGCCCGCGCCGTGCGGCAGGACCTGGGTCGGGTCGGCCGCGCCGGGCGTGTCCGGCACGGGCGCGGGAGCCGGGTCGGGCGCCAGGAGCGCGCCGACGCCCTCGGCGGCGGCGATCTGCGCGGAGTTCGCGTGGACGCCGATGCCCTCGGCGACGACGCGCAGACCGCGGGCCAGGTTCTGGGCGCTGGGCCGCTCGTCCGGGTTCTTGCGCAGGCAGCGCTCGATGACCGTCCACAACGGGTCCGGGACCGTGGAGGGGCGGCGCGGCTCGGCGCTCAGGTGCTGGTGCAGCACCTCGAGGGCCGAACTGCCGGCGAACGGCGGACGGCCGGTGACCAGCTCGTACAGCAGGATGCCGGCGCCGTAGATGTCGACGGCGGAGGTCTGCGGCCGGCCCTCGGCGGACTCGGGGGCGACGTACGCGGGCGTGCCGACGAACTCCTGGGTGCGGGTCAGGCCCGGGGAGTCGGCGAGGCGGGCGATGCCGAAGTCGGTCAGCAGCGGGTGCATCTGGCCGTCGTACTGCTTCAGCAGCACGTTGGCCGGCTTGAGGTCGCGGTGGACGACTCCGTCGGCGTGGCTGGCGGCGAGCGCGTCGGCGATCTGGGCGGTGAGCAGCGCCGCGGCGACGGGTGTGAAGGGCCCGTTCTCGCGCAGGAAGCGGTGCAGGTCGGGGCCCTCGACGAGGTCCATGACCAGCGCCAGGAGCTCTCCCTCGACCACCAGGTCGCGGACGCGGACGATGTTCGGATGGGTCAGCCGGAGCAGGACGGAGCGCTCCCGCAGGAACCGCATGACGATGTCCGGGTCGCCGGCCAGTTCCTCCTTGAGGACCTTGATCGCGACGGTCTCGCCGGGCTGTCCGGGCACGGCCGCCTCGGCGCCCGCCGTCTCGCGCTGGCGGGCTCGCCAGACGGTGCCCGTGGCGCCGCGTCCGAGCGGCTCCTCGAGCAGGTACTTGCTGCCTACCGGCCGCACGTCATGCGCTCCCTGGTGCTTGCCTTGCCTGCTGGCCTGTCCGACCCACTGTAGTGCCGGGCCGGTCAGGACCGGAGTGTCGTCTTTCTGTGCGTCTTACGTATCCGCTCTCACACGCGTTCGAAGGAAAGACGCTCACCTCGGTCTTGTGGTTGCCGGGAACGAACGTGACCGATCTCAACACGACGCCTGTGGGTCATCTCTCAGGCACTTTTGCGGGCAGAGCCGACCAATCAAGATCACCTTTTCCGGAGCGAGGGGCGCGGTGTCAGTGGCAGGTGCGAGGATGCCTGCAGTACTGGCCGACGTGCCGGGGCGGGGCGGGGGGCTCCGCGCCCGGGCAGAAGGGACCGCTGACGGCGATGCAGATCCGGCTGACCGTCGTAGATCCGCTGGGCGCATCGGCTCCGAGGCGAGACCGCGCCCCACGCAGCGACGTCCTGGTCACGGCACCGGCCGGTACGGCGCTCGCGGCGGTGGCCTCGGCGCTCGCCCAGGCGGTCTCCGGCGGGGACGGTTCGGGCACGCCGGTGCTGTACGCCGGGGAGCAGCGGCTCGACGCCCAGCGGTGCACGCTCGGCGAGCCCCCGCTGACCGACGGTGCCGTGCTGTCCGTGGGCGCGCCCGGGGAGCCGGAGCCGCATCCCGAGTGGGACGGGGCGCCGGCCCAGCTCCAGGTGGTCGCGGGCCCCGACGCGGGCGGCGTCCATCTCCTGCACGGCGGCGAGATCCGCATCGGCCGCTCCGCCGACGCCGACGTGCCCCTCGACGACCCGGACGTCTCCCGGCTGCACTGCGCGGTGACGGTGGGCGCGGACGGCCGCGTCTCGGTCGCCGACCTGGACTCCACGAACGGCACGACGCTGGACGGGGCGCGGGTGGGCGGCCGGGCGGTCCGTTTCGCGCCCGGGGCGCTGCTGCGCATCGGCGAGTCGGCACTGCGGCTGGCGCCCGCCGGGGGGCCGGGCGGCCGGGTGGAGACGACGCCGGACGGGGAGGGGCACGTACGCGTCCCCGGACCCGCCGGGGACGACGTGCCCTCGCCCGCGATCGGGCCCGCGCCCGCCGCTCAGGACGTTCCCCGGCCCGCGCACGGGTCCGCCGGTCGGGACGTGCCCCCGCCGGCGACCGCGCACGGGGCGGACCCGCGGCCGCCCGCGCCCTCCGGCCCCACACACCACGCCCACGGTGCGGCGGCCTGGGCCACGCCCGGTTCCTCGGGTCAGGCCTCCGGTGCGGCCGTGGTGCCGGGCCAGGGCGGTGCGCCACGGATCGAGAGCGAGGCCCGGACGGCCGCGGAGGGGACCCGGCCGGGAAGCGCCGGGCCCGCGCACGCCTCCCCGGTCGCCCTCCCGCCGGAAGGCGGCCCGCGGGCTCCCCGGCAGCGGGGTGCGGCGCCGTCGCCGGGCGGTGACACGGACACGCACGCGGGACGCTCCGGGGCCGGGGCGTTCGGCGAAGCGCCCTCGCGGCACCCCGGCGCCGGTCCCGAGGCGCGTACGGGGGCTGTGGACGAGGCCGGGCGGCCTCGTGCCGGTGCCGTAAACGCGGGGCGGCCTTCCACCGTCGGGCGGCCCGCCGGTGCAGGACGGACCCATGCCAGTGCCGTGGACGGTACGGGGTGGCCTCGTAACGCGGACGCGGACGAGGCCGGGCGTCCTCACAGCGGCGGCACGGACGGCACCTGGCGGCCTCGTGCCGGAGCCCCGGACGGAGCCGGTCAGGGCGTGGTCCCTCCCCCGAGCACCGGCGGACCGGCCGCCCGCCACCCGGCGGCCGCGCACGACGGTTCCGGCACCCCGGCCCGCCCCGACGAGACCGCCGCCCGGCAGGACCCCTACGGGTCGGCGGCCCCCACCGGCGCCCCGGTCCCCGGCGACGAGCGCGTCGGCCGTGGCCGGAAGGGCACCCCCCTGCGGGGCACCGACGTGCCGGCCGGGACGCGCCGCCGGGGCGGGCTCGGAGCCTGGGCCCGGCGATGGGCCGGAGGACGTGCGGAACAGACCGCGCAGCCGCGCGGGACGTACGACGAGGACGAGCCGGCCGGGACGGCCCCGGCGGGGCACTCGGCGGGGACGGTCCCGGCCGCGCCCGAGACCTGGCCGGATCCGGCCGCACTGCTGCTGACGGCCCTGGGGCCCGGCCCCCGGCTGTGGGAGCGCGGGCCGGGTCACCCCGAGGCGCTCGCCGTACGGCTCGGCACGGCGGACCGGGCGGCCCCGGACGGCTCGGGCCTGTTGCCCGCCGTGCCGGTGACGGCCGGGCTGCGTGAGGTCGGCGCGCTGGGACTGGCCGGGCCGCGGGCCCGCCTGTCCGGACTGGCCCGTGCCGTCCTGGCCCAGCTCGCCGCGCTGCACTCCCCCGACACGCTGGAGATCGTCCTGATCACGGCGGACCGCTCCCGGCCGCTGGAGGAGCGCACCGCCGAGTGGTCCTGGCTGGGCTGGCTGCCCCATGTCCGCCCGGGGCACGGGCAGGACTGCCGGCTCCTGCTGGCCCACGACCGCGAACAGGCCGCCGCCCGCACGGGCGAGCTGCTGCGCCGTCTGGAGGACCAGCTGGCGGAAGAGGCGGCGCGGAGGGGCACGGCCGGGAGCGGCCACGTCCCCGGCCCCCGTGGCTCCGGCTGGCACGCCCACGGGTCCGACGGCACGGCCGCCCCCACCCCGCACGCCCACGGAAGCGACAGCCCGGCAGGCCGCACCACCGGCCCGGACCGGCCGCTGCCCGGCGCGCGGACCCCGGACGGCACCCGCCCCGCCGACACCGCTGCCCCTCCCGCCCACGGCACGCACGCCCCGAGCCACCCCGCGGACCGGCCGCTGCCCGGCGCGCGGACCCCGGACGGCACCCGCCCCGCCGACACCGCTGCCCCTCCCACCCACGGCACGAACCACCCGAGCGGCGGCATGCCGGGCCCGGGCCGGCCGCTGCCCGGCGCCCCTGTTTCCGCGGCCCGCGGAAGCGACGGCCCCGGGGACCGCGCCGCGGGCGCACGCACGGCACAGCCCGGCACGCGGGCCCCCGGTGCCCACCAACCCGGCGCCCCCGGGGCGGCCCGCACCCCGGGCGTGCACCCGCCGACGGCCTCCGGCCACGCCCGCAACAACCCGACGGCCACCGGCCATCCCCACGACACCCCGGCGGCCCACGGCCCCGAGGTCACCGGCGCCGGCGCCATCGGCCCCACGGACACCGGTGGTCACCCGCTGGCCCAGTCCCGGCCCGCACCCACGCCGCCCTCTTGGGCCCGGGACGACGGCGCCACGCCCGCCGCCGCGCACGGCTTCACCGGGCCGTACACCGTTCTCGTCGTGGACGGCGACCCCGGTGGAGCCGATCTGCGGGAAGCCGTGGCGCGGCTCGCCGTGGACGGGCCCCGGGCCGGGATTCACGTGATCTGCCTGGCCGAGACCGCCGCCGCCTCGCCCGCCTCCCCCGTGACCGAGACCTACGAGGCGGCCTGCGCCGCGGCCCCGGCCTTCCGCCAGTGCGGCGCGGTCGCGCTGCTCAGCGGGGACGTGGCCACCGCGCTGCGGCTGATGCGTGTCGCCGGGGTCGGCGGGGACGGCACGGCGCCGGGTCCCGTCGGGCACGGCACCATCGCCACCGTCGACGCCGTCTCCCCGGCCTGGGCCGAGCGGTTCGCGCGGGCGCTGGCGCCGCTGCGGACGGACGGCCCGGCCGCCGACCGGCAGCCGCGCGTCTCGGCACCGCTGCCGCAGGCGGCCCGGCTCCTGGACGAGCTGGGCCTGGCCCGCGCCACCCCGGCCTCGCTGATGGCCCGCTGGGCGGACGCGGCCGACGACGCCGACGCGCTGGGCGGCCGGGCCCGCGCGGTGCTCGGCGCCGGACCGCGCGGCCCCGTCTGCGCGGACCTCGCGGCGCGGGGACCGCACCTGCTGATCGAGGGCCCGCCGGGCAGCGGCCGTACGGAGCTGCTGCGGGCGGTCGTCGCGTCCCTGGCCGCCGCCGAGCGGCCGGACCGGCTCGGCATCGTGCTGGTCGACGGCCGGGGCGGACCGGGCGCGGGCGGCGGGCCGGGCGACGGACTGCGGGTGTGCACGGACGTCCCGCACGTGAGCACGTACCTCACCGCCCACGACCCGGTGCGGATGCGGGAGTTCGCGCAGTCGCTGAGCGCCGAGCTGAAGCGCCGGGCCGAGCTGCTGGGGCGGACCGACTTCGCCGAGTGGCACACCGGGCGTGAGCTGTCGGGCCGTATGGTCGCCCAGCGCACGGCGCCGGTCCGCGGCGCCCGGCCGGGTGACACCGTCAAGGGCGCCGGGGACCTGGACAGCCCCTCCAGTTCCACCCTGCGGCTGCGGCCCGGCGGGGCCCGGAGGCAGACGGAGGCGGCGGCACCGCCGCTGCCCCGGCTCGTGGTGGTCGTGGACGACCTGGACGCCCTGGTCTCCCCGGCCCTCGGCTCGACGGGCCGCCCCGCGGCCGGTTCGGTGATGCGCGCCCTGGAGGCCGTGGCCCGGGAGGGCGAGCGGCTCGGCGTGCACCTGGTGGCGGCCACCGGCCCGTGCGCCCGCACGGCGGAGACGGAGCCGGCCCGCCGGGCCACCCTGCGCGTCACGCTCGACGCCCCCGCCCCCGGCCCGGACGAGCCCGCTCCCGGCCGGGGCAGCCTGACCGGCGCGGACGGGCGGGTCACGCCGTTCCAGGGCGGGCGGGTCACCGGCCGGATCCCCCGGACGGCGACCCTGCGCCCCACGGTCGTACCGCTGGAATGGCACCGCATGGGTGACCCTCCGGCCCGGCGCCCGGTGCGGGAGCTCGGAAACGGCCCGACCGACCTGGCACTGTTGGCCAGCGCGCTGGAAAGGGCGGCGCGGGAGGTCGCGGCGGCGCGGGTGCCGTCCCTACTGTGACGGGGACGGCCGTCGGCCCCGCCCGGCGTCGCGGGGCCGCGTCCCTGGTCACGAGGGAGTCACGATCTCCCGCTTGACACGCGACGCCATCTTGCCGCCCCCGCACACCCGGGCGTAGACCAGATCGCACGGGAGCGCGCTCGACGTTCGACGAGGAACGAAGAACGGGGCAGTCATGCGCATGACGAGCAGCACCATCCGGAAACGCTGGTCGCCCGAGCGGGACAAGGCGACCCCCCACAGCCGCAGAGCCACCAGGGCCGCGGCGGCCGTCGCCGCGGGAGCGCTCGCGCTCTCGCTCGCCGCCTGCGGAGGCGACGACGGCAACGACAGCAGTGCAGACACGGGCAACTCCGAGGAGACCGCCGGCAACGTCACCCTTCCGAAGCTCGACGGGACGAGCCTGGAGATCGCCGCCGTCTGGACCGGTACCGAACAGGCCAACTTCAAGAAGGTCCTGGCGGAGTTCGAGAAGCGCACGGGCGCCAAGGTCACGTTCGTGCCCGCCCAGGACCCCATCATCAACTTCATCGGCTCGAAGGTGGCCGGCGGGCAGCCGCCGGACATCGCGATGCTGCCGCAGCCGGGCGCCATCAAGCAGGCCGTGGACCGCGGCTGGGCCAAGCCGCTCGGGGCCGAGGCCCAGAAGGAGCTCGGCGAGAACTACTCGCAGGGCTGGCAGGACATCGGCAAGGTCGACGGCAAGCAGTACGGTGTCTACTACAAGGCCGCCAACAAGTCCCTGATCTGGTACAACAACCAGGTCTTCGAGAACGCCGGGGCGAGCGAGCCCGAGACCTGGCCGGACCTGCTGAAGACGGCCCAGACGGTCTACGACTCCGGCGTGACCCCGTTCTCCGTCGGCGGCGCCGAGGGCTGGACGCTGACCGACTGGTTCGAGAACGTCTACCTCTCCCAGGCCGGCCCGGAGAAGTACGACCAGCTGGCCAAGCACGAGATCAAGTGGACGGACCCGTCCGTGAAGGACGCGCTGACCACGCTCGCGCAGGTCTGGGGCAAGGCGGACTACATCGCGGGCCAGGCGAACGGCGCGCTGCAGACCGACTTCCCGGCCTCCGTCACGCAGGTCTTCACCGGCGGGGACCAGCCCAAGGCGGCCATGGTCGCGGCGGGCGACTTCGCGCAGGTCAACATCCCCGAGAACATGAAGGTCGGCACGGACGCGAAGGTGTTCCCGTTCCCGGCGGTCGGTGACAACGGGCCGGTGGTCTCGGGCGGCGACGCGGCCGTGATCCTGGAGGACTCGAAGGGGGCGCAGGCCCTGGCCACCTGGCTCGCCTCGCCGGACGCGGCGACGATCCAGGCCGAGCTGGGCGGCTACCTCTCGCCGAACAAGAACGTGGAGAACTCCGCGTATCCGAACCCGGTGCAGCAGAAGATCGCCAAGGCGCTCGTCGACGCCGGTGACGACTTCCGCTTCGACATGTCCGACCAGGCCCCGCAGGCCTTCGGCGGCACGCCCGGCAAGGGTGAGTGGAAGATCCTCCAGGACTTCCTGAAGAACCCGAAGGACGTGGCGGGCACGCAGGCGAAGCTGGAGGCCGAAGCGGCCGCGGCGTACGGGAACTGACGTCATGGCGTCGGCCACGGCGGCAGGGGGCGTCACGCCCCCTGCCGCTCCCAAGTCGCGCAAGAGCGTGACCGGCACGCGCAAGGTCGTCGCGGCGCTGTTCCTGCTGCCCGCGATCGTCCTGCTCGGCGCGCTCGTGGTGTACCCGATCGGGTACTCGGTGGTCCGCAGCTTCTACGACCAGTCCGGCGACGGCTTCGCCGGCGTCGACAACTACAAGGCCCTCTTCACCGACGAGGGCATCCGCACCGCCCTGAAGAACAACGTCTTCTGGGTGGTGTTCGCGCCGACGGTCGCGACGGCCCTCGGCCTGATCTTCGCGGTGCTGACCGAACGGGTGCGCTGGGGGACGGCGTTCAAGCTGGTCGTCTTCATGCCGATG
Source organism: Streptomyces sp. NPDC044921 (assembly GCF_056432865.1). Taxonomy (NCBI): domain Bacteria; kingdom Bacillati; phylum Actinomycetota; class Actinomycetes; order Kitasatosporales; family Streptomycetaceae; genus Streptomyces; species Streptomyces sp. NPDC044921. The sequence continues at coordinate 130,606 of NZ_JBWKIF010000017.1, forward strand.
GCGATCTCGATGCTGGCCGCGGGCATCATCTTCCGCCTGGTGTACGACCAGGACCCGGACAAGGGCGTGGCGAACGCGGTCTGGGTGGGCGTGCACGACACCTTCGCCCAGTCGTCGGCGTTCCCCAAGGCCCACCCGGGCCGGGAGTCGCCGCTGGAGCCGGCGGGCGGGGGCGCGTTCATCACCAAGTCGCCCGTCCGCGCGGGCGATCCCGTCGCGCTTCCGCTGGTGGGCGTGGCGCCGGACCTGATGCCGGACGACGCGAAACCGGCGGCGGCGCCGAAGCCCGAGCCGGACAAGGTCACCGGCACGACCTGGCAGGACTTCACGCGCGGCAAGGGCGTCGGCACGCTCAACCGCGTCGACGCGTCCGAACTGGGCTATGCCGGGATGCGGATCGAGGCCGTGAAGGACGGCAGGGTCGTGGCCTCCACCACGGCCGGCGACGACGGCACCTTCACGCTGCCGGCCTCCGCCGACGGGGCTCAACTGCGCCTCCCCGACAGCAACTTCAAGGAGCCGTACAACGGCCTGGACTGGCTCGGCCCGTCCCTGGTCACCCCGGCCATCATCGGCGCGTACATCTGGATGTGGGCGGGCTTCGCGATGGTGCTGATCGCGGCCGGGCTCGCGGGCGTGCCCCGGGAGCTGCTGGAGGCCGCCCGGGTCGACGGCGCCACGGAGTGGCAGGTGTTCAGACGGGTCACGGTGCCGCTGCTGGCGCCGGTCCTCGCGGTCGTCACCGTCACGCTGATGATCAACGTGCTGAAGATCTTCGACCTGGTCTTCATCATCGCCCCCGGCTCCGCCCAGGACGACGCGAACGTGCTCGCCCTGGAGCTGTACCGCAAGGGCTTCTCCGAGGACCAGCCGGGCATCGCCAGCGCCATCTCGGTGTTCCTGCTGCTGCTGGTGATCCCGGTGATGTGGTTCAACGTGCGTCGGCTGAGGCGGGAGGTGCGGCGATGACCGCGGACGCGGGCGTTCGGCCCGGCAAGGCGGCGCGGCCCACCGGCTCGGCGAAGGCGAAGCACTCGCTGGCGTCCCGGCTGGTCGAGGGGGTCAGCGGCGGCCTGGTGCGGGTGTTCCTCATCCTGGTCGGCCTGTTCTGGCTGGTGCCGACGATCGGCCTGCTGCTGGCCAGTCTCCGCTCGCCGGAGGACATCGCGGCGAGCGGCTGGTGGAAGGTGTTCACCGAGCCCTCGCAGATCACCTTCGACAGCTACGCCAAGCTGCTGGAGAACGACGACATCACCAGCAGCCTGCTGAACACCGTGTGGATCACCGTCCCGGCGACCCTGCTGGTGGTGATCATCGGCTCGCTGGCGGGCTACGCCTTCGCCTGGATGGAGTTCCCCGGCCGGGACTGGTGGTTCCTGGGCGTGGTCGGCCTGTTGGTCGTGCCCGTGCAGGTGGCGCTGATCCCGATCGCCGAACTCTTCGGCAACATCGGCATCTTCGGCTCGGTGCTCGGCGTGGTGCTCTTCCACGTCGGCTTCGGACTGCCGTTCGCGGTGTTCCTGCTGCGGAACTTCTTCGCGGAGATCCCGCGGGAGCTGCTGGAGGCCGCGCGCCTGGACGGGGCGGGTGAACTGCGCCTGTTCTTCCGCGTCGTGATGCCGCTGGGCGGTCCGGCGATCGCCTCGCTGGGCATCTTCCAGTTCCTGTGGGTGTGGAACGACATGCTGGTCGCGCTGATCTTCTCGGACTCCGGCAGCCAGCCGATCACGGTCGCACTCCAGACGCAGGTACGGCAGTTCGGCAACAACATCGATGTGCTGGCGCCCGGCGCGTTCATCTCGATGGTGGTCCCGCTGGCCGTCTTCTTCGCGTTCCAGCGGCAGTTCGTGTCCGGTGTCATGGCGGGCGCGGTCAAATAACGCTCAGGGCACGGTGGTTGGAGGGGCGGTCCGGGTGCGGTCCGCCCCTCCGGCGTTCCCCCGGATGCCGTAGCCGCCGTAACCAACATGCCCCACCGGCCGTTCCCGGGCCGAACGCCCGCGCCGACCGATGGATGGCCTCTTGCCCAGGTTCAGTGTCATTGTCCCCGCGTACCAGGTTCAGGCGTACCTGCACGAGTGCCTCGAATCGGTGCTCTCCCAGTCCTGTCCCGATCTGGAACTGATCGTCGTCGACGACTGCTCGCCGGACGCGTGCGGAGCGATCATCGACGAGTTCGCCGCCCGTGACGCGCGCGTGCTCCCCGTCCACCTGCCGGAGAACGTCGGCCTGGGCCGCGCGAGGAACGCCGGCGCGGCCCGCGCGAGCGGCGACTACCTGCTGTTCCTCGACAGCGACGACACCCTCACGCCCGACGCGCTGCGCGCCGTCGCCGACCGGCTGAAGGAGACGGGCGATCCGGACGTCCTGGTCTTCGACTACGCGCGCACCTACTGGACGGGCGAGGCGGTCCGCAACCAGGCGGCCCTGCAGCTGACCGAGCAGGGCCCGGCCCCCTTCCGCCTGGAGGACCGGCCGGGCCTGCTGCGGCTGCTGATGGTCGCCTGGAACAAGGCCTACCGGCGGGAGTTCGTCGAGGAGCAGGGATTCGCCTTCCCGCCCGGCCTGTACGAGGACACGCCGTGGACGTACCCGGTGCTGATGACCGCGGAGTCGATCGCGACGCTGGACCGGGTCTGTGTGCACTACCGGCAACGGCGTCTCGGCAGCATCCTGCGCACCACCAGCGAGCGCCACTTCGACGTCTTCGAGCAGTACGACCGGGTGTTCGCGTTCCTGGACGAGCGGCCCGGACTGGCCCAGTGGCGGCCGGTGCTGTTCCGCCGCATGGTGCACCACCTGGCGATCGTGTACTCGCGGCGGGACCGGCTGCCGCAGGGCTCGCGCGCCGCCTTCCTGCGCCGGGCCCGCGCCCACTACCGCCGCTACCGCACCCCCGGCGTCCCGGTCCCGCTGCGCGCCCGGGTGCAGCACGTCCTGATCCGCTTCGGTCTGCACCGGACCTACCGGTCCCTCCAGGTGGCGTCGGCCGTGCACCGCCGCCTCTCCCGGGGCACGGGAAAGCTGCTGCGGGGCCTGCGGGCGGCCGCCCTGCGCGGCCACTACCGGGTGCAGCGCTGTCTGCCGCTGCGCGCCGACCGGGCCGTCTTCGCCGCCGACGACGGCCGCGGCCACGGCTGCGACCCGGGCGCACTGGAGACGGCCTTCCGCGACCTGGCACCGCACATCCGCACGGCGTGGATCGCCCGCCCCGAGCACCACCACACGATCCCGCCCGGCCCGCGCCGCCTCGTCCCCGGCACCGCCGCCTACTGGACGGCGCTCGCCCGCTCCCGGTACCTGGTCGCCAACACCGACTTCGACCCCGGCCTGGCCAAGCGCCGGGGCCAGGTGCTGATCCAGACCGGGCAGGGCACCCCGCTGGGCCACATCGGCCTGGACCTCCAGGAGCGCCCGGCGGCCGCCCGGGGCCGGGACTTCGCCCGGCTGCTCAGGGACGTCGACCAGTGGGACTACGTGCTGTCCGCCAACCGCCACACCACCCTGACCCACGAGCGCGTGCACCCCGGCCGCTACACCACGCTGGAGTACGGCCACCCCCGCAACGACGTGTTCCTGACCGCCACCGAGGCGGACGTGACGCTGCTGCGCGCCTCGCTCGGCATCCCGGAGGGCACGGTGGCGATCCTGTACGCGCCGACCCACCGCGACTACCGCCGCTCCCCCTACCGCAGCCTCGACCTGCAGCGGATCGCGCGCCGCCTGGGGCCGCGCTTTGTCGTCCTGGCCCGCGGCCACCACGCCTACGACGCCCCGCTGGCCACGACCGGCGGCCGGGTCCTCGACGTCAGCGACCACCCGAGCGTCCAGTCCCTCTGCCTGGCCTCCGACGCCCTGGTCACGGACTACTCGTCGCTGATGTTCGACTACGCCAACCTGGACCGGCCGATCGTGATCCACGCCGACGACTGGGAGGCGTACGAGGCGGCCCGCGGCACCTACTTCGACCTGCGCGCCTTCCCGCCCGGCGCGGTCGCGCGCGGCGAGGACGAGCTGATCGACATCTTCGCCACCGGCCACTGGCGCGGCTCCCGGTCGGCGCAGTTGCGCGCGGCGTTCCGCGAGCGGTTCTGCACCCACGACGACGGCCGGGCCGCCGAGCGGGTCGTCCGCCGGATCGTCCTCGGGGAGACGGAGCTGCCGCCGGTGGTGCCGCTCGGCGAGCGCCGGCCGGTGCCGTCGGCGGCGTCCGCGCTGACGCGTGAGCCGCTCGCCACGGTGCCGCACCCGGCCGGGGCGCCCGCGACCGCCGTCACCGAACGCCTCTGACCACGGTTCTCACCCCGGGGAGTCCCATGCCCTCCAGCCCGTCGCGGCCGACGCCCAGCCGTCCGCCTTCCTGGCGCCCGTCCGGACGCCCGGGCCGCCCGCGCGCGGGCTGAGACGGCCGGGCCGCCCCCTCCCCGCTCCCGCGGCACCGGGCCGGCGGAAGCAGCAGTCCCCGACAACACCAGATCCCGACAGCAGCAGACCCCGACAGCAGCAGATCCCGACCGAAAGAGCAGAATGCCCCGCTTCAGCATCGTCGTCCCGTCCCATGGCGTCGCGGGCCGGCTGTCCCAGGCGCTGGACTCGATCCTCGCCCAGTCGTGCGGCGACTTCGAGCTGATCCCGGTGTGCGACGCACCCGACGCGCCGGCGGCGGACGTCGTCGCCGGGTACGCCGAGCGGGACTCCCGGGTGACGCCGGTGCACTCGCCGCCGTCGGCCGGGCTGGCCGGGGCGCGCAACACCGGGCTGCGGGCGGCGGTCGGCGGCCACGTGCTGTTCCTCGACGGCGACGACGTCCTGGTCCCGGGGGCGCTGGCGGCGCTGGACGCCAGGCTGGGCGAGACGGGTGACGTGGACGTGCTGTACTTCGAGCACGAGCGCGCCCCCTGGTGGGAGGGCGAGCCGACCAACCCGGCCGCGCCCCTGCTGGCCGGGACGCCGCAGGGGGCCTTCGCCCCGGGTGCGGCCCCGCGGCTGACGGGCGTGGCGCTCCCGGCGTGGAGCGCGCTCTACCGCCGGGCCTTCCTCACCGAACGGGACCTGGCCTTCCCCGGCGGCCACTTCACCGACGTCGGGTTCGGCGGCCTGGTCGCCCTGCGGGCGGAGCGGGTGGCGGCCCTGCGCTCGGTCGTGGTCCGGCACCTGGTGCGCCGGCAGGGCAACCGGCTGAACCTGCCGGGCGAGCACCACGCCGAACTGCTCGACCAGGCCGAGCTGGTGCTGACCGAGGCGGCGGAGCGGGACCTGCCCGCGCAGCGGCTGGAGCCGCTGTTCGAGCAGCTGTTCGCCGCCGTGCTGAAGACGGCCGCGCACCCGCGGCGGCTGCCGGCCGGGCGGCGTGCCTTCTTCAAGCGGGCGAGCGCGCTCTACCGGCGGCACCGCCCCGCCGGGCACCGGGCACCCGACGGCAGCCTCGGCGTCCAGCACCGGCTGCTGGCGTCCGGCTCCTACGCGGCGTTCCGCGTACTGCGCGCCGCGAACCGGAGGGCCGCGGCGGCCACCGCGCTGCTCCCCCGCCCGCGCGGGCTGCGCACCCGCCTGCGGTACGCGGTGCGGCTGCGCCTCCCGCTCGACCCGAACCTGGTCGTGTACTGCGCGTACTGGGGCCGCGGCTACGCCTGCAACCCGGCCGCGATCCACGCCAAGGCCCGCGAACTCGCCCCGCACCTGCGGGCGGTGTTCTTGGTGGAGCCGGACGCGGTGGCGACCATGCCGCCGGACGTGGAGTACGCGGTGATCGGCAGCCGGAAGTACTGGGAGGTGCTGGCCCGCGCGAAGTACCTGGTCAACAACGCCAACTTCGCGGACGCGGTGGTCAAGCGCCCGGGCAGCGTGCACCTGCAGACGCAGCACGGCACGCCGCTGAAGAAGATGGGCGCCGACCAGTCGACGTACCCGGTGGTGGCGGCGGCGACCGGGAGCTTCGCCAGGCTGCTGGCCCGGGTCGACCGCTGGGACTACAACCTCACCTCCAACCGCCACTCCACCGAGATGTGGGAGAGCGCCTTCCCCGGCGCGCACGAGACGCTGGAGTACGGCTATCCGCGCAACGACGTCTACTGCACGGCCTCCGGCGAGGACGTCGCCCGCGTCCGCAAGGAACTGGGCGTCCCGGACGGCAAGAAGGCGCTGCTCTACGCCCCCACCCACCGCGACTACGCCACCGGCTTCGCGGCCGGCCTGGACCTGGCCGAGTTCTGCGAGGCGATCGGCGACGAGTACGTCGTGCTGCTGCGCGCCCACTACTACTACGACCGGGGCACGTCCCGGGGCGGCGGCCGGATCATCGACGTCACCGGGCACCGCTCCTCGGAGGACGTGTGCCTGGCGGCCGACGCGCTGATCACCGACTACTCGTCGATCATGTTCGACTACGCCAACCTGGACCGGCCGATCGTCGTGTACGCCGACGACTGGGACGTCTACCGGGAGACCCGGGGCGTGTACTTCGACCTGATGGAGTGCCCGCCCGGCCGGGTCGCCCGGACACCGGAGGAACTGGCGGCCGTCTTCCGCGACGGCGGCTGGGCCGACGCGTCCGCCACCGCGCTGCGGGCCGCGTTCCGGGAGCGGTTCTGCCAGTTCGACGACGGACGGGCCGCCGAGCGCGTGGTGCGCCGGGTGCTGCTGGGCGAGCCGCCCGAGGCGCTCCCGCCCGTGCTCCCGCTCGCCGAGCGCGTCCCGGCCCCCGCCGCCACCCTCACAAGGAGCTGACCGTAGAAGTGCCCCGCTTCAGCATCATCGTCCCCGTCTACAACGTGCAGGGCTTCCTGCGCGAGTGTCTCGACTCGGTGCTCGGCCAGTCGTACGGCGACTTCGAGGTGATCGCCGTGGACGACCGCTCGCCGGACGGCAGCGGCGCGATCCTCGACGAGTACGCCGCCCGCGACGACCGGCTGCGGGTGCTGCACCTGTCCGAGAACGTCGGTCTGGGCCGGGCCCGCAACGCCGGTCTCGCCGAGGCGGCCGGCGACTACGTCCTGTTCCTCGACAGCGACGACCACTACACACCGGGCCTGCTGGCGGCCGTCGCCGCGCGCCTGGAGGCGACCGGGGACCCCGACATCCTGGTCTTCGACCACGTGCGCACCCACTGGTGGGGCCGGGGCGGGCGCAGCGAGGCGGCGGACCTGCTGGCCGCGGCGGGTCTGGACACCTTCTCGGTCAGGGAGAGCCCGCAGTACCTGAACCTCTTCCTGGTGGCCTGGAACAAGGCCTACCGGCGCTCCTTCTTCCAGGGGCACGGCCTGGAGTACGCGCCGGGACTGTACGAGGACGCGCCGGTCACCTACCGGTCGATGGTGCTGGCCGAGCGCATCGCCTGCCTGGACCGGATCGGCGTGGAGTACCGGCAGCGCCGGCAGGGCGCGATCACCAGGACGCCGGGCCGCCGGCACTTCGAGATCTTCGCGCAGTACGAGGGCCTGTTCGCGTTCCTGGAGCAGCGGCCCGACCTCGGCTGGGCGCGGCCGCTGCTGCTGCAGCGGGCCCTGGACCACATGCTGTTCGTGCTGGCCCGCGAGGACCGGGTGCGGCCGGCGGACCGGGGCGACTTCTACCGCGAGATCCGCTCCTTCCACCGCCGGCACCTGCCGGAGGGCGGCTTCCCGGTGCCGGACGGCTGGCGCGGGGCGGAGATGCGGCTGCTGGCGTCGGCGCCCTACCCGGCGTACGCGGCGGCGCGCGGACTGCGGGACCTGCGCGCCACCGCCGTGGGCGGGCGGCGGAAGGTGACCCGGACGGCGTCGGGGGCCGCCCTGCGCGGCTGGTACGGGCTCAAGTCGAGGCGTCCGCTCGATCCGCACCTGGCCGTCTACGCGGCGGCCCACCACCGCGGGATGTCCGGCGACCCGGCCGCGATCCACGCCAAGGCCCGCGAGCTCGCCCCGCACATCCGGGGCGTGTGGGTGGTGCGGGAGGACGCGGTGGAGGCGCTGCCGCCCGGCGTCGAGCACGTGACGCTCGGCTCGCGGCGCTACCACGAGGTGATGGCGCGGGCCACGTACTGGGTGAACAACGTCAACTGGCCCGGCACCCTCGCCAAGCGGCCCGGCAGCGTCCACATCCACACCCACCAGGGCACCCCGCTGAAGTTCATGGGCGCCGACCTGCTGACCAAGCCGGGTGCCCGGCACGGCTTCGACGTGCCGCAGATGCTGCGCCGGGCCGACCGCTGGGACTACAGCCTGGTGGCCGGGCGGCACGCGGAGCGGGCCTGGGAGCGGGCGTACCCGTGCCACTTCACGTCGCTGCGCACCGGCAGCCCCCGCAACGACGTACTGGTCGGGGCCGGTCCGGAGCGGGGCCGGGCGGTGCGCGAGCGGCTCGGCATCCCCGCCGGGCACACGGTCGTGCTGTACGCGCCGACCCGCCGCGACTACCGCAAGGGCGGCCACGTCGAACGGTTCGACCCGGCCCGGTTCGCCGCGGACCTGGGCCCCGGGCACACCCTGGTCGTCCGGCTGCACCCGTCGCTGGCCGGGGGTGTGGCACGCGGCCTGGGCCTGTCCGACCTGCACCGGCGGGGCGTGCTGGTGGACGCGACGGACGAGCCGCACGTCGAGGACGTGCTGCTCGCGTCGGACGTCCTGGTCACCGACTACTCGGCCCTGATGTTCGACTACGTCCTGCTGGACCGGCCGATCGTGGTGCACGCCGACGACTGGGGCGCGTTCGCGGCCAGCCGGGGCGCGTACTTCGACGTCACGGCCGACGCGCCCGGCCACGTGTCGCGTTCGTACCGCGAGCTGGCCTGGCTGTTCGCCTCCGGCACCTGGCAGGACGAGGAGGCGGCGCGGCTGCGCTCCGGTTTCCGGGAGCGGTACTGCGAGTTCGAGGACGGGCGGGCCGCCGAGCGGGTCGTCCGGCTGCTGATGCTGGGTGAGCGGGGCGGCGCGCTGCTGCCCGCGGCCCGCCGGACCGAGGGCGTTGCCGCCCGCCACGAGGCGCTGATCGACAGATGACGACACCCACCACCCCCGAGGCCGTACCCTCCCTGCCCGGTCAGCGGGCCGCCTCGGTCCGGCCGCCGGCCGCCGCCGAGCGGCTGACACCGGTGCACTGGTGGCACGCGGCCCTGGTCGCCGTGCCCACCGCGGCCCTGTTCGTGCTGGGCTACCGGCGCCGCTGGATCTGCGACGACGGGCTGATCTACCTGCGCCCGGTCCGGCAGATCCTGGCGGGCAACGGCCCCGTGTTCAACGTCGGGGAACGGGCGGAGAGCTCGACCGGCACCCTGTGGCAGTGGCTGCTGGCGCTGGCCACCTGGGTCACCGGCGAGGACCCCGCGTTCCTCGCGGTGGGCCTCGGCCTGCTGCTGAGCACGGCCGGGTTCGCGCTGGCGCTGTACGCGACCTGCCGGCTGCACCGGGGCGCGGGGCTGCTGCTGCCGGCCGGGGTGTTCGTGCTGCTGGCCGTGCCGCCGTTCTGGTCGTACATGACCTCGGGGCTGGAGAGCGGGCTCGGCGCGTGCTGGACCGGGCTGTCGTGGTGGCTGCTCACGCGCGTCCGGCGTGGTCGGCGGGGCCGGGAGACGTACCTCGCCGCGTTCGTGTTCGGGCTGGGGCCGCTGGTCAGACCGGATCTGGCGGTGGTGACGGCGTGCTTCCTGGCGGCGCAGTGGTGGGTGCTGCGGCCGTCCCGGCGGGGCGTGGCGGCGCTGCTCGCCTCGGCGGGCGCGGTGCCGCTGGCCTACGAGGTGTTCCGGGCCGGGTACTACGGGATCCTGGTGCCGCTGCCCGCCATCGCCAAGGAGGCGAGCGCCAGCGACTGGAGCCGGGGCGCCGGGTACGTGCAGGAGACGCTCGGGCCGTACTGGCTGTGGCCGGTCGTCCCCGTGCTGGGCGCGCTGGCCGCGCTGCTGGTGCGCCGCGCCCGCCGGCAGCGCGCGGAGCGGGCACCGGACCGCGTCTCACTCGCGGTGCTGCTGGCGCCCCTCGCGGCCGGTTCGCTGCTCGCCGGGTACGTCGTCCGCGTCGGCGGCGACTACATGCACGCCCGCATGATCCTCCCGGCGCTCCTGCTGCTGCTCCTGCCGGTGCTGGTCGTGCCCGCGAACCGGGTCACCGGTGCGGCGAGCGCCCTGCTGGTGGTGTGGCTGTGCGCGGCGGTCAGTCCGCTGCGGGCGCCGTTCGACGTGCGCAGCACGCCGGGCTCGTTCAACGTGCGCAGCTCCGACGTGGAGGGACTCGGCGACCACAACCCGGTGCGCACGGGCACCTGGGTGGAGAACTGGCCCGCCCTGCCGGAGGGCCGCCGCATGCTGGCCGAGGCCGTCCGCTCGCCGCGGCCGACGCTGCTGTACTTCGACGCCGGGCGGCGGCTGCACGCCACGCCGATGCGCGCCGACTCCCCCTACCACGTGGTGATCGTGGGGCGTCACCTCGGCGTCACGGGCGCGGCGGCACCGCTCGACGCCTATGTCAACGACGCCTGGGGGCTGGCCAGTCCGATCGGCGCGCACCTCGCGCTGGAGCGGTGGAGCTGGCCCGGGCACGAGAAGTTCCTGCGCAACCACTGGGTCTTCGCCGAGTGGGCGGTGCGGCATCCGCCCCACCGCGACCTGCTGCGCGCCGGGGCCACGCGGGAGGCGGTCGAGGCGGCCCGGGCGGCGCTGGGCTGCGGGCGGCTCGCCGAGCTGAAGGAGTCGGTGCGCGCGCCGCTCACCGCCGAGCGGTTCTGGCAGAACCTCACCGGGTCCGTCGAGCGGACGCGGTTCCGGTTCGCGCGCTGGCCCGCCACGGCGGAGACGGCGCTGTGCGACTGAGCTGACGGCAGGTGGGCGTAGCCGCCTCACCCGATGAAGTGATCCGCCGTCAGGGCGTGCGTAGGGCCGGGAACATTCGGCGCATGCCCCAGACCCTTCCCCCTCTCCTGTGAGCGCCCCGGTCCTCGTCCGGCGGGCCGTGCGCGGCGCGACGGCGCTGCGCGGCGGCCGGCTGGGACGGCCCACCCCGTACCAGTTCTACGGCGCCCTGTTCTGGCTCGTGCTGACGCTGGCGTACTGGCGGGTGCCGCTGTGCTGCGACGCCGGGCAGCACGCGGCGGTGATCGAACGTCTCAGGGACGACCTGCTGCACCCGGCCCACACCATGGCGGACCTGCCGGGCGAGGGCAGCCCCTACTACGGCCCGTACGCCGTCGCGCAGGGCGTGCTGGCACGGCTGACGGGACTGTCCGGCTGGGCGGTCGTGAAGCTCGCCGGGCCGGTCCACCTGCTGGTGCTGCTCTCGGGGCTCGGCCGTTTCGTGCGGAGCCTGACCGCACGCCCCTGGGCGCCGGTGCTGGCGCTGCTGTTCATGACGCTGCTGTGGGGCACCACGCGGATCCTGTGGAGCGGCTACCTCGGGCTGATGTCGATGACGACGAACCTGGGCTATCCGTCCGCGCTGGCCATCGGCCTGACCTTCTGGGCGTGGGCCTGGACGGGCACCCGCGCCCGGGAGGACGTCCCGGCCGTGCGGTTCGTCGGCCCGAGCGGGCTCGGCGGCTGGTGGGGGTACGCCTGGATCGGCGTCCTGTACGCGCTGATCCTGCTCACGCATCCGGTCACGGCCGCGTCGGCGCTCACCGGGGCGGTGGCGATCGTGGCGTCCCGGCAGCGCGGCTGGCGCCGGCCGGTCGCGGCCCGTTGGGCGCTGGCCGCCGCGGCCTGTGCGGCGGCGGCCCTGGCGTGGCCGTACTACGACGTGCTGGAGCTGGTGGGCGACACCGGCATGGACGCGATGCACCGGCAGCTGTACGAGCGGATGCCCGCCAACTCCTGGCTGGCGCTGCTCGGCCTGCCCGCGCTGTGGCTGCGGGCGCGGCGCTCGGCGCGTGACCCGCTGGTGTGGATGTTCGCGCTGGAGTGCCTGCTGGTGGCGTACGGCTGGGTGAGCGGGCACTACACGTACGCCCGTGCCCTGTGGGCCGTGCTGGTGCCGCTGCAGTTCGCCCTGGCGGTGGAGCTGGCGGCGCCACGGCCCTGGCACAGGGCGCGCGGAGTGCTGGGCGCCGTGGCGGCGGCCGGGGTGTGCACCGGGTTCCTCACCGTGCACGCCGGGGCGGTCGTGCCGCGCTCGGTCGACCCGGTGGGCTTCGCGCAGCCGACGCGCTGGCCGTCGTACGCGTGGGCGGCGCGCCACATCGGCCGGGGCGAGGTGGTGATCACCGACGGGTACTTCGCGAGCCACGCCCTCGCCGGCCACGGACCGAACCTCGCCGCGCCCATCTGGCCCGACCCGGCCCTGGCCGAGACGGAGCGCAAGCGCCGGGCGGCCGACGTGCGCGCCTATCTCGCCCACGACTCGACCCGCGCCGAGCGGGCCGCCGTCGTCCGCCGCTACCACGTGCGCTGGCTGCTGCTGACGCGCTGGCACCCGGTGCCCGAGGAGGCCGTGGTGGTGGCGTGGAGCGGACGGACGGGGGAGGTCCTGGCGCGGGTCGGGGAGTGACGCGCGGCGGTGCCTACTCGATGACGAGGTCGACGTCGATGTTGCCGCGGGTGGCGTTGGAGTAGGGGCAGACCTGGTGGGCCTGGTCGACCAGCTTGCGGCCGGTCGCCTCGTCCACGCTGTCGGGGAGCTCCACCCGGAGGGTGACCGCGAGCCCGAAGCCCTCGCCCTGCTTGCCTATGGAGACCTCGGCGGTCACGGCGGCGTCGCTGACGTCGACCTTGGCCTGGCGGCCGACCAGGCCGAGGGCGCTGCCGAAGCAGGCCGCGTAGCCGGCGGCGAAGAGCTGCTCGGGGTTGGTGCCCTGGCCGTTGCCGCCCATCGCCTGGGGCACGCCCAGGGCGAGGTCCAGCACGCCGTCGGAGCTGACGGCCCGGCCGTCACGGCCGTGGGTGGCGGTGGCGACAGCGGTGTAGAGCGCGTCCATGGAAAACCTTCCCTCTCGGTCGTCGTTCGGCGGCCCGCTTCCGGACCGCCTGACAGCAAGAATTAGAGCACACAATTAAGTTGTGCGCAATTGAATGGTGGGCGCGAGCTACTCTGGAGGCATGAACACGCAGGACGACGACTGGCTCCGCCTGGACCAGCAGATCTGTTTCTCCCTGCACGCGGCCTCCCGCGCCTTCAACGGCGTCTACCGCGGGATCCTCGGGGACCTGGGGCTCACCTACCCGCAGTACCTGGTGATGCTGGTGCTGTGGGAGCACGGCGAGCTGCCCGTGAAGAAGCTCGGCGAGCATCTGCGGCTGGACTCCGGCACGCTGTCGCCGCTGGTCAAACGGCTGGAGGCGGCCGGTCTGGTGCGCCGGGAGCGCAGCGCGCGCGACGAGCGGTCCGTGGAGGTGCGGCTCACCGAGGAGGGCACCGCGCTGCGGCGGCGGGCGCTGCAGGTGCCGCGCCGGATCGCCGCCTCGACGGGCTTCGACGCCGCCGAGATCCGTGCCCTGCGCGCCCGCCTCGACGAGCTCACCAGCGCGCTGGACGCGGCCGCGCTCGCGGAGTCGCCGGGCGGCTCACCGGCAGCCGGACCGTCGTAGCGAGGCCCGGCGGCACCTCGGCGGAGCGCCGCCGCACGTGCAGGCGCAGGACCACGTCGTCCCGGACGTGCTCCTCCCGGACGGTGAACTCCCTCGCCAGCACGTCCAGCTTGGTGCGCTCCACGGGATCGGCCGGTGACCAGCCCGGATCCAGCGCGTACCGCTCGGCGACCAGCCAGACGCGGTCCACCGGGGCGAGCCGCCGCCGCAGCTCCCCGGGAGTCGCCTCGCGCCCCCACAGCGTCCCGGACCGGGGCGCCGACTCCCGCAGCGCGATGTCCCGCACCCGGGCGAACCCCTTCGGATAGGCCAGCGCGGCGAGCCTGCCGACCGACGGCACGAACAGCACCGGGTCACCGGGACGCATCTGGCGGACGGCGAGCGCGGAGACCACGGCGAGGTTGTCCGGGCGGTGCGCGGCCGAGCGGTCCTGGCGGTGGACGGGCAACTGGTGCAGGAAGGTGGCGGTCAGGGCGAGGACGCCGGCGCAGCCCACCAGGGCGTGCGCCTGCCGGCCACCGATCCGCATCCGCCGCCCGTCGAACCGCACCCGCCCGAGCACCCCCGCCACCCGGTCGGCCCCGGCCGCGAGCAGCAGGGACCCGCCCGCCAGCGCGTAGAGCACGTACCGGTCGTGGAACAGCGGCCGGACCTGGGAGGCGGTCAGCAGGATGCCCGGGGGCACCACCAGCAGCGGCAGCGCGACCGCCGCCAGCCGCCGCGCCCGCAGCCCCACGGCCATCAGCAGCAGCGACCCCCAGAGGACCAGCCCGTCCGGGCCGGGCGCGACGTTCCGGGCCAGCTTCACGACCCGGTCCCAGCCCGGCGTCATCAGCCACGCCACCTGCCCGGCCTGCCCCTGCGACACCCACACCAGCGGCAGCAGGAGCACCACCGCCGCGCCCGCCGCGCGGCCCCAGCCGGACCACGTGCCGCGGGGCACCCGCCACAGGGCGAGGGTCAGGGCGTGCGCGCAGAGCACCACCACCGCGAACTCGTGCAGCAGGCAGCTCACACCGAGGACCGCCCCGTACGGCCACCACGCCCGGGCCCTCCCGTCGTCCACGGCCCGTACCAGCAGCAGCGTCGCCGCCGCCACGCCCGCCGCGACGAGCGCGTACGACCGCCCCTCCTGGGCGTAGTGGCCGGTCATCGGCGTGATCGCGTAGAGGACGCCGGCCCACAGGCCGACCCGGGGCCCGGCCAGCCGGACCCCCAGGGCCGCCACCAGGCCGGCGGTCGCCGTCGCCGCGGCGACGGACGGCAGGCGCAGCACGACCTCGTCCGGGTGAACGGCGAGGACGGCGTGCATGACCAGGTAGTACAGGCCGTGCACCGCGTCCACGTCGTGCAGCAGCCGCCAGATCTGCCCCACCGTGCGCTGCGCCACCTGGAAGGTGACGCTCTCGTCGCCCCACATGCCGCCGCGGTCCAGGCCCCACAGACCCATCGCGAGCATCACGGCCATGGGAACCGCCACGGGCGGCACGCGCGCGCCGAACCGGCCGCTCCCCCTCGCCTGTCCGATCGTCACGGCCCGATTCTGTGATATTAGGGGCGGTTCCATGACGCTTGATGGTGTGTTATCACTTTCATGTCATTCGCCCGGCTTACGATCCGCCGTGATGAACGCCGTGACGAACCCCGTGACGAACCCCGTGAGAGATGCCGCGACGGACGTGGCCGTCGTGGTCATCGGCTACGACGACGCCGCCCACGTGACGGACGCCGTGCGCTCGGCGCTGGACCAGGGCCCCGCCGTGCGGGAGGTCGTCGCCGTCGACGACTGCTCGGCGGACGGCAGCGCGGACCTGCTCGACCGGCTGGCCGCGTCGCAGCCCCGGCTGCGGGTGATCCGCCGGCGGGCCAACAGCGGCGGCTGCGGCACCCCGCGCAACACCGGGCTCGACGCGGTGACCTCGCCCTACGTGATGTTCCTCGACAGCGACGACGTCCTGCCGCCCGGCGCGGTCGACGCGCTGCTCGGGGCGGCGCGGGGCGCCCGCGCGGAAGTGGCGAGCGGCCTGTGCGTGCGCAGGGAACTGCCCTCCGGCCGCGAGGTCCCCTGGCAGGGCGGCCTCTACACCCACCACGCCGTGGTGCCGCGGCCCGCGCGGCGGCCCCGCCTGGTCCACGACACGCTCTGCGTCAACAAGCTGTACCGGACCGGCTTCCTGCACGAGCACCGCATCCGCTTCCCCGAGGGGCGCTTCCCCTACGAGGACGTCGTCTTCACCGCACGCGTCCTGGCCGCCGCCCCGCGCATCGCCCTGGTGCCGGACCGGGTGTACGTCTGGCACGTGCGGCGGTCCGCCGAGCGGCTGTCGATCTCGCTGGACCGGGCCGGCGTGGACAACTGGCGGGCCCGCACGCAGGCCTGCCGGCAGGCGTACGAGATCCTGCTGGGCGCCGGGCAGAAGGAACTCGCGCGGGCCGCGCGCGCCAAGTTCCTCGACCACGACCTGCGGATGTACCTGCGCGAACTGGGGTTGCGCGACACCGCCTACCGGCGTGCGTGGTGGGAGCTCACGCGGGCGCACCTGGCGGAGTACGACGCCGACGACTGGGCGCGCAACCCGGCCGCTCCCGGCCGGCTGGCCGGGCGGGTCGTCCTGGCCGCCCCGGAGCCGCGCGACCTGCCCCGGCTGCGGGAGCTGGCGGCCCGGCCGGCCCGGCTGTACCCGCCGTACGCCCGGGCCGCCGACGGCACGCCCGTCTGGTCCGGCGACCTCCCCCAGGTCCCCCTGGATCCCCTGCTGACCGCTCCGGTGCGGGCGCTGCCCCTCGCCGTCGACGCCGCGCTGCGGCCGCGCGCCCGCGGCACCCGGCTGCGGCTGCGCCTGCACGAGCTGTACGGACGGGTGGCGCAGGCGGGACCGGAGGCGGTGGAGGTGGAGTGGTGGCACCGGGACGACGGGGATGTGATGGTGCCGGGCGGGACCGCGGCGCTCGTGCCGGGTGACGGGTCCCGACCGACCGGGACCCCCGCCACCTGGTCGGCCGAGGCCGGGGTCGACCTGTCCGCGCTGGTCGCGCTCGGCGCGGGAACCTGGGACCTGCGCCTGCGGGTGCGCTTCCGCGACGGCGGGAGCCGGGAGGTCACGGCGCACGCGCTCACGGGCGCCGGTCTGCTGCGCCGCCGCGCCATCCCGAGCGCCCGGCGTGGCGTGGTACTCGTACAGCCGTACACCACCCACTCCGGTGCGCTGGCGCTGCGGGTGGCACCGGGCGTACGCGGAGTGCTGTCCGTCGTACGCCGGAGGCTGCGCCGCCTGCTTCACTGAGGGCACCACCACGCACCCACGGCCACGACGGCCAAGACGGCCGCGACGGACCAGCGCCACACCACCACGGGCCAACTGACGAGGGGACGGCCGCACATGACCTGGTTGATCACCGGCGGCGCCGGCTACATCGGCGCGCACGTCGTACGGGCGATGACCGCGGCGGGGGAACAGGCGGTGGTGTACGACGACCTGTCCACCGGCATCGCCGAGCGCGTGCCCGACGGGGTGCCGCTGGTGGTGGGCTCGACCCTGGACGGCGAGCGGCTCGCGCACGCCCTCGCGGACCACGAGGTCACCGGCGTGGTCCACCTCGCGGCGAAGAAGCAGGTGGGCGAGTCGGTCGAGCAGCCGCTGCGCTACTACCGGGAGAACATCGAGGGCCTGCGGATCCTGCTGGACGCGGTCACGGCGGCCGGGGTCGCGTCCTTCGTCTTCTCCTCCTCCGCCGCGGTCTACGGCATGCCCGACGTGGACCTGGTCACCGAGGAGACGCCCTGCGCGCCGGTGTCGCCGTACGGCGAGACCAAGCTGGCCGGCGAGTGGCTGGTGCGTGCGACGGGCCGGGCGACCGGGCTGGCCACCGCCTGCCTGCGCTACTTCAACGTGGCGGGCGCGGCGAGCCCGGAGCTGGCCGACACGGGTGTCTTCAACCTCGTGCCGATGGTCTTCGAGAAGCTCACGGAGAACGCGCCGCCGCGCGTCTTCGGCGACGACTACCCGACCCCGGACGGCACCTGCGTGCGGGACTACATCCACGTCGTCGACCTGGCCGAGGCCCATGTCGCCGCGGCCCGGGTGCTGCGCTCCGCGCCCGGCCGCGACCTCACGGTCAACATCGGCCGGGGCGAGGGCGTCTCCGTGCGGGAGATGATCGACCGCATCAACGCGGTCACCGGCTACGACCTGCCGCCCGAGGTCACCCCGCGCCGCCCGGGCGACCCGGCCCGGGTCGTCGCCTCCGCCGACCGCGCCGCCGCCGAACTGGGCTGGAAGGCCCGGCACGACGTCCAGGACATGATCGCCTCGGCGTGGCAGGGCTGGGTGCGCCTGCACCCGGAGGCAGCGCGGCACTGACCGGCCCGGATCGGACCGGCCGCGCGGTGCTGACCGGCCCGGTTCCGACCGGCCGCGCGGTGCTGACCGGCCCGGACCGACGCACGGTGCAGACCGCCCCGGATCGGACCGGCCGCGCGGCGCTGACCGCCCCGGATCGGACCGGCCGCGCGGGGCTGACCGGCCCGGATCGGACCGGCCGCGCGGGGCTGACCGGTCCCATCGGGCTGACCTGCCCGGAGGTACCGCAGCGCGGGGCTGACCGGCCCGGTTCCGACCGGCCGCCCGTGCTGACCCGCCCCCATCTCTTCCCGGACGGACCGGCCGCGCGGGGCTGGCTGACCCGGACCGGACTGGTCGCACGGGGCTGATCCACCCGGATCAGACCGGCCGCGCGGCGCTGACCCGCCACACCAGGGCCGACCTGCCCGGGCAGGACCCGCCGCGCGGCGCTGACCCGCCCCACCCGGACCGGCCTTCGTCCCACCAGGACCGGCCTTCGTCCCACCAGGACCGGCCTCCCGGAAGGGGTGGGCCGTCACAGCGCGCGTAGTGCCGCCGCCGTCGCCGTCGCCAGCGATCCCAGGTAGCCCTTGGGCAGCTTCGGGCTGCGGATCACCACGGAGCGCCAGTACAGCGGGCCCGAGATCAGGTCGAGCGCCAGGTCGTGGTCGAGGCCCTCG
Organism: Streptomyces sp. NPDC044921; assembly: GCF_056432865.1. Taxonomy (NCBI): domain Bacteria; kingdom Bacillati; phylum Actinomycetota; class Actinomycetes; order Kitasatosporales; family Streptomycetaceae; genus Streptomyces; species Streptomyces sp. NPDC044921. The sequence goes on from NZ_JBWKIF010000017.1 coordinate 149,112, forward strand.
CGCAGTTCCCCGCGCCGCTGCGCCGCCGTGACGATGCCGGTGGCGACCCCGTCCTGGCCCTCGCGCAGGGCCTTCCGCAGGGCCTCGGCGATCTCGGCGTTGCGGGCCGCCTCGGCCTGGAGGTCGGGGATGATCTGCGAGGCGACGGGGTGGCGCAGGGCGCGGGACGTCACCTCGTACAGCAGCCGCAGGTCACCCTCCAGGGAGCCGGTGTCCGGCGCGGGCAGGCCCTGTACGGCGAGCGCCGAGACGATGTCCAGGACCAGGTGCAGCTTGGAGCGCCAGCGGCGGTAGACCGCCGTCTTGCCGACCCCGGCCCGGCGCGCGATCCCCTCGATGGACATCCGCGCGTAGCCGACGGCCGCGAGCTCCTCGAACACGGCGGCCCGGATGGCTTCCGTCACGTCCGCCCGCAGCACGGCCGCGCCCGCGGGGGCCCGGCGGCGCGGGGACGGCTGGGGCTCCTCGGGCTTCGTCGTCATGCCGGACAGCATAGGGCGCCACGACGAAACGGTTGCGTTGCGACGCTCGAACGGATTACGCTCGCGTTGCGACGATACGGTCCCGTCCCGACGTAAAGAGCCGTGCAGGTTCCGGTAAAGACCACCCCTTCCGCCCTGCCGCGGCCCTCGGCCCCACCCCCCTCTCCCCGAGTGAAAGCAGCGGATGTGAGTCAGGTCCTCCACTCACCGCCCCAGGCCTCGGCCCCCGCCGACGACGACCTCGCGGCCCTCGCCGCCCGCCACGGCCTCTCGGTCAGCGGCGCCCGCCCCTCCCTGCCCGAGTACGTCCGGCAGCTGTGGGCCCGCCGCCACTTCATCACCGCGTTCGCCACCGCCAAGCTCACCGCCCAGTACAGCCAGGCGAAGCTCGGCCAGGTCTGGCAGGTGATGACCCCGCTGCTCAACGCGGCGGTCTACTACTTCATCTTCGGCGTCCTGCTCGGCACCAAGCACGGCGTGCCGGACTACGTGCCGTTCCTGGTCACGGGCGTGTTCGTCTGGACCTTCACGCAGAGTTCGATCATGGCGGGCACCCGGGCCATCTCCGGCAACCTCGGCCTGGTGCGGGCCCTGCACTTCCCGCGTGCCGCGCTGCCCCTGTCGTTCTGCCTCCAGCAGCTGCAGCAACTGCTGTTCTCGATGGCCGCCCTGGTCGTCATCCTGCTCTGCTTCGGCGTGCCGGTCGCGGTCTCCTGGCTGCTGGCGGTGCCGGCGCTGTTCCTGCAGTTCACGTTCAACGCGGGCGTCTCCATGGTCATGGCCCGGATGGGCGCCAGGACCCCCGACATCGCCCAGCTGATGCCGTTCGTGCTGCGCACCTGGATGTACGTCTCCGGCGTCATGTGGAGCATCGACAAGCTGGCGGACAAGGACAGCCTGCCGCGCGTGGTGACGGTCCTGCTGGAGACCAACCCGGCCGCGATCTACATCGACCTGATGCGCTTCGCCCTGATCGACAGCTTCCACGCCGGCCAGCTCCCCGCCCACGTGTGGGCGATCGCCGCCGGCTGGGCCCTGCTCGCCGGGGTGGGCGGGTTCGTCTACTTCTGGAAGGCTGAGGAGACCTACGGCCGTGGCTGAACCGACCGAGAAGACCCCCACCGTCGTCGCCGACGGCGTCGACATCGTCTACCGGGTCAACGGCACCGGCGCCGGACGCGGCTCCGCGACCGCCGCCCTGAACCGCATCGTGCGCCGCAGGCAGACCGAGAAGGCGGCCGGTGTGCGCCGGGTGCACGCGGTGCGCGACGTGTCGTTCGTGGCGTACCGGGGCGAGGCGATCGGCCTGATCGGCACCAACGGCTCCGGCAAGTCGACCCTGCTCAAGGCCGTCGCCGGGCTCCTCCCGGTGGAGAACGGCCGCATCTACACCGACGGCCAGCCGTCCCTGCTCGGCGTCAACGCGGCCCTGATGAACGACCTCACCGGCGAGCGCAACGTGCACCTCGGCGGCCTGGCCATGGGCATGTCCCGCGAGCAGATCAGGGAGCGCTACCAGGAGATCGTCGACTTCTCCGGCATCAACGACAAGGGCGACTTCATCACGCTGCCGATGCGCACCTACTCCTCCGGCATGGCGGCCCGGCTGCGGTTCTCCATCGCCGCCGCCAAGGACCACGACGTGCTGCTCATCGACGAGGCCCTGGCCACCGGCGACCGGTCCTTCCAGAAGCGCTCCGAGGAGCGGATCCGCGAACTGCGCAAGCACGCGGGCACGGTCTTCCTGGTCAGCCACAACAACAAGTCCATCCGCGACACCTGCGACCGCGTGCTGTGGCTGGAGCGCGGGGAGCTGCGCATGGACGGGCCGACGGAAGACGTGCTGAAGGAGTACGAGGCGTTCACCGGCGAGAAGACGCCGAAGGCGAAGGCTTCCGCGTGAGTTCCCCCGGGCGGGCTCCTGGCGGAGTGCGCCCGGCTCTCCCGGTGACGCCCCGGGTTTCCCTCGCGAGGCCCACTCGATCGGCCCTTTTGTCTCGTTGATGGCAGCATGACCACGTAGGTGCAGCCGTGAGAAGGGGGCCCGTGATGGCCGAGCTCAGCGTCGTCGTCCACGGGCCGAACGTGCAGGGCCACCTGACGGAGCTCCTCGACTCCCTCGCCGCCCACCCGCTGCCCGACGCCGAGGTGATCGTGGCCGCGGTCGGCGACTGGGCCCGGGAGACGGCCGAGCGGCACGCCCCGGACCTGACGGTGCTGCCGCTGCCGGACGGCACGGGCGACGCCGCGGCGCGGGCGGCGGGCGCGGCGCGGGCCTCCGGGCGCTGGCTGCACTTCGTCCACGCCAAGGACGGCCTGCCCGCCGGCGCCCCCCGCCTGGTCGCCGAGCGGGTGGCCGAGCTGCCGCCCGAGGTGGACGTGCTGCTGCTGGACCACGTCCGCAGCACCTGGCGCAGCACCGGCATGCCCTCCCCCGACGGCTCCCTGCTCGCCCGGGCGGGCCGGGCGGACGTCGCCCTCGACGACTGCTCGCCGCTGCTGCGGCTGACCCCGCTGCTCGGCACCCGGGTGCTGCGGGCGGACTTCTGGAAGGCGCACGAGCAGCACTTCACCACCGACGACGAGCCGTACGCCGCCCTGGCCGCCCTGCTGCTCGCCGACCGCGTCGCCTGCCTGCCGCACGCCGCCTACGAGGACCGCCGGCTGCGCCCCGCGAGCCTCCCGCCGGTCACGCCCGAGCAGCGCTACGGCCTGGTCGCGCGCTACGAGTCCCTCCTCGACCTCACCCGCGACCGCCGGGCCGCCCACACCGTGCTCTACGACGTCATGGTCCGCGACTGCCTGCGCACCTTCGCCCGCGGCGGCATGCCCGAGGAGGTCGCGCGGGAGTTCTTCCGCCGGGCGTCCCTGGCCGCCCTGCGCCGCCGCCCCGAGGGCTACCGCCACCCGGCCGGCCTCGAAGGCGTCCGCCGCTCGCTGCTCCAGGAGGGCGCGTACGCCAGGTACCGGGCCTTCCAGGCCGTCAACCGCACCCGCCGCACCGCCAGGTCGGCCGTACGGGCCCGCAAGCGCCAGGTGGGCGCCAGGCTCCGCGACCAGCAGTACCGCAGGGCGCTCGGCCGCCCGGTCAACCCGCACCTGGCGGTGTTCTCGGCGTACTGGAACCGCGGGGTCGCCTGCAACCCGGCCGCGATCGCCGCCAAGCTCGCCGAACTCGCCCCGCAGATCCACCCGGTGTGGGTGGTGACCGCGGAGAACGCGGCCCTGCTGCCGCCCGGCACCGACCACGTCGTGCCCGGCACCCGCCGCTACTGGGAGGTGCTGGCCACCGCCCGGTACCTGGTCAACAACGTCAACTTCCCCAACGCGGTGGTCAAGCGCCCCGACGCGATCCACGTCCAGACCCACCACGGCACGCCCCTGAAACGCATGGGCCTCGACCAGATGGCGTACCCGGCCGCCGCGCAGGGCCTGGACTTCCAGGCGCTGCTGGAGCGCGTCGACAAGTGGGACTTCAGCGTCTCCGCCAACAGCCACACCACCCGCATGTGGGAGCGGGCCTACCCCTCGCGCTACGTCTCCCTCGATCACGGCTATCCGCGCAACGACGTCTACTACACCGCCGGCGCCGCCGAGATCCGCGCCATCCGCGACCGTCTCGGCATCGCCCCCGGCCGACGGGCGGTGCTCTACGCGCCCACCCACCGCGACTACGAGGCCGGCTGGACCCCGCGCCTGGACCTCGCGGCCCTCGCCGACCGCCTGGGCGACGAGACGGTCCTCCTCGTGCGCGGCCACTACTTCTACGGCGGCGCCGCCTCCCCGCTGACCAACCTGCGCCGCACGGGCCGGATCATCGACGTCTCCTCCTACGACCCGGTCGAGGAGCTGTGCCTGGCGGCGGACGCCCTGGTCACGGACTACTCCTCGATCATGTTCGACTACGCCAACCTCGACCGGCCGATCGTCGTCTACGCCGACGACTGGGAGACCTACCGCACGACCCGGGGCGTCTACTTCGACCTGATGGCCGAGGCCCCGGGCCCCGTCGCCCGCAGCCAGCGGGAGCTGACCGAGATCCTCACCACCGAGGCCTGGCGCGACGAGAGCGCGGCCAAGACCCGCGCCGCCTTCCGCCGCAGGTTCTGCGAGTACGACGACGGACGCGCCGCCGAACGCGTCGTCCGCCGGGTCTTCCTCGGCCAGGACGAGAAGGACCTGCCGCCGGTCCTGCCGATCGAGGAGCGCACCCCGGCCCCCACGCCGCAGGAGGCGACCGCATGAGCACCCCGGACGCCATGAGCACCCCCGACGTCACCGTGACGGTCATCGTCTACAACGACGCCGAACGCCTCCCCCGCGCCGTCGAGTCGGTCCGCCGGCAGACCCACGGCGACATCGAGATCATCATCAGCGACGACCACTCCACGGACGCCACCCCGGCGGTGGCCCAGCGTCTTGCGGTCGAGGACCCCCGCATCCGCCACCTGCGCCTGGAGCGCAACAGCGGCGGCTGCAGCGCCCCGCGCAACCGCGCCCTGGAGATCGCCCGGGCGCCGTTCCTGATGTTCCTCGACAGCGACGACGAACTCCCCGACGACGCCGTCGCCCTGCTGCTCGCCGCGCACCGCGAACGCGAGCTCGACTTCGCCATGGGGGCGGTGCAGCGGGTCCGCGTGGACAACGGCCGCCGCTCGACCTGGATGCCGCACCTGGTCGCCGAGCGCCGCACCCTCGACGGCATCGAGTCCGACCCGCGCCTGCTCTTCGAGCACCTGTCGACGAGCAAGATGTACGCCCGCGCCTTCCTCGACCGGCACGGCCTGCGCTTCCCGGAGGGCATCCACTACGAGGACCAGCTGTTCTCGGCGCAGGCGTACTGCCTGGCCAAGACCTTCACGATCATCCCGGAGCCGGTCTACCGCTGGTACGTGGCCCCCTACGCCGCCTCCGACGCGGCCTCGATATCCAACCAGCGGCACAAGCTCGCCAACGTGCGCGACCGCATCCACGTCCAGCGGCTCATCGACGCGTTCCTCGCCGAGAGCGGCCACGAGTCGCTGCGCGAGGACAAGGACCACAAGTTCCTCAAGCACGACTTCCGCATGTACGCCGGTGACCTGCCCTACCGGGACGACGCCTGGCTGACCTCCTTCGCGGACCTCGTCACCCCCTACCTCGACACCCTCACCCCCGGCGCGTTCGCCCGCCTCCCGCGGGCCGAGCGGGTGGTCGTGCAGCTGATCCGGGACCGCCGGCTCGCGGACGCCCGCCTGGCGTCCAGGGGTCTGGGCCACGGCGTCGCCCCCCGCCAGGTCACCACGGACGGCGACGGCCGCGCCTACTGGGGCAACCAGGTCCCCGCCTCCGCCTGGGCCCGCCGGGAACTGGACATCTCCGACCTGGAGCTGGAGACCCGCCCCTTCCCCAGCGCCCAGTTCCGCCACGAGATCACCGAGATCACCCGGGGCCCGGGCGCCTCCGTCGACCTCACGATCCGCACGTACGACCCGGCCCGGCGCCTCCCGGTCGGCCCCCAGCGCGCCACGCTGCTCATCGCCCCGGGCGGTCGCCGCCTGCACGTCCACTTCCGCCTCTCCCCCGTGCGGCCGGGCGTCTTCCAGGGCCACGCCCATCTGGACCTCGCGGCGGCCTCCCTGCCGCTCCAGGGCTTCGCGGGCGTCCGCCACCCGCTGCTGCGGCTGACGCACCAGGGTCTGTCCCACACGGGCCTGCTGCTGGCGCCGCTGACGTTCCCGACGCTGACCACCCGTGTCCCGTCGCACCGGCTGACGGTGGAACCGGAGGGCCACGGCCCGGGCCGTCTGCAGGTCCGCTGGGAGCCGGTGGGCGTGACCGCGCGGGTGATCCGCCCGGTGGTACGGCGGGTGGCCCGGCCGAAGGTGAAACGGGCGGCCCGGCTGGTGGCGAGCGCCCTGCGCTGAGCATCGCCCGGGCCCGGGCCCGCGCCCGCACCGGCACCCGCGCCGCGCCCGCAGAAAGGAAACGCCCCGGACCGTCCTCGGCCCGGGGCGTCCTCGCCCGCCTACGCGTTACGAGTGCGTGCGCAGCAGGGTCCTCATCGTGCGCATCGCCACCGACAGGTTCGCCAGGTCGAACGCGTCCGAACTCTGGATCTCCTCCAGTGTGACGCGGGCCCGGCCCAGGATCGCCGCGTTCTTCTCCTCCCAGGCCTTGTAGCGCTGCTCGGGCGTCGAGCTGCCGTTGCCCACGGCCAGGACGTCCGCCGTCAGCGCCGCGTGCGCCGCGTACAGGTCCTCGCGGATCGCCGCGCGGGCCATGGACTGCCAGCGGTCGGCGCGGGGCAGCTCGATGATGCGGTCCATGAGCTGGGTGATGCGCAGCCGGTCGGCCAGGTCGTAGTAGACCTCGGCGACGTCCATCGGCTCCCGGCCCATGCGGTCCGCGACCGAGACGATGTCGAGCGTCGGGAAGGCGGAGGAGAAACCGGCCACGCGCGTGGCCAGTTCGTCCGGGACACCGGCGCCCGTCAGCTCGTCGTAGATCTTCTGGTACCACTCCAGGTCGGCACCGCGCAGCAGCTTCGGCAGCTGCGACCAGACCTGCTCGACCCGCTCGGCGAAGAAGTCGACCGTCTCGGCGAGCTGCAGCGGCTGCGGCCGGTTGTTGAGCAGCCAGCGCGTGCCGCGCTCCACCAGGCGGCGCGAGTGCAGCCGGATGCGGGTCTGGACCTCGGCCTCGACCTTGTTGTCGAGCGCCTCGACCCCGTCCCACACGACGGACGAGCGGAAGATCGCCCGGGCCGCCGTCTGCGCGCGCACGATCTCCTCCAGCGACGCGCCGGTCTCCTCGCGCAGGCGGTGCAGGTACGTCGTACCGCCCGTGTTGACCGTGTCGTTGACGAGGACCGTCGTGGTGATCTCGCGGCGCAGCGGGTGGCCGTCGAGCCGGTCGGGGAACTGCTCGCGCAGCTCGGTCGGGAAGTAGGCGTGGAGCAGGCCCTTGAGGTAGGGATCGTCCGGCAGCGAGGTGTGCAGCAGCTCCTCGGCGACCGTGATCTTGGTGTAGGCCATCAGGACGGCCGTCTCCGGCCCGGTCAGGCCCTGGCCCTGCGCGAGCCGCTCGCGGATCTGCCGGTCGGTGGGCAGGAACTCCAGCGCCCGGTCCAGGTGTCCCTCCCGGACCAGGTGCTTCATGAAGCGCTGCTGGGCGTGGAGCATGTCCTTGGACTGGGCCAGGGCGTTGCCGATCGCCGTGTTCTGCGCGTAGTTGTTGCGCAGCACCAGGCGGCCGACCTCGTCGGTCATGTCGGCGAGCAGCTTGTTGCGCTGCTTGACCGTCATGTCGCCGTCCGCGACCAGGCCGTTGAGCAGGATCTTGATGTTGACCTCGTGGTCGGAGGTGTCCACGCCGGCGCTGTTGTCGATGGCGTCGGTGTTGATCCGGCCGCCGTGCAGCGCGAACTCGATCCGGCCGAGCTGGGTCAGGCCCAGGTTGCCGCCCTCGCCGACGACCTTGACGCGCAGGTCCTTGCCGTCGACGCGGATGGCGTCGTTGGCCTTGTCGCCGACGTCCGCGTTCGACTCGGTCGAGGCCTTCACGTACGTGCCGATGCCGCCGTTCCACAGCAGGTCCACCGGCGCCTGGAGGATGGCCTTCATCAGGTCGGCCGGGGTCAGCTTGGTGACCTTGGCCTCGATGCCGAGGGCCTCGCGGATGTGCGCGTTGACCGGGATCGCCTTGGCCGTGCGCGGGAAGACGCCGCCGCCGGGCGACAGCAGCTCCTTGTCGTAGTCCTCCCAGCTGGAGCGGGGCAGCTCGAACAGCCGGCGGCGCTCGGCGTAGGAGGTCGCGGCGTCGGGGTTGGGGTCGATGAAGATGTGCCGGTGGTCGAAGGCGGCGACCAGGCGGATGTGCTCGGAGAGCAGCATGCCGTTGCCGAACACGTCACCGGACATGTCGCCGATGCCGACGACCGTGAAGTCCTCGCTCTGCGTGTCCACGCCCATGTCGCGGAAGTGCCGCTTGACGGACTCCCAGGCGCCGCGCGCGGTGATGCCCATGCCCTTGTGGTCGTACCCGGCGGAGCCGCCGGAGGCGAAGGCGTCACCGAGCCAGAAGTTGTACTTCTCGGCGACCTCGTTGGCGATGTCGGAGAAGGTCGCGGTGCCCTTGTCGGCGGCGACGACGAGGTAGGTGTCGTCCTCGTCGTGCCGGACGACGTCGGCCGGGGGCACGACCTCGCCCGCGACCATGTTGTCGGTGATGTCGAGCAGGGCCGAGATGAACGTCTTGTAGCTGGCGATGCCCTCGGCCATCCACGCGTCGCGGTCCACGCTCGGGTCGGGCAGCTGCTTGGCGACGAAACCGCCCTTGGCGCCGACCGGCACGATGACGGTGTTCTTCACCATCTGCGCCTTGACCAGGCCCAGGATCTCCGTGCGGAAGTCCTCCCGCCGGTCCGACCAGCGCAGGCCGCCGCGCGCGACCTTGCCGAAGCGCAGGTGCACACCCTCCACGCGGGGCGAGTACACCCAGATCTCGAAGGCGGGGCGCGGCGCCGGCAGGTCGGGGATGGCCTGCGGGTCGAACTTCATGGAGACGTACTCGTGCGGCCTGCCGCCCGCGGCCTCCTGGAAGAAGTTGGTCCGCAGGGTCGCCTTGATGACGGTGAGGAAGGACCTGAGGATCCGGTCCTCGTCGAGGCTGGCGACCTGGTCGAGGGCCGCGTCGACCTCCTCCAGCAGGGCGTCCACGATCTCGTGCCCCGCGCGCTGGCGGTCCGGCGACATCCGCGCCTCGAACAGGGAGACGAGCAGCCGGGTGGTGTGGACGTTGTTGCGGAGGGTGTCCTCCATGTAGTCCTGGCTGAACGTCGACGCCGCCTGGCGCAGGTACTTCGCGTACGCGCGCAGCACCATCGCCTGCCGCCAGGTCAGCCCGGCGCTGAGCACGAGGGCGTTGAAGCCGTCGTTCTCCGCCTTGCCGGTCCAGGTGGCGGCGAAGGCGTCCTGGAAGCGCTCGCGGGCGTCGTCGCCGAAGTAGTCCGCGCTCCCGTTGCGCGGGCGGGGGATGCGCAGGCCGAAGTCGTAGATCCAGGCCACGCTGCGGTCCGCGCAGCGCAGCTCGTAGGGCCGCTCGTCGACGACCTCCACGCCGAGCCGGTTGAGGACCGGCAGCACCGCCGACAGGGAGATCGCGTCACCCGTGCGGTAGATCTTGAAGCGGCGCTCCTCGGGGGCGGCGCCCACCGGCTCGTAGAGGCTGAGCGCGAAGTCCTCGCCCTCCTCGGCGTTCAGCTGCTCCAGGTGGACGAGGTCGGCGACCGCGGCGCGCGGGTTGTGGTCGGCCTTGTAGCCCTCGGGGAAGGCGTGCGCGTAGCGGCGCATCAGCTCGGCCGCGCGCTCCTCGCCGAGCTCGGCGTTGAGCGCCTCGGCGAAGGCGTCCTCCCAGGAGCGGGCGGCCTCCACCAGGCGGGCCTCGATGCGCTCCTTGTCGGCGTCGGACAGCTGCTCCAGCTCGGTGCCCTGCGGGACCCGGACGACGAAGTGCAGCCGGGACAGGATCGACTCGGTGTTCCACGCCGTGAAGTCGACGCTGATGCCGCCGAGCTCCTCCTTGAGGATCTCGATGATGCGCAGGCGGACGGCCGTGGTGTAGCGGTCGCGCGGCAGGTAGACGAGGGCCGAGTAGTAGCGCCCGTACTCGTCCTGGCGCAGGTAGAGCCGCAGCCGGCGGCGCTCCTGGAGGTAGAGCACGGAGGTGACGATGGCGCGCAGCTCGCCGACCGGGGTCTGGAACAGCTCGTCGCGCGGGTAGGTCTCCAGGATCTGCAGCAGGTCGCGCCCGTCGTGGCTGTTGGGCGAGAACCCGGCCTGCTCCAGGACCTCCTCGACCTTGCGCCGGATCACGGGGACGCGGCGCACGGACTCGGTGTAGGCGGCGGAGGAGAACAGCCCGAGGAAGCGCCGCTCACCGATGACGTTGCCGTCGGCGTCGAACTTCTTGACCCCGATGTAGTCCAGGTACGACGGCCGGTGCACGGTCGCCCGGCTGTTCGCCTTGGTCAGGACGAGGAGCTTGTGCTCGCGGGCCTTGGCCCGGGCGTCGGCGGGCAGCCGCTCGAAGGACGGGCTGACCGGGTGGCTCTCCTGGTCGGAGTGGTGCGGGTCGGCGCGCAGGATGCCGAGGCCGGTGCCGGGCACGGCGGCCAGGGAGTCGTCGTCGCGCAGCTGGTACTCGCGGTAGCCGAGGAACGTGAAGTGGTCGTCGGCCAGCCAGCGCAGCAGCTCGCGGGCCTCCTCGACCTGGGGCCCGGGCAGGTCGCCGGGGATGGGCTCGTCCGGCAGCCCCTCCGCCAGCCGGATCGCCGCGTCCCGCATCTTGCCCCAGTCCTCGACGGCCTCGCGGGCGTCGGAGAGCACGCGCAGCAGGTCGGCGGTGATCTGCTTCAGGTCGGCCCGGTCGGTCTCGCGGTCGATCTCGACGTGGATCCAGGACTCGACGTGCGCGTCGTGCGGGAGGCTCCCGGCGCCGGTCGCGGGCGTGGGCAGTACCTCGATGAGCTTGCCGGTGACATCGCGCCGCACCACGAACTGCGGGTGGATGACGACGTGGATGCCGCGCCCCTGCCGCGTCAGCTCGTTGGTGACGGAGTCGACGAGGAAGGGCATGTCGTCGGTGACGACCTCGACGACCGAGTGGCTGCAGGTCCACCCGTTCTCCTCGACCGTGGGCGTGTGAACCCGCACGTTGGCCGTGCCCTGGGGGCGGTTCTCGGCCAGCCGGTAGTGCGACACGGCGGCTCCGAAGACATCGACCGGGTCGCGGCCGTTGAGGTCCTCCGGGGCCGTGTGCAGGTAGTAACGCTGGAGGAACGTGAGCAGGGACTCGCGGTCCGGAGCTTGCGGGGCGTCTGGGGTCTCCTCGCCCGTCGACCCGGTCGGTAGGTGCCCCCCGACCGGGCTGTTCTCAGCTACCCGGGCGGCCCTCTCGAGCAACTCGGCCTTGGCTTCGTCCAGCTTGGTCTGCATTGTCCTCTGGCTCCTGTCGCGCGCCGTTGCGTGACGTAGAAGGAAGTACGGCCTCTGCGCCTACGACGTCACGTCGTGACACGGGGTATCCGGTCCGTACCGACGCTATGCCGCAAGGTGAGATGAGCGGGGGTGTCTGAGCCATTCTTGAGCTGCTCCACCGGTGTGACGCTGCTCTCGGCGACGCCTGCGTCCTGGTGGTGCTCGGCGTCCCGGGAGTCCTCGATGTCCCGTCCCGCCCGCGAGGACCAGCGACTGCCGCCCGGACACGGATGTCGTCCGTGCTCTCCGGGCGCAGGGCGAGGACGTCGGCGTCCCCGCGAACTATCGCGCTGATCACGCCACCAAGGCTATCGCTCCTTACAGGCCCCCCGTCATGAGCCGTATGTGTACAAAACCAGTCCCGGAAGTTTGACGTTCTGCACAGTGCGGGTACAGGACGGGGCCCTCAAGCCTGCCGGGACGCGTACCGCCGAGGGCGGCGCCGCGCACAGCGGCACCCGGCCCCGCCGAGCCGCTGAGCCCTCCCCGCCGCGGGGCAACGCCGCGCACAGGACTACGCCGCCAGCCGCTGCGCCTCGGCGACCGCTTCCTCCAGCGTGTCCACGACCGGCACGCCCACCGTCTCCAGACTCGTCCGGCTGTGCGACCCCCCGGTGTACAGCACGGCCCGGGCTCCCACGTGCAGCGCGGCCAGCGCGTCGTCCGCGGCGTCCCCGATCACCACCGTGCGCTCCGGGGCCACCCCGCTCAGCGACCCCAGGTGCCGGACCATGTGCTCGGCCTTGCTGCCGCCCGACGGCCCGGTCCGCCCGTCCACGCGTATGAAGTGCGCCTCGATCCCGAAACCGCGCACCAGCGGCACGAGCTCCTCGTGCACGTACATGCTCAGGATCGACTGGCTGCGCCCCGTCGACCGCCACCCGGCGAGCAGCTCCTCCGCTCCCGCCGTCAGCCCGCAGCCGACCCGGTGCTCCGCGTAGTACCGGTGGAAGATGTCGTCCATCAGCTCCCACTCGGCCTCGGTCGGCAGCCGCCCCATCAGCCGCTCGTAGAACTTCGGCACCGGTACGCAGTACAGCTCCCGGTACTTCTCCAGCGTCAGCGCCTCCAGCCCCAGCTCGGCGAAGGCCGCGTTCGTCGCCCCGATGATCGCGTCGATGTCATGGAACAGCGTCCCGTTCCAGTCCCAGACAATGTGCGCGCCCGTCTTCGTCCCCATGCCCCAGAACGTACCCGCCCCCACTGACAATCAAGAGAACGGCGCCCCAACGCGCCCCCGGCGGGAGGTCGGCTCAGTTCCCGCGCCCCACCAGGTTGGGGATCTCCTGCGTGGCGAACCACAGCAGCTCGTGGTCCTCCGCGCCGTCCACGACGAACTGGGCGTCGTCGTCGCCGGCGTCCGCCGCCGGCAGCGCCTCGGCCGCCGCCGTCACATCGGGCTCCGCGTCGGCCGCGTCGACGTGCACGGACGCCGCCTTGGCCAGCGCCACGGCCCCGGCGACCCGCACCTCGCCCAGCGCCGCCGGGTCCAGGCCCCGGTCGGGATCCGCGCTCGCGACCCGGTCGGGCACGTCGACGGCCACCACGACCCGGCGCCGGGGCGCGTCCGGTTGTGCGGCCAGCAGCCGCAGCGAGGCCAGCGCGGCACGGCTGAGCGCCGCGTACTCCAGTTCCTCGATGTCGTCGGAGAGGTACCACTCGCGCAGCGCGGGCGTCACGGCGTAGGCGACGAACGGCCCGGCCCCCAGCTCACCCGTCCTGTACGCCTCGGCGAGACCGGGGAGGGTCATGGGCACGTAGACACGCATGGCTGGCCGCTTTCGTGGTGGGTCATGGTCGTCGTGGACCTCCGGGTGCCGAAGACGCCCTGGGGTCCGGCAGGGGCTTCAGAATACGTGCGCCGCGTTCACGTGCGCCGCGTCCCCTTTCGAGTCCCGTCCCGTGGCACCGGAGGCGTCCACCCCGGGCCGGGGATTCACCCGCCCCGCCCCCGAGCGGCCGGGCCCCGCACCTGGCACATCACCCGGATAAGTGAACCTTCCGGCGCCGCCGACGCGGAGTCCGCTTCCTTGCCCCGACCCCCTCCGCCCCGTACAAGATCAACCACCCGAAGTTACTCACCGGTATCACCGGCCCACGAAACGGGGACCCCCATGCACAAGGTCATGACCCGGACCCACCGCCGTCCGCCCGCGCGCCGCCAGCCGGTCCCCGGCGCCCCGGCAGGCACGGCCCCGCACACCCGGGACCACGAGGCACCCCCCTCCTCCGCCGCCGAACGGCCCGCCCCGCCGCCCCTCACCCCCACCGGCCCGCCCCGCACCCCCGGCGGCGGCCCCGCCCGCCCACCGGCAGCGGGCGGCCGTCCCCCGGCCTCCGCCCGGGCCAAGCGCTCCGCCACCCGCCCCGCCGACACCCGGCCCCCCACCTCCCCGGGCGGCCGCCGGCCGGCCTCCCCGGGCCCCCGCACCACGCCGCGCAGGAGCCCGGACGCCGCCGCGTCCCCGCCCTCCACCGGCACCACGCCACAGTCCTCGGCCCGCACCACGCCACCGCCCTCGGCCCGCACCACGCCCCAATCCTCGGCTCGCACCACGCCCCAATCCTCGGCCCGCACCACGCCACAGTCCTCGGCCCGCACCGCCTCCCAGCCCACGGCCCGCACCGCCTCCCAGCCCACGGCCCGCACCGCCTCCCAGCCCACGGCCGCCCCGAGCCCGGCGCCCGCGCGGACCACGCCCGGGCGGGGACGCGGGTCCCAGGCCTCGCGACGGCCCGTCCCCCACCCCCTCCCCACCGACGTCTTCGCTGACCTCCTCGTCGCCGTGCTGAGCGGCCACCGCCCCGTCCACTCGATGCTCCGCCACACCCGCGGCCGCGCCTACGACGAACTGGCCTGGCTGGCCGAACGCGGCCCCCTGCGCACCCGTGGCGCCCGCCCCGTCGTCCGGGACATCGGGTACTTCGAACCCCGCCCGGGCGCCATCGAGGCCTTCGCCCGCATCGGCGCCGGCGACCGGCTGCGCGCCATGGCCTTCCGCCTGGAACTCGGCAGGGACCTCCGCTGGCGCTGCACGGCGGTCGAACTCGGCGGTCCCCGGCCACCCCGGCCGGACACCGACTGAACCGCCGCACGCCGAAGGGCCGGGCACCTGTTGGTGCCCGGCCCTTCGGCAACACGACGACGGAGGCTACGCCGACGCCGGCGGCAGACGCGACGCCGGCGACAGCGACACAGCCACCGTCACTTCTTGCGGCGACCCCGGCTGCGCGCCTGCTTGCGGCGCTCCGCGCGCGTGAGACCGTCGGCCTCGGAACGCACCGGCTCGCCGTCCTCGGTGAAGTCGCCCTCGATGGTGCCGCCCTCGCCGTCGACCGTCGGCGCGGAGAAGTGGAGGTTGCGCCGCTGCGGGACGTCGAGGCCCTTGGCACGGATCTCCGGCCGGGCACCCGCCTGCGCCGGCACCGAGTCGTGCTTCTCCAGGTCGGCCACGGGCTTGGCGTCCTCGACGGGGACCTCCTCGACCTGCTGCTCGACCTGGACTTCCAGGTTGAACAGGTAGCCGACGGACTCCTCCTTGATGCCCTCCATCATCGCGGTGAACATGTCGAAGCCCTCACGCTGGTACTCGACCAGCGGGTCCTTCTGCGCCATGGCGCGCAGGCCGATGCCCTCCTGGAGGTAGTCCATCTCGTAGAGGTGCTCGCGCCACTTGCGGTCCAGGACCGACAGCACGACCCGGCGCTCCAGCTCACGCATGATCTCGGAGCCGAGCTGCGCCTCACGCGCCTGGTACTGCTCGTGGATGTCGTCCTTGACGGAGTCGCTGATGAACTCGGCGGTGAGCCCGGCCCGGTCGCCGGCCGCCTCCTCCAGCTCCTCGACCGTGACCTTGCACGGGTAGAGCTGCTTGAAGGCGCCCCACAGCCGGTCGAGGTCCCAGTCCTCCGGGAAGCCCTCGGCGGTCTCGGCCTGGACGTAGGCGTCGATGGTGTCGTCCATGAAGTGCTGGATCTGCTCGTGCAGGTCCTCGCCCTCCAGGACGCGGCGGCGCTCGCCGTAGATGACCTCGCGCTGGCGGTTGAGGACCTCGTCGTACTTCAGGACGTTCTTGCGGGTCTCGAAGTTCTGCTGCTCGACCTGCGACTGGGCGGAGGCGATCGCGCGCGTGACCATCTTGTTCTCGATGGGCACGTCGTCCGGCACGTTCGCCATGGACATCACGCGCTCGACCATCTGGGCCTTGAACAGCCGCATCAGGTCGTCGCCGAGCGAGAGGTAGAAGCGGGACTCGCCCGGGTCGCCCTGACGGCCGGAACGACCGCGCAGCTGGTTGTCGATCCGCCGGGACTCGTGCCGCTCGGTGCCGAGGACGTAGAGGCCGCCGAGCCTCTCGACCTCTTCCTTCTCCGCCTTGACGGCCTTCTCGGCCCGCTCCAGCGCCTCGGGCAGGGCGTGCGCCCACTCCTCGATGTGCTCCTCGGGGTCGAGGCCGCGCTGGCGCAGCTCGGCCTCGGCGAGGTCCTCGGGGTTGCCGCCGAGCTTGATGTCCGTACCACGGCCGGCCATGTTCGTGGCCACCGTGACCGCGCCCTTGCGGCCGGCCTGGGCGACGATCGTCGCCTCCCGGTCGTGCTGCTTGGCGTTGAGCACCTCGTGCTGGATGCCGCGCTTGCTCAGCTGCTGCGAGAGGTACTCGGACTTCTCGACGGAGGTGGTGCCGACGAGGATCGGCTGCCCCTTGCGGTGCTTCTCCTCGATGTCGTCGACGACGGCCTCGAACTTGGCGACCTCGGTCCGGTAGATCAGGTCGGACTGGTCCTTGCGGATCATCGGCCGGTTGGTCGGGATCGGCACCACGCCGAGCTTGTAGATCTGGTGGAACTCGGCGGCCTCGGTCATGGCCGTACCGGTCATGCCGCACAGACCGGGCTGTTCCTTGCCGTTGTGGTCGTGGCGCTTGTAGAGGCGGAAGAAGTTCTGGAGGGTGATCGTGGCGAGCGTCTGGTTCTCGTCCTTGATCGGCACCCCTTCCTTCGCCTCGATCGCCTGGTGCATGCCCTCGTTGTAACGGCGGCCGGCGAGGATACGTCCGGTGTGCTCGTCGACGATCATGACCTCGTCGTCGATGATGACGTAGTCCTTGTCCTTCTTGAACAGTTCCTTCGCCTTGATGGCGTTGTTCAGGTAGCCCACGAGCGGGGTGTTCACCGACTCGTAGAGGTTGTCGATGCCCAGCCAGTCCTCGACCTTGGCGACACCGGACTCGTGGATGGCGACCGTGCGCTTCTTCTCGTCGACGTCGTAGTCGCCGGTCTCCTCGATGCCCTTGAGGGGCTGGCCGGCCTCGCCGCGCTTGAGCCGCTTGACCAGCTTGGCGAAGTCGCCGTACCACTTGGTCGCCTGGTCGGCCGGGCCGGAGATGATCAGCGGCGTACGGGCCTCGTCGATGAGGATGGAGTCGACCTCGTCGACGATGGCGAAGTTGTGGCCGCGCTGGACGAGCTCGTCCTTGGACCACGCCATGTTGTCGCGGAGGTAGTCGAAGCCGAACTCGTTGTTCGTGCCGTAGGTGATGTCGCAGGCGTACTGCTCGCGGCGCTGAGCCGGAGTCATGTTGGCCAGGATGCAGCCCACGCTCAGGCCCAGGAAGCGGTGGACGCGGCCCATCATCTCGGAGTCGCGCTCGGCTAGGTAGTCGTTGACCGTGATGATGTGGACGCCCTCGCCGGACAGCGCGTTCAGGTACGCCGGCAGCGTGCCGACGAGGGTCTTGCCCTCACCGGTCTTCATCTCGGCCACGTAACCCATGTGCAGGGCGGCGCCGCCCATCATCTGCACGTCGTAGTGACGCTGGCCGAGGACGCGCTTGGCGGCCTCGCGGACGGTGGCGAAGGCCTCGGGCAGCAGGTCGTCCAGGCTCTCACCGTCGGCGTACCGCTGCTTGTACTCATCGGTGAGGGCCCGCAGCTCGGCGTCGGAGAGGTCGACGAAGTCCTCTTCGATGGAGTTGACCTGGTCCGCGATGCGGTGCAGCCTGCGCAGGATCTTGCCTTCGCCTGCACGCATGATCTTCGAGAGGACGGACACGGGGGTTGGTCTCCTTGCCGGTCGGGCCTGGGACGGTCGGTTACCACTTGACTTACTGAGCAACGGCCATCGTATGCGAGGACCCCACCGCGCCGGGAGGGCCTGCCGTGACGGCTACCGTCCGCTGCTTCCATTCTGATTCACGTCTGCTTCGAAGGGGACAACGTCCGGGCCCTCCGGATGGTGCCGCATCCGGCCACCGAAATGCACCCGCCGTGATCACACCCTCACTGACGGCGAAGGCATGCCATCGGCGGCACAGGGATGGCACCCCGAGCGCCCCGCCGAGCAGAATCGGCCGATGGACCCCGTCACCCTCACCACGGACCGCCTCCTGCTGCGCACGGTCGAGCCCCGGGACGCCGACGCGGTGTACGAGGCCTGCCAGGACCCCGACATCCAGCGCTGGACCACGATTTGCTCGCCCTACCTGCGCGAGCACGCCGAGAGCTTCACCGAGCGGACGGCTCCGGACGGCTGGGCGGACGGCTCCATGTTCACCTTCGGTGTCTTCCTCCGCTCCGGAGACCTCGCTGGCATGCTCGGCCTCACCATGCGCGCCCTGGGGGTGGCGGAGATCGGCTTCTGGGCCGCGAAACGGCACCGCGGCCACGGCTACGTCACGGAAGCGGTCCTCGCCGCCTGCCGCTGGGCGTTCGTCCACGGCGCGATCGACCGCGTCGAATGGCGCGCGGAGGTGGGGAACCGGGCCTCCCGAGCGGTGGCCGAACGCGCCGGCTTCACCATCGAGGGCACGCTCCGCTCCGCGACGAACAACAGGGGAGTGCGCCGCGACACCTGGGTGGGTTCCCTCCTCCCCTCGGACCTGGGCCTCCCGTCGACGGCTCCCTACCTGCCGGCGCGGGCCCGGCCGACCGCCTCGCGGGCACGTGCCGCACCGGTACCCGATCGCGCGGATCACTCCCCACTGTCAGTGCCACCCCATATCGTGCGACCCATGACCACCGCGCACCCCACGGCAGAGCTCTCCGCAGACGAGGCCCGCAGAATCGCCCTGCGCGCCCAGGGCTTCCTCGGCGCCCCCGACCGCCGCTCCGGCGTCCGTGGCGTCCTGCGGCACCTCGGTGCGATACAGCTCGACACGATCTCGGTCCTCGCCCGCTCCCACGAGCTCGTGCCGTACGCCCGCCTGGGCGCGGTGGGCCGCAAGACGGTGGAGAACGCGTACTGGAAGCCGGCCCCGTCCGGCGCACCCCACGCCTTCGAGTACTGGTCGCACGCCGCCTGCATCCTGCCCATCGAGGAGTGGCCCCACTTCGCCTTCCGCCGCCGCGCCTACCGCAACCGCCCGCACTGGAACCACGACCTCCCCGACGGCGTCTACGACCAGGTCATCAAGCAACTGCGCTCGGAAGGCCCCCTGACGGCCACGGAGTTGGGCGGCGCGAAGAAGACGAACGACTGGTGGGACTGGTCCGGCTCCAAGGTCGCCGTCGAGCGCGCCCTGATGTACGGCGAGGTGGTGTGCGTGGAGCGCCGCGGCTGGAAGCGGATCTACGACCTCGCCGAGCGTGCGATCCCGGACGCGCTGCTGCACGACGAGCTGGACGACACCGAGTGCCTGCGCCGTCTGGTCCGCCTGGCGGGCCAGTCCCTCGGCGTCGGCACCCGCGCCGACATCGCCGACTACCACCGCCTCAAGGGCGAGCAGGTCGACGCGGTGATCGCCGACTCGGGGCTCGTCCCGGTCACGGTCGAGGGCTGGGGCAAGCCGGCGTGGGCCGACCCGGCGGCCCTGGAGACACCCCCGCGCGGCCGCCACCGCACGACGCTGCTGTCGCCGTTCGACTCCCTGATCTGGGAGCGGGCGCGCACGGAGCGGATCTTCGGCTTCACACACCGCCTGGAGGCGTACGTCCCCAAACCGAAGCGGGTGTACGGCTACTTCGCGATGCCGGTCCTGGCCGGCGGCCGGCTGGTCGGCCGCGTGGATCCGGCGCGGGCGGGCAGCACGCTGGTGGCCAAGCAGGTCACGCTGGACGGCCCGAAGGCGGTCCCGGCCGTCGCCCAGGCCCTGGCCGAGGCCGCGTCCTGGGTGGACTGCACGGACGTGCGCGTGGAACGGGTCGACGCACCGGACCTGCGCGAGCCGCTGGTGAGGGAGCTGGCCCGGCTCACCGCCTGACGGACGGAGGGCGCCTGAGCGCCATGGCCCCGCGCGTCCGGGGGCCTGGCCGCCGGTCCGCGTGTCCGCCGGTCCGTCTCGCGCCCGGCGTCAGCGGATCTCGAGGATCTTCTCCCGCATCGCGTACACCACGGCCTCCATCCTGGAGTGCAGCTGCAGCTTCTCCAGGATGTTGCGCACGTGGTTCTTCACGGTGTTCTCGGAGATGAACAACTCCTTGGCGATGTCACGGTTGTTCATCCCCGTGGCGACGAGCTTGAGGACTTCCAGCTCGCGGTCCGTCAGGCGCGGTGCGGGCACCAGTCGGCGCTCGTCCGTGCGCTGGATCATGGATTTGAACTCGGTGAGTAGCTTGGAGGCCATGGACGGGCTGATCTGCGACTGCCCGTCGGCGACCGCGCGGATGGCGGTGGCCACCTCGTCCGTGGAGATCTCCTTGAGGAGGTAGCCGGTCGCGCCCGCTTTGATGGCGTCGTAGAGATCGGCTTCCTCGTCGCTGATCGTCAGCATGATGATCTTCGCACTGGGGGCCACCTCCTTGATGGAGGTGCAGGCCTCGATCCCGCCCCGCTTGGGCATGCGCACGTCCATCAGGACGATGTCGGGCAGCAGGTCGGCGGCCTTCTCCACGGCCTCGGCGCCGTCGCCCGCCTCCCCGACGACCTGGATGTCCTCCTCGGCCGCGAGCACGATCTCCAGGCCACGGCGGAACAGGGCGTGGTCGTCCACCACGAGGACTCTGATCGGTTCCTTGCGTGGGGTCTCCGTGTCCGGGCCCATGCCGACGACGCCGTCGTGGGCATCCTCGTCACGCATCGGTCCGAAGCTGTCCGCCATCGTTCCTCCCCCTGAAGGCTGTGGCCTGTGGTCCTGAGCCATCGCCAACCCAGAGCAACGACCCACCGGTTGGGTCGCGGCCACCATGATTTCATGCCCGGACGGCACCGGGGTGACGGAGCGGGGCGCGAAGTGGTCGCACAGGGGTGCCCCTGGGGGCGCACACGCGCTCCAGGGGCACCCACTCCGCTGTCGTCCGGCCCGGTCAGCCGCCGAGCGCACCGCCCGCGTCCGGGGAGTGCGTCTGGGTGACCATCGTGTCCGTCCGGAGGTGGATCACGCCGTAGTCGTAGGCGTGCCGTCGGTAGACGACACTCGGTTCCTTGGTCTCGGAGTCGACGAACAGGTAGAAGTCGTGCCCGACCAGCTCCATCTCGTAGAGAGCCTGGTCGAGGGTCATCGGGGCTGCGACGTGGGTCTTCTCGCGGACGACGATGGGGCCGTCGCCTTGTACTTCCAGCGAGCCGATCTTCTTCGTGGGGACCGCTTCCGGCTCCTCCTCGGGGGCCGGCGCGAGGCCGTTCCCGTTGAGCGTCGCCACGCCGGGGACGTGGTCGGCGACCTCGGCGGCCGGGATCCGGCGCGCGCCACGGCGCGAGAACCGCTTGTCGTGTTGCCTGCGCAGCCGGGCTTCCAGCTTCTCCGCCGCCAGGTCGAGCGCCGCGTACGGATCGCTCGCCGCTGCCTCCGCCCGGATCACCGGACCGCGGGAGCGGAGCGTGATCTCCACTCGGTCACAGCGGTCGGCCTGCCGTGGGTTGGGCTCCTTGGACACCTCGACGTCGAGGCTGATCACCTTGCCATCGAGCTTCTGGATCTTCTCCAGCTTCAGCTTCTCGGCCACGTGCTTCCGGAACCGCTCGGGCACCTCGGTCTTGCGGCCCTTGACGACGATGTCCACGCAGAACTCCGTTCCCGGATCGCTCCGCTTCGGTGCGGAGCATCTCCCTTTTGCACCAGGTTCCGGTGAGCCCCGGAACCTCGGACTCGGTGACTTCCACCTCCTCCCCCGTGGGCGAGATCTCCACTCCACCGTCGCGAGTGATGAAGGAAAACCCGCGTCACGGCATTCGGATTTGAGAGGTGTGGCCTGCGGCTTTCCCTCTCAACCGAACATATCTCGCCTGGACGGATGTCGTCACCCTCTACTGCGGCGTACCTCCGTTCAGGTGAATAAGCCCTCTCATTACCTGCAACGACGCAAGATCTCAGTCAGTTCCGGTTTATTTGGAAAGAGTCCGGTGATGCCGCGACCACTGCCGCGCACACCAGATCAACCACTCCGCCGGCACCGCCCGTGCCCGCCATTCGCTGCGGGCCGGGCCGCCGCCCCGTCCTCTCCCGCCTTGATCCGACGTTCTGTTCCTCTCTGCTTTCCCAGCTCTCTCCCCCGTACACGGCCGCAGTGCGGCCGACGTTCGAAATCGGCCCCGCTGCCGCCCCGTACCGTCCCCCCGGCCCTTCCGCGACCGCCCGCAGAGCCCGTGCGGCCTCCGCCAGGGAGGCGCCCGTGGTCATCACGTCGTCGACCAGGACGACCGGTCCGGCCGGCAGCAGTTCCGCACCTCCCGGCGCGACCGTCAGCGCACCCGCGAGATTGTCCAGTCGCTGCCGGGAGTTGAGCCCCGACTGGTCGGCCACGGCCCGCCGGTGCCGCAGCACGGCGAGCACCCGGGCCGGCACCCCGCCGCGCCGCAGTTCCGCGGCCGCCGCGAGCGCGATCCGGCGGGCCGGGTCATGCCCCCGGGCCCGCACGGCCCGCCGCCCGGACGGCACGGGCACCAGCAGCACGGGAGCCCCGCCGCCCCTGCTGGGAGCCGCGGCACCCGTGCGGGCCGGGCCCTGCCGGAGCCCGGCCCGCACGGCGTGCGCCAGGGCCGCCCCCAACGGACCCGCGAGCGCCAGGGCACCTCGCTCCTTGTGGGCCAGCAGCGTCGCCCGCACCTCGTCCGCGTACGGAGCCGCCGCGTGCACCACCGGCAGTCCGGGCGGCTCCGGCACCGGGCTCACCCGCGACACCGCCGCCCCGCCGAGCACCGCACGGCACCGCGCGCAGAGCACCGTACGGGGCGCGCCGCAACCTCCGCACTCGCCCGGCAGCACCAGGTCGGTGAGGTCCTGCCACCACCCCCGCATGCCCACCACTGTGCCGCCCCCGGCCGGGCCCCTGCCACCCCTGTGGACAACCGCCTGTGGACGACCTGGACAACTGCGCGCAGGGGCCTGCGGACGAGGCCAGGCACCCCCGTAGCCCGTCATGGACGGGGTGCGATGGGCCCGGGTCGTGGCCCGGCGTCGGATCAGGCCGGCGAGCGGCCCCCAGCGGGTCAGCCGGACCGCACCACGGTCACGGTTGGTTCACACCCGGCTTCGCATGCCGGCCACGGCGCGCACCTCACCCCGGGTAGACCGGCGCCGTCCCCTCCGTGACCTTCTGCCACTGCGCGCCCGTCGGCAGCCGGACGATGCCGTCCACCGAGTTCGCCACCAGCGGCAGCCCGTCGTCCTCGGCGGCGGTGACCTCCTTGACGCCGGTCAGGGCCGCGGGCGCCGGTACGTCCGGCGTGGAGCCGTCGACCTGGACGTAGCGCATCTGCTCCACGCCCCCGTGTTCGCGCCCGACCACCACGAGCCGGCTGTCCCCGGCCCACGACATGGCCGTGACCTCCTCCAACTCAGGGGTCGCGGAACGCAGTTCGACCACGCGGACGGCCGGCTGCCCGCCCGGCTTCTCCTCCCGCTCGATCAGCCCGATGAGCAGCGTCTTCTCGCCGCCCTTCTCCACGACGAGCGCGATCCGCACCCCGTCGGCGGCCACCCGCACGGACTGGATCCGCCCGTCCAGGTGCGGCGTGCGCACCTCCAGCGGATCGCCCTTGCCGTCCTCGAACAGCAGCAGCCGGGGATCGCGCGGGTTGCGGTCGGCGACCCACAGGCCGTCCTCGGCGTCCCAGCTGGGGGTCGTCAGCCGGTCCGCCTCGCTCCGGCCCTGGCTGCGCAGCACCGGCTCGCCGAGCGAACCGCCCGAGACCAGCGAGCCGACGTACAGCGACTTGCCGTCGAGGCTGACGCCCGCCGCGGTGTGCTCGTCCCGCGAGACGGCCACCGACCGCAGGGCCGTGTCGCCCTCGCCCAGCGCGCCCGGGGCCGGGTCCGGCCTGGTCTCGTCGCTGCCCGCCGGGATCCGTACGAGCCGGTCCTTGCCGTCGACGAAGTACAGGTAGTCGGGGTGGCGCGCCGCGCTCCGGGAGGCGGCCGCCTCGGCCGCATCCTGGGTCAGCGAGCACAGCTCGGCGCCGCCGGCGCGCAGTTCCACCTCGTCCACCGCGGGGCTGAGGCTGCGCAGCGTGAACAGCAGCTGGGCCGCCATCTCCTCGCACCGGTTGGTGCCGATGCCCGCGGCCTTGTCGTTGAGCGGGACCGTCAGCAGGTTGCGGTCGTCGGGGGCCAGTGTGCCGGCGTCCTTCGCCAGCGCCGTACCGGTGGGGAAGCTCGAACGGACGACGGGGTCGAGCCACCGCGTGGGGCCGCTCAGCAGGGAGCGCACCATCTGCGTCATGGGAGCCACGCGCCGGCGCACGAAGACCGGGTCCGCGACCGCGGTGGGCTGCGACTTCGCTCCGGCCGCCACGGTGTTCGACGCGAAGTAGTACTTGCTGACCGACATGTAGTTGCGCTGGAAGTCCGACTGGCCCATGACGACGCCCTGCGGCAGCGCGTCGATCCGCCACTGCCCGCTCTTGTCGTCCTGCGTCAGATGCACGGTCCTGCCGTACTCGCCGGTCGCGGGGGCGTACGACTGCTGGGCGTCCACGGTGGCCACCTTGGTGCCGGTCAGCTTGTACGTGATCTCGCCGGTGTCCTCCCGGCCGCTCGTCCCCTCGGGCTTGGCGCCCGGCCCGTCGGTGAGCACCGTGGTGTACAGCTCCGGCTGCCACGTCCTGGCGGCTTCACCGGTCAGGTACTGGCGTGCCGTCTTGTAGTGCGGGTCGTCGCTGGTGAGCGCCTCCAGGAAGCCCTGCACGATCTCCGAGGGCGGCGCGTCCTCCCCCGGCGGTACGGCGAACACCCGCACCTGGGTGTCCTGGCGCGGCGTGGACTCCACCCCGCGCAGATCCCCGCTGTCCGGCATCGACGCGCATCCCGCCAGCACCAGGACGCCGCCGGCGGCGTACGCCATCACGCGCGCGGGCCTGCGCCGGCCGCGCCTTTCGCGGTCAGCGCCCACGAGATGCCTCCCCTTGCCTGTTCGCCTGTCCCGGCTCGCTGCCCGCGCCTCGGGCGGCCGCGCCGTCGTCCGGGCCGTTTTCCCCCGCCCCGTGACCGGCCGGCCCGCGAGGGCCTCCACCGGAATCCTCCGCCGCGCCGTTCCCGGAACTCTCGGCACCCTCGGCACCCTCGGCACCCTCGGCACCCTCGGCACTCTCGGCACCCTCGGCACTTTCGGCGGGACCATCCGCACGCCCACCGCGAGCGGTCCTCGCCGAACCGCTCACCTGGCCGTTCTCGCCACGTCCGGCCGGACCGCCGTCGCCGTCCCCGCCGGGCCGCCGCGTGGGCGAGGCGGGCCGCGGCACCACGCGCGCGCCGTTGCCCGGCAGCGCCGTCGGATCGGCCGTGGCTCCGGTCGCCCTCGGCGGTATCGGGTCCCGCTTCGCCCCGGCGGCCGCGGATCCGCTCGCCGGCTGGGCCGGCACGGTCGCCCGCTTCTCGCCGTCCCCGCCACCGCACGGCAGACCGGCGTCGTCGAGGCCACGGTTCCGCCGCGAGTCCTTGGGCTCCAGCGGTATCGGGGAACCCCGCAGCGGCTCGTCCGCGGTCCTGGGCAGCGTCAGCCGGAACTGGGAGCCGCCGCCCGGCTCGCCCCAGGCCTGCAGCCAGCCGCCGTGCAGCCGCGCGTCCTCCAGGGCGATCGACAGCCCCAGGCCCGTACCGCCCGTGGTACGCGCGCGTGCCGGGTCGGCCCGCCAGAAGCGGCTGAAGACGCGGGTCGCCTCACCCGGCTTGAGCCCGACCCCGTAGTCCCGCACCGCCACGGCGACCGCGCCACCGGCCGCGGCGAGCCTGACGACGACGTCGTTGCCCTCGCCGTGCTCGACGGCGTTGACGACGAGGTTGCGCAGCACCCGCTCCACGCGCCGGGCGTCGGCCTCGGCGACGACGGGCTGCTGGTCGCCCAGGACGCGGATCCGCGTGCCCTTGCGCTCCGCCAGCGGCTCGGCACCGCTGACCACCCGCCGCACGACGTCCCGGAGGTCTATCGGCTCCGCCTCCAGCGCCGCCGCACCCGCGTCGAAGCGGCTGATCTCCAGCAGGTCGGCGAGCAGCGACTCGAACCGGTCCAGCTGGTCGGCGAGCAGTTCCGCCGACCGCGCGGTCACCGGGTCGAAGTCCTCACGCGCCTCGTGGATGACGTCCGCGGCCATCCGCACGGTCGTCAGCGGTGTCCGCAGCTCGTGCGACACGTCCGACACGAACCGGCGCTGCATCCGCGACAGGTCCTCCAGCTGGCTGATCTTGAGCTGCAGGTTCTGCGCCATCTTGTTGAAGGCCTCGCCGAGCCGCGCGATGTCGTCCTCGCCGGTGACCTTCATCCGTTCCTGGAGCCGCCCGGCCGACAGCCGTTCGGCGATCCCCGCCGCCATCCGCACCGGGGTGACGACCTGGCGCACCACCAGCCAGGCGATGGCCCCGAGCAGTACGACCACGAACAGCCCGGCCGTCGCCAGGGTGCCCTTGACCAGGCTCAGCGACTTCTCCTCCTGCGTGAGCGGGAAGAGGTAGTACAGCTGGTATGGGTTGCCGTTCGGGTCGTTGACCTGCTTGCCGATGACCAGGCCCGGCTGGGAGTCCTTGATCTCGTTGTTGTACGTGATGCGCGTGTAGCTCTGCGCGGCCGTCGTACTGCTGCCGATCCGCTCGCGCAGATCCGCGGGCACGCTCCGGCTCCAGTCGACCTCACCGGAAGCGCGCTGCCCGCGACCGCCGGCGCCGCCCGCGTCGGACGCCGGGAGCGTCACCACGTCGAAGGCGCCCTGACCACCGCTGGACAGCGAGGACACCAGGTCGCTCAGCCACTGGGTGACGTTCTGCGCGGGACGGCCGTCCGCCGTGACGACGTCGTCGCCGGTCCCGCTGGCCGCCTCGTCGGCCCGCTGCTTGGCCACCGCGAACCCGCCCGTGGCCTGGCTCTGGGACGCCTTCACCTTGGCGTCCAGCAGGCCGTTGCGCACCTGCCCGATGACGACGAAGCCCAGCAGCAGCACCACGCCGAGCGACATCAGCAGTGTCGTGACGACGACCTTGAGCTGGATGTTGCGCCGCCACAGCCGCATGACCGGCAGCAACGGCCGGCGCACCCACCGCATGAACAGGCGGATGACCGGACTGCCCTGGACACCGCCCTGGAGCAGGCCGCTCTCCAGGAGGCGTCCCCAGCGGGACCCCGGCCTCTTCCGCCCGACAGGCCGCCCCGGGCGGGCCCCGGACCGGCCGGGCGCCGAAGCGGCACTGTCGCCGGACATGTCAGCTCGGTCCTGCCTTGTACCCGACACCACGGACGGTCACCACGATCTCCGGCTTCTCCGGGTCCTTCTCGACCTTGGAGCGCAGCCGCTGCACATGCACGTTGACCAGGCGCGTGTCCGCCGCGTGCCGGTAGCCCCACACCTGCTCCAGGAGCACCTCGCGCGTGAACACCTGCCACGGCTTGCGCGCCAGCGCCACCAGCAGGTCGAACTCCAGCGGCGTCAGCGCGATCGACTGCCCGTCCCGCTTCACCGAGTGCCCCGCCACGTCGATGACCAGGTCACCGATGGCCAGCTGCTCGGGAGCGGGCTCCTCCGACCTGCGCAACCGCGCCCGGATCCGGGCCACCAGCTCCTTCGGCTTGAACGGCTTCACGATGTAGTCGTCGGCACCCGACTCCAGGCCCACCACGACGTCGACCGTGTCGCTCTTGGCCGTCAGCATCACGATCGGCACGCCGGACTCCGCCCTGATCAGGCGGCACACCTCGATGCCGTCCCGGCCGGGCAGCATCAGGTCCAGCAGCACCAGATCCGGCTTGGCCTCCCGGAACGCGGCCAGCGCCTTGTCCCCGTCGGCCACGAACGACGGCTCGAAACCCTCACCACGCAGCACGATGCCGAGCATCTCGGCCAGTGCGGTGTCGTCGTCGACGACAAGGACTCGTCCCTTCATAAACGACATCATCCCATTCTCATAACGGTGGCGAAGGCAGTGGTGAGGTAGGTCACCGGCCAGTGACCATAGTCGCAGCAAGCGCTACTGTCTGCCCTCGCCCGCCCGCTGACGATCTCCCCACCGACCTCCGCGGTGCCGTCCGCGCGGGCTCCGCGGTGATCTCGACGGTGGTTCCGCAGTGAACTCGACGCTGGCACCGCGGTGAACTCGGCGGTGGCTCGTGGTGAACCCGGCGGTGGCTCTGCATTGGCCTCTGCGGCCACCCCGCAAAGAGCCCGGCGGGGACGACACTCCGCAGCGTCCGCCGCGGCCGCCCGCGGCGGACGAGGCCCCCACCCGGCGCGCTACGGCAGCCGCGCGAACCTCAACCCGCCGCCAGCCCTCCGAGTGCCAGCCCTCCGCCAGGCTCCGAACCTCAGCCCGCCGCCACCCGGCGCGACCGCGCGCACACCTCGGCGAGCGCCCCGGCCGTCACCGGCGAGACCACCCCCTCCTCCGTCACGATCGCCGTCACCAGCTCCGGCGGCGTCACGTCGAACGCCGGGTTGTACGCCTGCGTCCCCAACGGCGCCACCGGAATCCCGCCGCCCGCCTCGACGCCGGCCGCCCTCGGCACCTGCGGCGCCACCACCTCGGTCACCTCGTGCCCGGGGCGCTGCTCCACCTCGATGGACGCCCCGTCCGGCGTGTCCAGGTCCACCGTCGTCACCGGCGCCACCACGATGAACGGCACGTGGTGGTACCGCGCCAGCACCGCCAGCGGATAGCTGCCCACCTTGTTGGCCACCGACCCGTCCGCCGTGATCCGGTCCGCCCCGATCAGCACCGCGTCGACCTCACCGGCGGCGAACAGCGATCCCGCCGCGTTGTCCGTGAGCAACGTGTACGCCATCCCGCTCCGGGCCGCCTCGTACGCGGTCAGGCGCGCCCCCTGCAGCAGCGGACGCGTCTCGTCCACCCACAGCCGCCGCAGCCGGCCCACCCGGTGCGCCGCCAGCGCCACCGCGAACGCCGTGCCCTCCCCGCCCGACACCAGCGAACCGGTGTTGCAGTGGGTCAGGATCCGGTGCCCGCCACCGGGCAGCAGCTCGTCCAGCAGCGCCAGCCCGTGCTCGGCCATCCGGCCGCTGGCCTCGGTGTCCTCCCGGTGCAGCTGCCGCGCCGCGGCCAGCGCCGCCGCGGCCGCCTGCCGGACGTCACCGCCCTTGGCCAGCGCCGCCTCGTGAGCCGCCTGCGCCCGCCGCACTCCGACGGCCAGGTTCACCGCGGTCGGCCGGGCACCCGCCAGCGCGGCCGCGGCCTCGTCCACGTCGAAGCCCCGCACGGCGGCGAGCGCGACACCGTACGCTCCCGCGATGCCGAGCAGCGGTGCCCCGCGCACGGCCAGCGAGCGGATCGCCTCGACCAGCGCGGACGCGTCCGTACAGACCAGTTCGACCTCCTCTGCCGGCAGCCTCGTCTGGTCGAGCAGGACCAGAACAGGCCCCTCCGGTGGCTCTTCCCAGCGGATCGCCGGGGTCTCGGTCGGCCGCTTGTCGTCGCCGCTGTACGCGTACTGATCAGCCATGCGATCAGTCTGCCCCCAATCGCGCGGACAATTGAAGGTACGCAGCCCAGACCGCGGCCGGTCACACCAAGACCACCCCATGGCACGATGGCTGCCAACCTGCCGCCGCGACCGCGGACGGGCACCGTGAAGGAGCGACGATGAACGACACTCCGGGCTGGGCCTCGCCCGGATCCGCCCCGTCCGACGGGCAGAAGCCTGACGCGTCCGGCCCTGCCGAGCCCGCAGAGCGCCCTGCCGAGCCCGCAGACCGCCCTGGTCCCGCACAGCCCGCCGACCAACCGGGACAGCCGGGCCACACCCCGCAGGGCCCCGGCCCGCAGTGGTCCAAGGAGCAGCCGCCACCGGCCCAGTGGTCTGCCCCCAGCGCCCCGCCCGGCCCCGGCCAGGCACCCCCACCCCCGCCGCCCGGCCCGGGCTGGGGCACCCAGCCCCCCGGCGGTCACGGCCCCGCGGGTCCCGGCGGATACGGCCCGGGCGGCTACGGACCCGCAGGCCCCGGCGATTACGGCCCCGGTTACGGGCACCCCGGTGGCCACGGCGGCTGGGGCAGCGGCTGGGGCGGCCCCCCGCCCGCCGCCAAGCCCGGCGTGATCCCGCTCCGCCCGCTCGGCGTAGGCGAGATCCTCGACGGCGCGGTCTCCACGATGCGCACTTACTGGCGCACCGTCCTGGGCATCTCGCTCACCGTCGCGGTCCTCACCGAGATCATCGTCGTGCTCTTCCAGGGCCTCGTCATGGACGGCTCCAGCACAGACGCCCTCAACGACCCGAGCGCCACCCTCAGCGAGCTGAGCCGCGCCATGGGCGACGCCCTGCTCAACTCCACCGTCATCTTCATGATCTCCCTGGTCGGCACGGTCATCGCCACCGCCCTGCTCACGACCGTCACCAGCCGGGCCGTGCTCGGCAAGTCGGTCACCATCGGCGAGGCCTGGCGCGACGCCCGCCCTCAGATCCTCAAACTGTTCGGCCTGATCTGCCTGTTGCTGCTCATCACCGCCGGCGTCGTCACCGCCGGCAGTCTGCCCGGCATCCTCGTCTCCCTCGCCGGGAGCACCCGGGCGGGCATCGCCCTCACCGTCCTGGGCATCATCGGCGCCGGCATCGTCGCCCTGTGGCTGATGATCCGCTTCTCGCTCGCCTCGCCCGCCCTCATGCTGGAGAAGCAGGGCATCAAGAAGGCGCTGAGCCGCTCCGTGAAGCTGGTCCGGGGCACATGGTGGCGGATCCTCGGCATCCAGCTGCTCGCCACGATCATCGCCAACGTCGTCGCCTCGATCATCGTCATCCCGTTCACCTTCCTCGCCGCGGCCCTCAGCGGCGACGGCCTCACCGGCTGGCTCAACTCCGGTGCCGGCAGCGTCGGCTGGACGTTCCTCATCATCAGCGGCATCGGCTCGGTGATCGGCTCCATGATCACGTTCCCGATCGCGGCCGGTGTCACCGTGCTCCTGTACATCGACCAGCGCATCCGCCGCGAGGCCCTCGACCTCGAACTGGCCCGCGCCGCCGGTGTCCAGGGCCACGGCCCCACCGCTCCCGGCGCCACCCCGGGGAGCTGATGCGGTGAGCTCGGCGGGGGACCTTCTCACCACGGCGCTGCCCCGCGCCGCCCTACGGACGCTGCTGCGCGCCGGCGACACCTCCGTGCTGTCGCCGGCCCGCTCCGCCGACGAACCGCCCCTCACCATCCCGCGCGACCCCGCGCGCGAGGCGGCCCGGCGCGAGCTGTCCAAGCGGATGTACCACGAGGACGACCCCAGCCTGTTCCAGCGTGCCCTGGACGCGTTCTGGGACTGGCTCGGCGAACTGTTCAACGCCGCCTCGACCGCCACGCCCGGCGGCACACTCGGCCTGGTCGTCGTCATCGTGGCCGTGGTGGCCGTCCTGGCCGCCCTCTGGTGGCGCCTGGGCACCCCGCGCCGCCCACCCACCACGTCCGCCACCCTGTTCGACGACCGTCCGCGCAGTGCCGCCGACCACCGCGCCGCCGCCGAGGCACACGCCGCCCATGGCCACTGGAACCAGGCCGTCCAGGAACGCATGCGCGCCCTCGTCCGCGCCCTGGAAGAACGCGCCCTGCTCGATGTCCGCCCCGGCCGCACGGCCGACGAGGCAGCGGCCGAAGCCGGCCGCGCCCTGCCCGCCCACACCGACCGGCTGCGCGCCGCCGCCCGCGACTTCGACGACGTCACGTACGGCGGCCGCTCGGCGACCGAGCAGTCGTACCACCGCATGGCGGAACTCGACCGCGACCTGGAACGCACCAAGCCCCAGCTCGCCACGAGCAGCGCGAGCACGGCCCCCCACACCCGCCAGGGAGCCGCCGAATGACCACCGAGGCCACGCTCCCCTCCACCTCGGCCTCGCCCACCGCCCGCCAGGTGTGGACCCGCGCGCGCGGCATCGCGCTCGCCCTCCTCGTGCTCGTCGCCGGAGCCGTCGCCATCGCCGTGATCCGCTCCGACGCCCGCCACGGCGAACTCGACCCGCGCTCCGCCGACCCCGGCGGCAGCCGTGCCGTGGCCGAACTCCTCGCCGACCGCGGAGTGGACACCCGTGTCGTCACCACCCTCGACGAGGCAGCCGCCGCGACCGGCCCGGACACCACCCTCCTGGTCGCCGTCCCCGACCTGCTGACCCGCGGTCAGCAGTCCCGTCTGCACGGGGCCCTCGCCGGCTCCGGCGGCCGCACCGTCCTGGTCGCCCCCGGCAGCGCCTCCGTGGAACGCCTCGCCCCCGGGGTCACCGCGGACCCCGCCACCAGCCTCGACTCGGCGCTCTCCCCCGACTGCGCCCTGCCCGCCGCCCGCCGCGCCGGCACCGCCGAGACGGGCGGCGTCCGCTACACCACCACCCACCTCGACGCCGACGAGTGCTACCCGAGCGAGCGCCTGGCCACCCTCCTGCGCGTCCCGGCCGACCGCGGAGACGGCGACACCGTCGTCCTCGGCGCGCCCGACATCCTCCTCAACGACCGCCTCGACGAGCAGGGCAACGCCTCGCTCGCCCTCCAGCTCCTCGGCTCCCGCCCCCATCTGGTCTGGTACCTCCCCTCGCTCTCCGACACCTCGGCCACCGGCGCCGACGACGAACGCGGCTTCTTCGACCTGCTCCCCTCGGGCTGGCTCTGGGGCACCCTGCAGCTCTTCATCGCCGCAGCCCTGGCCGCCCTGTGGCGGGCACGCCGACTCGGCCCCCTCGTGCCCGAGAAACTCCCCGTCGCGATCCGCGCCTCCGAAACCGCCGAGGGCCGCGCCCGCCTCTACCGCAAGGCCGACGCCCGCGACCGCGCGGCCGACGCTCTCCGCTCCACCACACGCACCCGCCTCGCCCCCCTCGTAGGCGTCCCCGTCACCCAGGCGCACTCGCCCGAGGCCCTGCTCCCCGCCCTGTCCGCCCGCCTCCACGGCGACGGCCAGGACCCGCACACCCTGCTCTTCGGACCGCCACCCGGCGACGACGCAGCACTGATCGCACTCGCCTACCGACTCGACGCCCTCGAAAGAGAGGTACGCCGTCCATGATGGACCCGACCACTGACAACGCCGGGCGGACCGGGGACCCGGGCGCCGCCCGCGCCTCCCTGGAGGCCCTGCGCGCCGAGATCGCCAAGGCCGTGGTCGGCCAGGACCCCGCCGTTACCGGCCTCGTCGTCGCCCTGCTCTGCCGCGGCCACGTCCTGCTCGAAGGCGTCCCCGGCGTCGCCAAGACCCTCCTGGTCCGCGCCCTCGCCTCCGCCCTGGAACTCGACACCAAGCGCGTCCAGTTCACCCCCGACCTCATGCCGAGCGACGTCACCGGCTCCCTGGTCTACGACACCCGCACCGCGGAGTTCTCGTTCCAGCCCGGCCCGGTCTTCACCAATCTCCTCCTGGCCGACGAGATCAACCGCACGCCCCCCAAGACCCAGTCGTCGCTCCTGGAAGCCATGGAGGAACGCCAGGTCACCGTCGACGGAACCCCCCGCCCCCTCCCCGAGCCCTTCCTGGTGGCGGCGACCCAGAACCCGGTCGAGTACGAGGGCACCTACCCCCTCCCGGAAGCCCAGCTGGACCGCTTCCTCCTCAAACTCACCATCCCCCTCCCCTCCCGCCAGGACGAGATCGACGTCCTCACCCGCCACGCAGAGGGCTTCAACCCACGCGACCTCAAGGCCGCCGGCGTACGCCCCGTGGCAGGCCCGGCGGACCTGGACGCGGCCCGTGCCGCCGTCGCCAAGACGACGATCTCCCCGGAGATCACCGCCTACGTGGTCGACATCTGCCGCGCCACCCGCGAATCGCCCTCCCTCACCCTCGGCGTTTCCCCGCGAGGCGCCACGGCCCTCCTCGCCACCGCCCGCGCCTGGGCCTGGCTGACCGGCCGCGACTACGTCATCCCCGACGACGTCAAGGCCCTCGCGCTCCCCACACTCCGCCACCGCGTCCAGCTCCGCCCGGAGGCCGAAATGGAAGGCGTGACGGCCGACTCCGTCATCAACGCGATCCTCACCCACGTCCCCGTCCCCCGCTGATGGCACTCACCGGACGCGCCGCCCTGCTCGCGGCCCTGGGCTCCCTCCCCGTCGGCATCTGGGAGCCCGGCTGGACAGGCATCCTGGCGGTCAACGCCCCCCTGGCCCTGGCCTGCGCCTGCGACTACGCCCTGGCCGCCCCGGTACGCCGCCTGGGCCTGACCCGCTCAGGCGACACTTCCGTTCGCCTGGGCGATACGGCGGACGTCACGCTGACCATCACCAACCCGTCCCGCCGCCCCCTGCGCGCCCGCCTCCGCGACGCATGGCCCCCCAGCAGCTGGCAGCCGGGCACGGAGACCACCGCGTCACGCCACCGCCTCACCGTCCCCGCGGGCGAGCGCCGCCGCGTCACAACCCGCCTGCGTCCCACCCGCCGGGGTGACCGCCAAGCGGACCGCGTCACCATCCGCTCCTACGGCCCCCTCGGCCTCTTCTCGCGCCAGGGCACGCACAAGGTGCCCTGGACGGTACGCGTCCTGCCCCCGTTCACCAGCCGCAAGCACCTGCCCTCCAAGCTGTCCCGCCTGCGCGAACTGGACGGCCGCACCAGCGTGCTCACCCGCGGCGAGGGCACCGAATTCGACAGCCTCCGCGAATACGTCCCCGGCGACGACACGCGTTCGATCGACTGGCGTGCCACGGCCCGCCAGACCACGGTCGCCGTCCGCACCTGGCGTCCCGAACGAGACCGCCACATCCTCCTGGTCCTCGACACGGGCCGCACCTCCGCCGGCCGCGTCGGCGACGTACCCCGCCTCGACGCCTCCTTGGACGCGGCACTGCTCCTCGCCGCTCTCGCGTCCCGCGCAGGCGACCGCGTCGACCTCCTCGCCTACGACCGCAGGGTCCGCGCCCTCGTCCAGGGCCGAACGGCGGGCGACGTCCTGCCCTCCCTGGTCAACGCGATGGCCACCCTGGAGCCGGCACTCGTGGAGACCGACGCCAGGGGCCTCACGGCCACGGCACTGCGCACGTCTCCCCGCCGCTCCCTCATCGTCCTGCTCACCACACTGGACGCGGCCCCCATCGAAGAGGGCTTGCTGCCGGTCCTCGCGCAGCTCACCCAGCGCCACACGATCCTGCTGGCCTCCGTGGCGGACCCACACATCGACGCGATGGCCAAGGGACGCGGAAACGTCGACTCCGTCTACGAGGCCGCCGCAGCCGCGCAGGCACAATCCGAACGCCACCGCACAGCGGAACAACTCCGCCGCCACGGCGTGACGGTCGTCGACGCCACCCCGGACGACTTGGCACCGGCCCTGGCGGACGCGTACCTGGCCCTGAAGGCAGCCGGCCGCCTGTAAACGGCAAAGGCCCCCGAAAGGGGGCCGCAAACGCAGAAAACCCCCGCATCATAAGATGCGGGGGTTTTCCCAATGATTGTTCGGCGGCGTCCTACTCTCCCACAGGGTCCCCCCTGCAGTACCATCGGCGCTGTAAGGCTTAGCTTCCGGGTTCGGAATGTAACCGGGCG
>NZ_JBWKIF010000018.1:0-175949 GCF_056432865.1 Streptomyces sp. NPDC044921
TCGGGCAACATCTCCTACGACCCGGCCAACCACGACTTCATGGTGCGCACCCGGCAGGCCAAGGTCGACGGCATCGACGTCCCGGACGTCGAGGTCGACGACCCCGACGGCGCCCGCACCCTGGTCCTCGGGTGGGGCTCCACCTACGGGCCGATCACGGCGGCCGTGCGGCGGCTGCGCAGGGCCGGGGAGTCGGTCGCGCAGGCCCACCTGCGCCACCTCAACCCCTTCCCGCGGAATCTGGGCTCCGTGCTGGAGCGTTACGACAAGGTGGTGGTGCCCGAGATGAACCTCGGGCAGCTCGCCACGCTCATCCGGGCGAAGTACCTGGTCGACGCGCACTCGTACAACCAGGTCAACGGCATGCCGTTCAAGGCGGAGCAGCTCGCCGCGGCTCTGAAGGAGGCCATCGATGGCTGAGACGTCCACGCAAGGCACCGGCACCGTCGAAGCGCTGTCCCTGGTCCCCAAGGCCGAGGGCCGCCAGTCGATGAAGGACTTCAAGTCCGACCAGGAGGTGCGCTGGTGCCCGGGCTGCGGTGACTACGCCATCCTCGCCGCGGTGCAGGGCTTCATGCCCGAGCTGGGGCTGGCGAAGGAGAACATCGTCTTCGTCTCCGGCATCGGCTGCTCCTCCCGCTTCCCGTACTACATGAACACCTACGGGATGCACTCCATCCACGGCCGCGCCCCGGCCATCGCCACGGGTCTGGCCAGCTCGCGCCGCGACCTGTCGGTGTGGGTGGTCACCGGTGACGGCGACGCGCTGTCGATCGGCGGCAACCACCTGATCCACGCCCTGCGCCGCAACGTGAACCTGAAGATCCTGCTGTTCAACAACCGGATCTACGGTCTGACCAAGGGCCAGTACTCGCCGACCTCCGAGGTCGGGAAGATCACCAAGTCGACGCCGATGGGCTCGCTGGACGCGCCGTTCAACCCGGTGTCGCTGGCGATCGGCGCGGAGGCGTCGTTCGTGGCGCGGACGGTGGACTCCGACCGCAAGCACCTGACGGAGGTGCTGCGTCAGGCCTCCGCCCACCAGGGCACGGCGCTGATCGAGATCTACCAGAACTGCAACATCTTCAACGACGGCGCCTTCGACGCCCTGAAGGACAAGCAGCAGGCCGAGGAGGCCGTGATCCGCCTGGAGCACGGCCTGCCGATCCGCTTCGGCGCCGACCAGTCCAAGGGTGTCGTGCGGGACCAGCTGACCGGGGACCTGACGGTGGTCGCGGTGACGCCGGAGAACGAGGGGCGGATCCTCGTCCACGACGCGCACTCCCCGTCGCCGACCACGGCGTTCGCCCTGTCCCGGCTCGCCGACCCGGACACCCTGCACCACACCCCGATCGGCGTGTTCCGCTCGGTCGACCGGCCCGTCTACGACACGCAGATGGCCGACCAGCTGGACCACGCCGTCGAGCAGCACGGCAAGGGCGACCTGGCCGCGCTGCTGTCGGGCGGCGACACCTGGACGGTCGTCGGCTGACCCGCCGCGTCACACCACGGGCCCGGGACCGCTACGAGGCGGCCCGGGCCTCGTCGTACGCCCGGCGTGCCCGCTCCACGTCGTCCATGCGGTGGCGCGTCCACTGCGCGAGGGCGCGGACCTGCTCGGCCGCCTCGCGGCCCAGGCCGGTGAGCGAGTAGTCGACGCGGGGCGGGATGACGGGCTTGGCGTCGCGGTGGACCAGGCCGTCGCGCTCCAGGGTCTGGAGGGTCTGGGTGAGCATCTTCTCGCTCACGCCGCGGCCCCCGTAGCCGCCGATCGCCCGGCGCAGCTCGCTGAAGCGCTGCGGGCGGTCCAGAAGCTCGATCAGCACGAGCACGCCCCAGCGGCTGGTGACGTGCTCCAGGACGAGCCGGTACGGACACAGCGCCTCGAACTCACTTACTGCCATGCCAGTACCTTACTTCAAGGTGGGTACTTTCCGATAGTTAGCGCTTCTCCTATGGTTAGTACCATCGCATCCCACCAAGGAGAGTCCACACCATGAGCATCGTCGTCACCGGAGCCACCGGACACCTCGGCCGTCACGTCGTGGAGCAGTTGCTGGAGAAGGTCCCGGCCGAGCAGATCACCGCGGTCGTCCGCGACCCGGGGAAGGCCGCCGGCTTCGCTGAGCGCGGCGTCCGGGTCGCCCGCGCCGACTACAACTCCCCCGCCACCTTCGACGGCCTGTTCTCCGCCGGTGACAAGGTGCTGCTGATCTCCGGCAACGAGTTCGACAAGGGCCGTGTGCGGCAGCACAAGGTCGTCATCGACGCGGCCAGGGCGGCCGGTGTCGCCCTGCTCGCCTACACCAGCGCCCCGG
This sequence comes from Streptomyces sp. NPDC044921, assembly GCF_056432865.1. Classification (NCBI taxonomy): domain Bacteria; kingdom Bacillati; phylum Actinomycetota; class Actinomycetes; order Kitasatosporales; family Streptomycetaceae; genus Streptomyces; species Streptomyces sp. NPDC044921. The sequence continues at coordinate 2,319 of NZ_JBWKIF010000018.1, forward strand.
GCACCCTGACCGCCTCGCTGGTCGACGACCACCGCGGCACCGAGGAGCTCCTGCTGGACTCCGGCGTGCCCTACGCCCTGCTGCGCAACGGCTGGTACCACGAGAACTACACCGAGAACCTCGCCCCGGTGCTGGAGCACGACGCGGTCGTCGCCGCGGCCGGCGAGGGCAGGGTCTCCTCCGCCTCCCGCGCCGACTACGCCGCCGCCGCCGTCGCCGTGCTGACCGGCGAGGGACACGGGAACAAGACCTACGAACTGGGCGGCGACACCGCCTGGAGCTTCGCCGAGTACGCGGCCGAGCTGAGCCGGCAGACCGGCAGGGAGATCGCCTACCAGCCCGTCTCCACCGAGGCCCTGGTCTCCATCCTGGCCGGCGCGGGGCTGCCCGAGCCGTTCGCGCGGATCCTCGCGGGCGTCGACGCCTCCATCGAGAAGGGCGAGCTCGTCGTGTCCACCGGCGACCTGTCCCGCCTGGCCGGCCGTCCGACCACCCCGCTCTCCGAGGCCGTCGCCGCCGCGCTCAAGGGCTGACGCCCGGCGGGAGCACGCGCACCCCCCGCCCCCGGGCTGTCATGACCGTATGCCGATACGGGCATGACAGCCGGGGGCCCTCGGCGTTACCGTCGAGCACGCGGACAGGACGTGCGAAGGAGGGGCCCGTGACGCGCAAGCCGAGGGGTGAGCGGCACATAGGACTGCTGAACGGCTTCGCGGCCTACGGCATGTGGGGCCTGGTGCCCCTCTACTGGCCCCTGCTGAAGCCGGCCGGGGCGACGGAGATCCTGGCCCACCGGATGGTGTGGTCGCTGGTCTTCGTCGGTGCCGCCCTGCTCGTGCTGCGCCGCTGGGCCTGGGCGGGCGAGCTGCTGCGGCAGCCGCGCAGGCTGGGCCTGATCACGGTCGCCGCGACGGTGATCACCGTCAACTGGGGCCTGTACATCTGGGCCGTGAACTCCGGGCACGTCGTCGAGGCCTCGCTCGGGTACTTCATCAACCCGCTGGTCACCATCGCCATGGGCGTGCTGCTGCTGAAGGAGCGGCTGCGGCCGGCGCAGTGGGCGGCGGTCGGGACCGGCTGCGCGGCGGTCGTGGTGCTGACCATCGGTTACGGCCGACTGCCCTGGATCTCCCTCTGCCTCGCCTTCTCCTTCGCCACGTACGGGCTGGTGAAGAAGAAGGTGAACCTCGGCGGCACCGAGTCGCTGGCCGCCGAGACCGCGATCCAGTTCCTGCCCGCGCTCGCCTTCCTGATGTGGCTGGGCGCGCGGGGCGAGGCCACCTTCGCCGCCGAGGGCGCGGGGCACGCGGCGCTGCTCGCCTCGGCCGGCATCGTCACCGCGCTCCCGCTGGTCTGCTTCGGCGCGGCCGCCATCCGCGTGCCCCTGTCCACCATCGGCCTGCTGCAGTACATGACGCCCGTCTTCCAGTTCCTGCTCGGCGTCCTCTACTTCCACGAGGAGATGCCGCCGGAGCGCTGGGCCGGGTTCGCGCTGGTGTGGCTGGCGCTGGCGCTGCTCACCGGGGACGCGCTGCGCACCGCCCGCCGGTCCTCCCGCGCGCTGACCACCGAGATCAGCGCGCCCAGCACCGCCAGGACCACCGGCACGACCAGTGCGGCGCGGAAGGCCGACAGCGTGGCCTCGGGGCCGGACCCGGTGGACGCCAGGCCGTAGACCGCGGTCACCGCCGAGATGCCGATCGCGGAACCGAACTGCGTCGCCGTGGTCAGCAGCCCGCCGGCCAGGCCCTGTTCCGACTCGTCGACGCCGTCCGTCGCCGCGATGGTCAGCGGCCCGTAGGCCAGGGCGAACGCGAGGCCGGACAGCAGCAGGGTCGGGAACATCATCGCGTAGGACCAGTCCATGCCGACCGGCAGGAACAGGGCGTAGGCGGCGACTCCCAGGAGGAATCCGCCGAGGATCACCCGGGCGTTGCCGAAGCGGGCGACCAGTCTCGGGGTGAGGGTCGGCGCGAGGACCGCGTCGACGCCCATGACGATCAGCGCGACGGCGGTCTGGAGGGAGGACCAGCCGCGCAGTTCCTGCAGGTAGAGCGTGACGACGAACTGGAAGCCGAAGAAGGCACCGAGGAAGAGCAGCGCCCCCAGGTCGGCACGGACGACCGGGCCCCGGCGCAGGATCCCGAGGCGGACGAGCGGGTCCGGGCAGCGGCGCTCCCACCCGACGAAGGCACCGGCCAGCAGTAGGGCCGCGAGCGCGCAGGCCAGGGTGAGCGGCCAGCCGCGCAGGCCGTGTTCCAGGCGCACGACGGTGTAGGCGGCCAGCAGCATGGCGCCGGCGGCGGTGATCGCGCCGGGCAGGTCGAAGGTGCGCCGCCGCGCGGGCGGGGTGTCCTGCCGGGGCACCAGGCGCACGGCCGCGACGAGCAGCGCGGCGGTCAGCAGCACGGGCGCGAAGAACACCCAGCGCCAGCCGAGCTCGGTGAGCAGGCCGCCGATGACCAGGCCGAGGGAGAAGCCGGCCGCGCCGGTCCCGGCGAAGACGAGCAGGGCCTTGTTGCGCCGCGGGCCCTCCGCGTAGGACGTGGTGATCAGGGAGAGGGCGGCCGGGGTCATGAACGCGGCGGCGACGCCGGTGACGAACCGGGCGACGATCAGCATCCAGCCTTCCGTCGCGAGGCCGCCGAGTCCGGAGAAGGCGAGGAAGACGGTGAGCCAGAGCAGGAACATCCGGCGCCGGCCGAGCAGATCGGCGGCACGGCCGCCGAGGAGGGTGAAGCCGGCGTATCCGAGCACGTAGGCGCTCAGCACCCAGGCCGCTGTGCCGGTGGCCAGGCCCAGATCGGAGCGGATGGCCGGGACGGCCACCGCCATCATCGCGACGTCGGCGCCCTCCAGGAAGATCGTTCCGCACAGGACGAGCAGCAACGCCCAGGCACGCGTGCCCATGAATCAACACTCCTCCGGGAAAGGGAGGTTACGCAACCGAGGGTCGGTTCCCTCTTGTAACCCCGACCACCCTGCGGCAGCATCGACGGACATGGAAGAAGGCACTTCGAAGTCACCGAGTAACTGCGCGAGCACCGTCGACTACGGCGACGCCGACCCCTTCCAGTGGGACACCCGCGAGGACTGCCAGGTCCGGCAGATCCTCGACCGGATCGCCGACAAGTGGTCCCTGCTGGTCATCGCGCTGCTGGAGAACCGGCGGCTGCGCTTCACCGAGCTGCGCCGGGAGATCGACGGGGTCAGCCAGCGGATGCTGACCGTGACGCTGCGCTCGCTGGAGCGGGACGGGCTGGTGAAGCGCACGGTGCATCCGGTGGTGCCGCCGCGCGTCGAGTACGAACTGACCTCCCTCGGCAGGACGTTGCACACCACGATCCAGTCCCTGGTGACCTGGACCGAGGAGCACCAGGAGGAGATCGCGGCGGCCCGTACCGCCTACGACGCGCGCGAGGCGGAGGCGGCTCGGGCTACGGCGTCCTAGGCGCCTCGAAGGTCCCGGCGGGCCCGGTGCGCCCGCGCCCTCTCGCGGTCGCCGCAGCACTCCACCGCGCCGGCCGGCGTTTTCCCCGCACGCCCCCTCCCCTGACCCGTACAAGTGGTGACATGACACAGACACCGGCATCACCCACCCCCGTGCACTTCAAGGTCGTCATCGACGCCGCCGACCCGCACGCGCAGGCCGACTTCTGGGCCGCGGCGCTGCGGTACGAGGTCGAGGACAACAGCGCCCTCATCGAGAGGCTGCTCGGAACCGGGATCCTGCCCGAGGAGGCGACCGTCGAGTTCCACGGCCGCCGCGCCTTCCGGGACCTGGTCGCCGTACGGCACCCCGAGGACCCGTTCGAGGAGGAGAGCGGGACGGGGCTGGGGCGGCGGCTGCTGTTCCAGCGGGTGCCGGAGGCCAAGACGGGCAAGAACCGGCTCCACCTCGACCTGCACCCGGGCGGGGGGCGGCGTGAGCAGGAGGCCGCCCGGCTGGAGACGCTCGGGGCGAGAGTGCTGCGGCGGGTGAAGGAGCAGGGCGGCGAGTGGCTCGTGATGGCGGACCAGGAGGGCAACGAGTTCTGCGTGCAGTGACGACGGTCGCCCCGGACCGGTCCGGCTGACGCGGCGGGCCCGGCGGACGGGCCGGGCGGGTGCGGCAACGCCGTGGCCGGATAGCAGTCTTGACGGAGAGTCAGTACCAGCTTCACCATCCAGGCACCCCATTCACTGTGGGCCGCCCGTGGACACCCCACGAGCGGCCCCAAGGGAATCCGGAGCCCCCACATGAAGCTCTCCGTTTCCGCGCGCGCCGCCGCGGCGGGCGGCATGGCGACCGCCATGCTGCTGACCGGCGGTGCCGTGGCCGACGCCGCGTCCCCGGCACCCTCCCGAGCGGCCGCCGCGCCGGACATACCCCTGGCGGGCGTCAAGGCCCACCTGTCCCAGCTGCAGTCCATAGCCACCGCCAACGGCGGCAACCGGGCGCACGGCCGCGCCGGCTACAAGGCCTCGCTCGACTACCTCAAGGCCAGGCTGGACGCGGCCGGATACACCACGACCGTCCAGCAGTTCACCGCCTCCGGCCGCACCGGCTACAACCTGATCGCCGACTGGCCCGGCGGTGACACGAACCGGGTCGTGATGGCCGGCTCACACCTGGACAGCGTCTCCTCCGGGCCCGGCATCAACGACAACGGGTCCGGCTCGTCCGCCGTCCTGGAGACCGCCCTCGCCGTGTCCCGGGCGCAGTACAAGCCCACCAAGCACCTGCGGTTCGCCTGGTGGGGCGCCGAGGAACTCGGCCTCGTCGGCTCCCGCCACTACGTCAACCGCCTGACCACCGGCGACCGTTCACGCATCAGCGCCTACCTGAACTTCGACATGATCGGCTCCCCGAACCCGGGTTACTTCGTCTACGACGACGACCCGGCGATCGAGAAGACCTTCAAGGACTACTTCACCGGCATCGGCGTCCCGACCGAGATCGAGACCGAGGGCGACGGCCGCTCCGACCACGCGCCCTTCAAGAGCGCGGGGATCGCGGTGGGGGGCCTGTTCACCGGGGCCGGCCGGACCAAGACGGCGGCGCAGGCGGCCAAGTGGGGCGGGACGGCGGGGCAGGCGTTCGACCGCTGCTACCACTCCTCCTGCGACACCACCGCCAACATCAACGACACGGCCCTCGACCGCAACAGCGACGCCCTGGCGCACGCCGTGTGGGAGCTGTCCGAGTAGCCCCCGGGCTCGCTCACCGGGTGCGGGCGCGCGCGGTGAGACGACCCATGCGGGCGCGGGCCGACTCCAGCTCCTCGATCTCCTCGGCGGCGGGACCGCCCTCGGAGGCGAGCTCGGTCCACAGGCCGACCAGGTCGCTCCCCAGCTCCAGCCCCAGGGCCGGATCGCGCACGGCACGCCAGGCGGTGGCCGCGCTCCGTACGCTGCCGTAGGCGCCCTCCGCGTCACCGGCCCTGCGCCGGGCACCGGCCAGGTCGAGCGAGAGGTGGAAGGCGCGCAGCGGGTCGCCGCCCAAGTAGGCGATGTACGCGGTCAGTTCGCGGAGCCGGAGCACCTCCGGGTGCTGCGGCCCCAGCGTTCCGGAGGCCTGTGCGACCGTCTGGTCGGCCAGGCCGGCCGCCACCTCGATCCGGCCCTCCTTCACCGCCTCGTTGATCCGCGCGACCGGCTCCGCGAGGAGCGCGGGCGTGGCGGAGTCGCCCGGGGCGCCGAGGGGTTCGTCCCCGAGCACGGCCTCCGCGACGGCGTCGAAACCGCGGGCGGGGGTGGGCTTGGGGTCGGGGTCGGCGGCGAGCAGGGCGGCTTCCGGGACCGGCCCGGGCCGAGGCCCGGGACCCGACTCCGGCAGCGGCAGCGGCCGGGCGTCCATTGGGGGCGGCGGGCCGAACGCCCCGGTGGGCGGTGCGACGGTGCCGGGCGGCGTCCGCACGCCCGGTGCCGCGTCCTGCGGCGTGGCCAGGGGCCTGTCCTGCGGCGTCGCCGGTGCCGCGTCCTCCGGCGTGGCCGGGGGCCTGTCCCGCGGTGCGTGCTCCTGGACCGTGCGCAGTTCGAAGGTCGGCACGGGCTCGTCCGCCGGCTGCGGCTCGGCCGCCGCGCGCAGCGGGAACGTCGGGGCGGTGCCGCGCTCCGGCTCCGACACGGGACCCAGGACGTGCGTGGCCCGGTCACCCGCGGGCCGCTCCGCCCCGGCCGGGGGCGTGTGCACGGGTCCGGGAGGGCGGGAGCGCGAGGGCTGGGCGAGGTGGGGGCGCGAGGGCTGGGCGGGGTCCCCGGGCGAGGGCTCCGCCGGAGCTGCCGCGTGCCCCGGCCGCGCTGGAGGCATGGGCACCGGCTCACCGGCAGACGGGTGGGCGGGCCGTGCGGGAGCCGGGCCTGACGGCTCGGCCGGAGCTGCCACGTGTACCGGTCCGGCCGGGGGCGCGTGTACCGGTCCGGCCGGGGGCGCCTGTACCGGCCCGGCGGGCGGCATGGCGCCGGGCTCGGCCGGGAACGTGTGCACCGGCCCGGCCGGAGCCGGGCTCTCCGGCCCCGCGGGGGACGTGCGCGTCGGCCCGGCCGGGGACATGAGCGTCGGCTCGGCCGTGAAGTGGCTGGAGCCGTCCGGGTCGACCCGGAGCGGGACGACGTAGCCGATCCGCTCGTCGTGGATCGTGGCGAGGACGGAGTGGCCCGTGGCCAGGGCGATGTGGTGGAGGCGGCCGAGAACGGCCTGCTGGATCTCCTCGCCGGGGGCCGCGAAGACGCGGACACCGCCGACCGAGGCGCCCTCGGACACCCCGCTCGCTCCCGCTCCCGCGTCCGCTCCGGCCCCGGGGACATGGACGTCGATCGGCGCCGCCGGGGTCGCCGCGCGCGCGGCCTGCTTCTGTTCCCGCTTCTTCTCGCGGCTGAGTCGCGACATCGTCCCCTCACTGGGTGTCGTACACCTAGTGTCGAGTGTGTCCGCTCGCCCCCGTTTCTCACGTCACCGGGGTGTCACAGGCTCGTCCCAAGCCCCGTCCACCCCGGAACGCACCCTTCCGCAGGGCATGGGGACCGGGTGCACGAGGGAGGAGAAGGGCATGCACACAGGCATGCGACAGGGACCGGAGATCTGGCTCCGGCCCCCGGTGACCGGCCCGGCCCCGACCGGTCCCGGGCCCGCGCACGACCGTGCCGCGGCACGGCGTTTCTCCTGGGTCGGCACACACGGCGGGGCGGGCGTCTCCACGCTGGCGGCGGTGTACGGCGGCCATGACAGCGGCCGCTCCTGGCCCGGGGCCGGCGCACCGCCCTCGGTGCTGCTGGTCGCCCGGACGCACGCGGCCGGTCTCGACTCGGCCGCCGGCGCGGTGGAGGCCTTCCGGCGCGGCCAGGCCCCTGGGGAACTGGACCTCGACGCCGTCGTCCTGGTGGCGGACGCCCCGGGCCGGCTGCCGCGTCCGCTCGCCCAGCGCGTGAAGTCGCTGGAGTCGGTCGTCGACGTGTACCGCGTGCCCTGGGTGCCCGCGTGGCGGCTCGGTGAGCTCGGCCGTCCGCCGCGCGGGACGGAGGCCCTGGCCCGGCTGACGGGAGTGGTGCGCTGACGACCGTCCGGCCCTCGGCCGGGGAGCTCGCGGCGGGCGTCCGTGCCCGGCGGCTGCGCGCGGCCGACGTCGTCGCGGCGGCTCTGGAACGCATCGACCGGGCCGATCCGCGGCTGTGCGCGTTCGCCGAGGTGTGGCACGAGGAGGCGCTGCGCCGGGCGGCGGAGCTGGACGCGCTGCTGGACGCGAACGCGGAGGCGGGCGCCGGCTCCGGCGGGGGCGGGGCGCTGCCGCTGGCCGGTGTGCCGGTCGCCGTGAAGGGGCGGCACGGGCTGCGCGCGGCGGGCCCGCTGCTCGCCGCCGGTGCCGTCGCCGTGGGGGCGACCTCCGTGCCCGGGCCGGGGACCGCGTGGCAGACCTGGGGGCTCGGGGCCCGGGGCCGGACCGTCAACCCGTGGCGGGCCGACCGGACGCCGGGCGGCTCGTCGGCCGGGGCCGCGGTCGCGGTGGCGGCCGGGCTGGTGCCGCTGGCGACGGGCGCCGACGGGGCCGGGTCGGTGCGCATCCCGGCGGCCTGGTGCGGGGTGCTCGGACTGAAGACCACCAACGGACGGCTCCGCTGCGCCGACCGCACGGGCCTGGCCGCACCGGGCGTGCTCGCCCGCTCGGCGTCGGACGCGGCGGTGTGGTGGCAGGCGGTGTCGGGCGAACCGGCGGCCGCGCGTCCGCGCCTCCCCCTTCCCGCCGTCTGGTCGCCCGACCTGGGCTTCGACGAGCCCGACCCGGAGCCCGTCGCCCTGGCCCGGGCGTTGGCCGAGCGGCTCGCGGCGGCGGGTGTCGTACGGCTCGTGCGGTCGCGGGCGCCGGTGCGGCTGACGGACCCCGGGCCCGCCTGGCTCACCCTGCGCGCACCCGGTGCCGGTCCGTCCGGGAGCGGGCCGGCACCGGGCCTCGACGCGGCCCCTCACGTCCGGGCCGTCAACGACCGGCGGCTGGCCGGCGTGTTCGCCGAGGCGTCACTGCTGCTGACGCCGACGGCCCCGACCGCCCCGCACGGCCACGACGGGCCGGGTGAGCGCTACTCCACCTCACTCACCTGGGCCTTCAACCTCAGCGGGCACCCGGCGCTGAGCCTGCCCGCGGGTTTCGGCAGCGACGGCTGCCCGGCCGGGCTCCAGCTCGTGGCACCACACGGGCGGGAGGCGCTGCTGCTCGCCGTGGCGCGGGAGGCAGAGGCTCACACGGAGGTCTGACGAGGACGCGAGGGCTTCCCCGCCGCACGGACCGGCACCACTTGGCAGACTTGCTTGCATATACATATGATGCAAGCGCGTGTAATTGACGTACGCCGAGTGTTCAAGGGGGACAGCCATGACCCGCCGCTTCCTTTTCGTCCTGGGCAGCGCCCGCGCCGACGGCAACACCGAGCTGCTGGCCCGCCGGGCCGCCGAGCAGCTGCCGCCGGGCGTCGAACAGCAGTGGATCGACCTCACCGAGCACCCGCTCCCCGAGTTCGAGGACCTGCGGCACGACAGCGACCACGTCCGCCCGACCGAGGGCAGCACGGCCCTGCTGCTCGACGCCACGCTCGCCGCGACGGACATCGTGATCGCCTCACCGCTGTACTGGTACTCGGTCTCCGCGCAGACCAAGCGCTACCTGGACCACTGGTCCGGCTGGCTGCGCACGCCCGGGATCGACTTCAAGGCGACCCTGGCCGGACGCACCCTGTGGGGGGTGACCGCCCTGGCGCACGAGGAGGAGGTCGTCGCCGACCCGCTGGTCGGCACGCTCAGCAACTCCGCCGCCTACATGGGGATGCGCTTCGGCGGTGTGCTGCTCGGCAACGGCAGCAAGCCCGGTGACGTGCTGAACGACACCGCAGCCCTGACCCGGGCCAAGACGTTCTTCGACCAGGAAGCACCGCTCGCGCGGTTCCCGTACGAGCGGTGAGGTCCGGCGCCGGCCGGTCCGCCTAGGCCGTGACGTCCTTCGTCGTGAAGCGCGCCCAGGCGGCCGTGCCGAACACGGCCGCGTACAGGGCCTGCAGGCCGAGGTTCTTCGTCAGCTCGTCCCAGTAGACCGGCTCGCGCATGAGGTCGGCGAAGGACAGCCAGTAGTGCGAGAAGAAGTACGGGTGGACGGCGTGCAGTTGCGGGATCTGGTCGAGGATCTGCACGGTGATCAGCAGGCCCACCGTCGTCGCCATCGCCCCGATGCCGCTGTTGGTCAGCGTCGACACGAACAGGCCGAGCGCCGCGACGCCGATCAGTGACGCGGCGACGGCCAGGGCGATCAGCAGGGCCCTGCCCAGGCCTTCGGCGAAGCCGATCCGCGTTCCGGAGATCGTCGTCAGGTCGCCGAGCGGGAAGAGCAGCGCGCCGACGGCCAGGGCCGAGACGGCGACCACAAGCGTGGCCGCCAGGCAGAACAGCACGACCGTCGCGTACTTGGTGAGCAGCAGGCGCGTGCGGCCGGCCGGGGCCACCAGCAGGTAGCGCAGGGTCCCGGCGTTGGCCTCGCCGGCGATCGCGCCGCCCGCGACGACACCGACCGCCATCGGCAGGAAGAACGGCAGCGTCGCGGCCAGGGCCGTGAAGACCAGGAACAGGCCGTTGTTGGTGATCTGCGCGATGAAGGCCGGGCCTGCCCCGCCCCCGCCGCCGGGCGGGGAACCGTCGCTCGTCTCGATCCTGACGGCGATGCCGACCAGGACCGGCACGCCCGCCAGCACGGCCAGCAGCGCCAGGGTGCGCCAGCGCCGGAAGGTGGTGGCCAGCTCGTTGCGCAGCAACCCGAAGGTCCACAGCCCGCTCACCGGCCGCGCGGTCGGCGCCACTTCAGCCCGCGACATCGAAGCCCTCCCCGGTCAGTGCCACGAACGCGTCCTCCAGCGAGGCCCGTTCGACCGTGAAGCCGCGGACCCGCACCCCCGCCGCGACCAGCGCGGCGTTCACCTCGGCCAGGTCGCGGTCCGGCGGATCGCCGGCCACCCGGTCGCCGGTGACGGCGAGGTCGCCGGCGCCCTGTTCCTTCAACACCCGGGCCGCTTCCGCCCCGTCCGGCGTGGTCACCACCAGCCGGCCGCGCGCGCCTGCCGCCAGCTCGGCGACCGGGCCCTGGGTGAGGAGCCGCCCCCGGGCCATCACGGCCGCGTGCGTGCAGACCTGCTCGATCTCGTCGAGGAGGTGGGAGGAGAGGAAGACGGTCGTGCCGTCCGAGGCGAGTTCGCGGACCAGGGCGCGGATCTCGCGCATGCCCTGCGGGTCCAGGCCGTTGGTCGGCTCGTCCAGGACCAGCAGCACGCGCGGCCGGAGCAGTGCGGCGGCCAGGCCCAGGCGCTGCTTCATGCCGAGCGAGTACGCCTTGGCCTTCTTGCCCGCCGCGGCCGTCAGGCCCACCCGGTCCAGGGCGGCGGCGACCCGGGCCCGCCGGGTGCGCGGATCGGCGGCCGGGTCGGCCGCGTCGTAGCGCAGCAGGTTGTCGCGGCCGGAGAGGAAGCCGTAGAGGGCCGGGCCCTCGATGAGGGCGCCGACGTGCGGGAGCACGGCCCGGGTGGCCTCGGGCATGGGCTGCCCGAGGACCCGCGCCGTGCCGGAGGTGGGCTCGATCAGGCCCATCAGCATGCGGATGGTGGTGGTCTTGCCCGAGCCGTTGGGCCCGAGGAAGCCGAAGACGCTGCCCGCCGGGACGGTGAGGTCCAGGTGGTCGACGGCGAGCTGCCCGCCGCGGTAGCGCTTGGTGAGCGCGCGGGTGGCGATGACCGGCTCCCCGGCCTGCTCGCCCGGCTGCTCCGGCTCCGTGGCGGACGGCTCGCCCATCGGCTTCCTCGTTCTCTCGGCGTCCCGCACCGGGCCGACGCCCGGTGCGGGCACGGGACTTACTTCCCGGCGTCGGCCGCCTTCACGAGCGCGTCCTTGGTGACGGCGCCCACGTAGACCTTGCCGTCGTCGGTGACCAGGGCGTTGATCAGGCGGGTGGAGAAGACCGTGCCCTTGCCGAACTCGCCGGTGACCTTGTCGCCGAGCGAGTCGAGGAAGCCGCCGAACGCGCCGGCCGCCTCGCCGGAGGGCACGCCCTCGCCGCCGGTGTCGAAGGTCGCTATGGCGTTCCAGCCCTCGCCGATGGTCTTCATGCCGTCGGGTCCCGCGCCGCGGTCCTTCCCGGCCTCGGGGGCGTGCCCGCGGGGCCCGCCCTTGTCGAAGCCCTTCCCGAAGCCCTTCTCGAAGTCCCTGCCGGTCTCCTTGCCGGCGTCCTCCTCCTCGGTGACCTTCGCGCCCTTCGGCGGGGTGAAGTCGAAGGTCGAGGCGGCCGGCCTGGCGAAGCTGACCTGGGTGAAGCCCACGTCGACGACGGCGGCGCCGCCGCTCGACGGGGTCAGCGTGAACTTCAGCGGCGTGCCCGTCTCCGCGTCCACGGCCACGGTGATCGCGCCGACCGTCGAGCCGGACTGCTTCGGCTTCACGAGCAGCTTGTAGGCGTCCCGGCCGGCGACCTGGGCGGTGCCGTCCACGGTCACGGAGGTCGTGTCGTCGACGGCCTTCAGGGCCTCCTCGGCGAAACCCTTCGGCGTGGCCGGCGGCTGCTGCTCCCTGTCGTGCTCGGGGCCGCCGGAGGCGGTGCCGTGGTAGACCTCGTTGGACTTGCTGTCGTAGGCCCACACGTCCTTGCCGTTGTGGATGAGGCTGTACTCGGCGGCGTTCTCCAGCAGCGACAGCTTCTGCCGGTCCGGGCCGTCGACGGCGACGCGCAGGGTGTGCGTGCCGGAGGCCAGTTCGGTGAGCTTGGCGCTCGGGTCGGCGGAGGAGCCGCCCTCGCCCCGGCCCGCGGCGCCGGACATCAGGCCGGACTCCAGACCCCCCAGGTTCGGCAGGCCGAGGTCGGTGCTGATCTTCACCGTGCCGGAGAGCTGCTCGGTGTCGGACGCGGCGATCTTCTCGATGAGCTGCTGGGCGGTGATCTTCGGAAGGTCGGGGTCACCGGAGTCGGCGAGTGCGGGGACCAGGCCGATCGTCGCGGCCGCCACCCCCACCACCGTGACCGGGACGACGTACCGGGCGGCCCTGCGCCGCCGGGAGTGCTGCTCGTCGACCTCCCCGCCGGTCGTGCTGTCGTCGGATGCGTACGGTGCCATGTGTGCCCTACCTCCGTGGTCGGCGGCGGCTGTCCGTGTCGTGCACGCACTCGTCCCTGAGCCGCCATTCTCACCCGAACTGGTGAGGAGTGGTGTTTTCCGTGGTTTCCATCTGACCAAATCGGGCGGGCGGATACGTCAGACCCCGGACTCAACTCCGCGTACTGCTGGGGTATGACACGGAAGGGCGGCTTCTCCCCCGACCCGTAGGGGTCGGGGGCGGCGGGGCGGTCAGCCGGCCCGGTGCACCACCGCGTCGCACAGCTCCACGAGCGCCGTCTTCGCGGCGCACTCGGGCAGCGGCGCCAGCGCCGAGCGGGCGTCCTCGGCGTAGCGGACGGTGTCCCGGCGGGCCTGTTCCAGCGCCGGGTGGGCGCGCAGCAGGCGCAGGGCCTCGGCGTGCCGGTCGTCGTCGGTGAGGTCGGAGTCCAGCAGTTCACACAGGGCGACGTCCTCGGCGAGGCCGAGCCGGGCCGCCCGCTCGCGCAGCCGCAGCACCGGCAGGGTCGGGATGCCCTCACGCAGGTCGGTGCCGGGGGTCTTGCCGGACTCGTGGGAGTCGGAGGCGATGTCGAGGACGTCGTCGGCGAGCTGGAAGGCGACGCCGAGCCGCTCGCCGTACTGGGTCAGCACGTGCACCACCGTCTCGTCGGCGCCGGACATCATCGCGCCGAACCGGCACGAGACGGCCACCAGCGAGCCGGTCTTGCCGCCCAGCACGTCCAGGTAGTGCTCGACCGGGTCGCGGCCGTCCTGCGGTCCGGCCGTCTCCAGGATCTGCCCGGTCACCAGCCGCTCGAACGCCTCGGCCTGCACCCGCACCGCCTCCGGGCCGAGGTCGGCCAGGATGTGCGAGGCGCGGGCGAAGAGGAAGTCACCGGTGAGGACCGCGACCGAGTTGCCCCAGCGGGTGTTGGCGCTGTCCACCCCGCGGCGGACGGCGGCCTCGTCCATGACGTCGTCGTGGTACAGCGTGGCGAGGTGGGTCAGCTCCACGACGACGGCCGACGGCACGATGCCGGGTGCGTACCGGTCGCCGAACTGGGCGGCGAGCATCACGAGCAGCGGCCGGAACCGCTTGCCACCGGCCCGCACCAGGTGCTGGGCGGCCTCCGTGATGAAGGGCACCTCACTCTTGGTGGCCTCTAGCAGGCCTTCCTCGACAGCCGCCAGTCCGGCCTGGACATCGGCTTCCAGAGCCTGGTCCCGCACGCTCAGCCCGAACGGCCCGACGTCGGTCACGAGGGGTCTCCTGTCTGCTGGTGTCTGCCGGTGCTTACGCGGATTGTCGATAGGTCGCTGACATCACTCGAGTCAGCGTATCCGGTCACGTTTCGATCACCGCCAGCGCCCATGGTTACAGGCCGGGTGGTATCCGATCACGACCGCTATGTTTTCGATCGGCTCATAAGAATGGACATGTTCCGACTTACCAGGAATTCGCGACCTATGTGGGATTTGCGACATTGACGAAGCGAACACCCTTTACGGAACATTGCGCCCGAGGTCGTGATCAGTGAATTGAATCACTTCGTCCGCTTCGCGGCCGCCCCCGGGCGCCGAACGCTCCCTCCTTCCGCGGAAAGCGAGTTGAGCCTTGGCTCGCGCAAAGGATCAAGCGGCCGTTTGCCCTCTGACCAAGGTCATCCGGCACCCTGTGTGACTCCGGCGCTTGTTCCCGGCATGTGCTGTCGCATACGTTCCGGCGCAGTCCGGCGGACCGCCGAATCCTGCCGCCGCCCGGACTCCCCACACACACCGACTCACTCACGCAGGGCAGGAGCGGGGGACCCAGGTAAGTCGCCGGTCCGCGACAAGGACCGGCTCGGGGTGAAGCCGCGCACGACAGCACCACGCCGTGTGCGGCCGGGCACCTCCCGGCCCGAACCCGACAGCTCACCTCGCAGGCGCCGGAGAGGAACATCGCCATGCCCGGACGAGGTAAGCACCGTCGCCCCAGCAGGAACCCGATCACCCGTGGTGTCGTCGCCGTCGGCACCGGCGGAGCGGCACTGACCCTGCCGCTCCTCGGCGCCACGCACGCGAACGCCGCCGAGCCCCAGAGCGCGCCCGCCGCGCAGACCGTGCGGCAGGCGGCCCAGCCCGCCACGTCGCTCACGTACACCGTGGCCAAGGGCGACACGCTCTACGGCATCGCGGAGAAGTACGACGTGTCCGGCGGCTGGAAGCAGCTGTACAAGGCCAACCGCGCCGCCGTCGGCGACGACCCGAGGGTGATCCACGCGGGTCTGAAGCTCAAGGTGGCGACGGCCAAGGCCGCCGACGAGAAGAAGGCCACGCAGTCGTCCGCCCCGGCCAAGCCGGCCGGTGGCGTGACGCGGGCCACCCCGGTCGCCGCGAAGACCTACGCGAACAACCTCGACGGATGGATCCGCGAGGCGCTGGACATCATGGCCCAGAAGGGCATTCCGGGATCGTACGACGGCATCTACCGCAACATCATGCGGGAGTCGTCCGGCAACCCGCAGGCGATCAACAACTGGGACTCGAACGCCGCCAAGGGCACCCCCTCCAAGGGCCTGCTCCAGGTCATCGACCCGACCTTCGCCGCCTACCACGTGCCCGGCACCCCCTACGACCCGTACGACCCGGTCGCCAACATCACGGCGGCCTGCAACTACGCGGCCGACCGCTACGGCTCGATCGACAACGTCAACGGCCCGTACTGAGCCGCCCCGCCCAGCAGTCGCTCGAGGACGACGGCGATGCCGTCGTCCTCGTTCGACAGCGTGATCTCGTCGGCCACGGCCTTGAGTTCGGGATGACCGTTGGCCATCGCGACGCCGTGCGCCGCCCAGTCGAACATCGGGATGTCGTTGGGCATGTCACCAAAGGCGATGGTGTCGGCCGGCCGCAGCCCCAGGTGCTCGGCGGCCAGCGCCAGGCCCGTCGCCTTGGTGACGCCGCACGGCTGGAGCTCGACCGTGCCGGGCCCCGACATCGTCACCGTCGCCAGTGAACCCACCACCGAGCGGGCCGTCGCCGCCAGCTCGTCGTCCGACAGGCAGGGGTGGCGCAGCAGCACCTTGCTGATCGGCTCGCCCCACAGCTCGTCGCGCCGGTGGACCCGCACCGCGGGCAGCGTCGGGTGCGGCATGAGATAGCCCGGCTCGATGAGCGTGAGCCCGTCGACCCCGTCCTGGTCGACCGCCGCGTACACCTCCCCCACCTCGGCCTCGATCTTGCCGAGGGCGGTCTCCGCCAGCTCCCGGTCCAGGGTGACCGACCACAGCAGCCGGTGCGCGCCGGCGTCGTACACCTGCGCGCCCTGCCCGCACACCGCGAGCCCCGTGCACCCCAGGTCGTCCAGGAGCGGCCGCACTCTCGGCGCCGGGCGGCCCGTCACCACGAGGTGCTGGGCACCGGCGTCCGCCACCCGCGCGAGCGCGGTCAGGGACCGGTCGGACAGGGTGTCGTCGCCGCGCAGCAGCGTCCCGTCCAGGTCGGTGGCGATGAGGGAATATGCGAGGGGTGCGGCCATGATCAGAGAATACGGACAACGCGCCCGTTCGTTTCATCGCACGGCGCACGCCGATTGCCCGGTTGAGGGCCTCTGCACCGGTTGGCAACAACATGGTCCGCTACCTACCCGAGGGGCCGCATCGAGCGGTACCTTCCAAGTGTCCAGGGGGGACTTGATCGGGGGGTCAGGTTGAACAGTGGGCGCATTCGCGTGGCCGGGCCCGGGGAGCTCGGCGAAGGGGAAAGGGAGCGCTGGCGCGCGCTGCGCGCCGCCTCCAAGGCACCACGCAACCCTTTCATGGAACCGGAGTTCACCGAGGCCGTCGGTCGGGTGAGGCCCCGGGCCCGGGTCGCGGTCGTCTACGAGGGCCCGGAGCCGGCCGGCTTCCTGCCCTACGAAGCGGCCCGTTGGGACAGGGCCGGGCCATCGGGCTCGGGGTCTCCGACGCGCAGGGCGCGGTCCTGCGGCCCGGCCTGGACCTGGAGCCGGGCGAACTGCTGCGGGCGTGCTCGCTGTCGTCCTTCGTCTTCGACAACCTGGAGGCCGAGCAGCGGCTGTTCGTGCGGTACGCGGCAGAGGAGCACGCCACTCACCTGGTCGACGTGGAGAAGGGCTACGAGACCTACGAGTCGGTGCTGCGGGCCCAGTCGCCGAAGTTCCTGAAGACCACCCTGGCCAAGGAGCGCAGGCTGGGCCGGCAGGCCGGTGAGGTGCGGTTCGTGTTCGACGAACGCGACCCTGCCGCGCTGCGCACGCTCATGGAGTGGAAGTCCGCGCAGTACCGCAGGACCGGCCGCCGCGACCGGTTCGCGCAGGAGTGGATAACCCGGCTCGTCGGGCACCTGGCCCGCACCCGGGCACCGGAGTGCAGCGGCACGCTGTCCGTGCTGTACGCGGGCGAACGGCCCGTCGCCGCGCACTTCGGGCTGCGCTCGGCCTCGGTGCTGGCCTGCTGGTTCCCGGCCTACGAGCCGGAGTTCGCGAAGTTCTCGCCCGGCCTGGTGCTGCACCTGCGCATGGCCGAGGCGGCCGCCGCAGCGGGCATCGGCACGCTCGACCTGGGGCGGGGCGCGGCCGAGTACAAGGACGCGCTGAAGACGGGCGAACTGCCCGTGTACGAGGGTGCGGTGACGCGGCCGGGGGCGGGCGCGGCGCTGCACTGGCTGGGCCGCGAGCCGGCGCGCCGCGCGCACAGCTTCGTCCGCAGCCGGCCGCGGCTCGCCGCGCTGGCCGCGCGGACCCTGAAGGGCGCGGCCCGGCTGCGCCGTACCTGACGACGAGGGGGGAGGGCGCATGACCCGTTCGGCGCGTGCGCAGGAGGAGATACGGCGGTTCCTGGCCATCGGGGCGGTGCAGGTCGCCGAGCTGGACCTGGACGGCGAGGATGCGGTGCTCAGGCCCGGTCCGGGCAGTCCGCCCGTGACGCACGGCGAGGTGTTCGTCCTGGTCAGACGACGTGGCCGCCCGGTGGGCACACTGCTCGGGCGGGTGCCGCCGGGGGCGGATCCGCGGACCGTGCTGGCCGGGCGGGCGCGGGTGGAGTTCGCGGACGCGGAAGCCGGTGCGTCGACGCAGCCCGCCGACGCGGAAGCCGGTTCGCCGGCGGAGCGCACCGGTTCGCCGGTGGAGCGACTCGACGGGGGAACCGGTCCGTCGGCGGAGTCCGTCGGCGCGGGAGCCGGGGTGTCGGTGGGGCCGCCGTGGGCCAGTGTCGTCGTGGCCACCCGGGAGCGTGCCGGGCAGCTGGCCCGGGCGCTGGACTCGCTGCTCGCGCAGGACCATCCGCGGTTCGAGATCGTCGTGGTCGACAACGCGCCCGTGACGAGCGGGACGCGGGAGCTGGTCGAGCGGAAGTACGCCGAGCGCGTGCGGTACGTGTGCGAGCCGGTGCCGGGCCTCGCGGTCGCGCACAACACGGGCCTGGCGGCCGTGCGGGGCGAGGTGGTCGCCTTCACGGACGACGACGTGGTGGCCGACCCGCGCTGGCTCACCGAGCTGACCGCGCCCTTCGCCGCCGACGCCGCACTGGGGTGCAGCACCGGGCTGATCCTGCCCGCGCGGCTGACGACACCGGCCCAGGTGCTGCTGGAGAGCCACGGCGGCTTCGCCAAGGGCTTCACTCCAAGGACGTACGACCCGGCGGACCCGCCGGGCGACGAGCCGCTGTTCCCGTTCACGGCGGGGCGGTTCGGCTCGGGCGCGAACATGGCGTTCCGTACCGAGGTGCTGCGCGCGGTCGGCGGTTTCGACCCGGCGACCGGTGCGGGCACGGCCGCCCGGGGCGGGGACGACCTGTACGGCTTCGTCCGGGTCCTGGCCCAGGGGCACCGCCTGCGCTACACCCCGTCCGCCCTGGTCTGGCACCACCACCGGGAGACCTGGCGGGACCTGGAGACCCAGGCGTACGGCTACGGTGCCGGGCTCACGGCGTATCTCACCGCGGTCCTGGTGAACCGGCCCGGGCTGCTGCCGGCGTTCCTGGCGCGGCTGCCGCGCGGGCTGGCGCACGCCCGGTCCCTGACGGCGGTCCGCGAGACGGAGGGGACGGCCGGCGGCGGCCTGCCGGGGGACCACGACGCGCGCGCCCACCCCTGGCCGCGGCGGCTGTCGCGCCTGCAGCGCAGGGGGATGGCGTACGGACCGATCGGCTACCTGAAGGCGCGGCGTGCGCTGCGCGCGAGTGTGCGGGGGGCGAGATGAGGACGTCGACGAGTACGCGCGGCAAGGGCCGGGGCAACGGCAGAGGCGGCAGGGAGCGGGAGGCGCGGGACGGTGAGGGACCGATAGCCCCGGCGGCCACCGGCGGCCGGCCGGGCGGTGCGGATCCGGGGAGGGCGGCCCGGGCCGACGTGGCCGAGGCCGCCGGCTCCCCTGCCATCCCCGTCTTCCTCTACCACTCCGTGATGGACGACCCGCCCGCCTGGATCGCCGAGTTCACGGTGACGCCGGAGCAGTTCGGGGCGCATCTCGACGCCGTGGTGCGCAGTGGGCGCACGCCCGTCACGATCAGCGCGGTCGCCGACCACCTGGCCGGGCGGGCGCCCCTGCCGCCCCGGCCCGTGCTGCTCACCTTCGACGACGGTTTCGCCGATCTGCCCGGCCCCACCGCCGATGCGCTGGCCGAGCGGGCGCTGCCCGCGACCGCCTATCTCACCACCGGCGCCATCGCCCCGGGCGGCCGCAGCCTGCTGCCGCCCGCCCCGATGATGAAGCTGGCGGACGTGGCGGAGCTGGAACGTTCCGGCATGGAGATCGGCAGCCACACGGTCACCCACGCGCAGCTCGACACGCTGCCCGCGAAGGACCTGGCGTACGAACTGCGCGCCTCCAAGGCCGTCCTGGAGGACGCCCTCGGGCACGAGGTCCGGCACCTCGCCTATCCGCACGGCTACAACAGCCCGCGCGTGCGGGCCGTGTCGGCCCGGGCCGGCTACGAGACGGCGACCGCCGTCCGCCACGCGCTCAGCTCCGACCGCGACGAGCGGTACCGCATCGCCCGGCTCATCGTGCGCCGCAGCCACACCGTCGCCGACGTCGAGGGCTGGCTGGCCGGGACGGGCGCGCGGGTCGCTCCGTACCGGGACGGGCCGAGGACGATCGCCTGGCGGTGGTACCGGCGGGCCCGCGCGCGGGTGCGCGGGCCCGAGTTCGCCGGCTGACCCGGCTACTTCAGCGGCTGGTTGAGGTACGGGTCGGCGACCGCCTTGCGCAGGCTGTCCCAGGCCGCGTCGTTGGCCAGGGCGAGGTTGCAGTGCGGTCCGGGGTCGCGGTAGTTCCACTGGAGGGCCGCCTTGACGCCCTCCAGGTCCTTCAGCACCCCGGGCACCTGCGCGTACCACTCGGCCTGCCGCTGCGGGCGGGCCGGGTCCGCCGCCGTGCCGAACTCGGAGAGCATCAGCGGCTTGTCGTCGGAGATGTTCGTCCGGATCCACTCGTGCGTGGCGTCCTGCGTCTGGGCGAAGGTGAGCCAGCCGGTGTTGTGACAGCGGTAGTAGTTGTACTGGTTGTAGCCGATCCAGTCGACGTACTCGTCGCCGGGATACATCTTCCTGATCACGTCGGCGTGGTCGAGGTACCCCGTGGTGATCCACGTCCACACCACGTTGTCGACGCCCAGCTCGCGGAACCGGTCGTGGATGTGCCGGTACGCCTCCACGAACTCGGCGGGCGTGCCGTTGGCCGGGGTGCGGGTGTCCATCTCCAGGTCGAAGGAGAGGAACACCTTCCTGCCGTAGTCCTTGATGCGCCGGGCCTGGACGTCGATGACCTTCTCGTCCAGCTCCCCGGCCGCGATCTGCTTCCAGGTCGGCTGCTGCCGCTTCGTACCGCCCCACCACTTGCTCTCCCAGGACAGCAGCAGCAGATGGTCCTCGCCGACGCGCCGCTCCTCCGGTGTGAGCAGCTGGCCCTCGCGGCGGGTGCCCTCGGGCAGGGACATGTCGTGGTACGTGTACACGATGTCGAGCGGGCGGCCGACGCGCTCCTCGTAGGCGCGCACCTTCTGCGGCAGGTCGTCCCGCTCGTGCGGCACGAAGGCGCCGAACCAGGCGCCGCAGGGCGGTTCCAGCAGTTCCGTGGGGCGGCAGTCCGCCTTGGCACCGGCGGCTCCCCGCTCCTGCGGCCCGGAGGCGTTCCGCAGGGCGAGGACGGCGACCAGGACCGCGCTGACGACCGTCGCCGACGTGATCAGCAGCCGGCGCCGGCTCGACGCGAACGGGCCGGCGGGCCGCCGTTCCTCCTGCGGTGGCCCGCTGTGCTGTCCGGTCGGGTGGTGCCCGCGGCGAAAGGGGCGGTGGGGACGGTTGAACCTCACTGAGCGGAACCCTTCGGTGTCCTCGGCGTCGTCCGCGCCGGCGGGGAGGCGCGCAGCGGCGGACAGAACGCGGCGAGTGTGGTCAGCAGTGTCAGCGTCAGCAGCACGCGCTGCGCGCTGAAGGCGTGCGCGGCGATCAGTACGGTCGCCACGAGCATCACGGCGCCGATGCTCATGAACAGTGTCAGCATCAGCCGCTCCAGCAGGTCGGAGTGGCGGGCGAAGCCGGGAGCGCGTCGCTCGACGGGTCCTTCCGCGGGGCGCGCCGCGAACGCCGGGGCGCAGATCCTGACCAGGGCCGCGCCCGGGCCCGCCGCGAGGAAGAGCACGACCGCGGCGCCCCGCGGCGGCGATCCACCGGGCAGGGCGAGCGCGGCGAGCGCCAGCCAGCCGCCGAACGGCGGCAGCATCCGGACCACGAGATCCTGCGGTGTCATCGCTGCGCTCCCCCTGCCTGCCTCAGTACGTAGAGCCATCCGGCGCCGTTCTCCGCGACGAGCCGGAACCGCGGCGAGGCGGCGACCGAGTCCCGGATCCGGTCCAGCTGCGCCCGGGTGAGCTGCCCGTTCATCTCGGAGTTGGCCAGCTGCCCCCGTGTGAGCAGGAAGTAGGCCCGGGCCGACCGCTCCACCCCGGACATGTCACTGGCGAGCGTGGCCGCCGGGTCCCGGACGATCCGGTCGACGTGGCTGCGGGCGTCGTCCAGGAACCAGTAGTGGTCGACGCTCCCGTAGGAGTCGTAGGCGAGCGGGTAGTTGCGGTTGGCGGCCACGACGAGCGAGCCCTCGGGCGCCTGGTCGAACAGCTGCCGTACGAGGGCGACCTCCTGCGGCGGGAAGTAGTTGATCCGGTCCTTGCCCGAGTAGGCCGGGACGAAGGCCAGGGTGCCGCCGAGCAGCGCGGCCAGCGGCACCCAGGCGGCGGCCCGGCCGCGGCCGGGCCGGGCAGGGGCGGCGCTCGTGCCGTCCGCCGCCTGGGCGGCGGCGTCGGCGGCGAGCGTGCGGACCCTGGGCAGGATCGCGGCGGCGGCGAAGAAGGCGGCTCCCGGCAGCATGAACAGCAGCACCCGGAAGATCATCTCGCTGCCGTAGCTGCTCGCCGCGAACATCGGCAGCGGGGCCGCCGCGATCAGCAGCAGCGGCCGGGCCCGGTGGCGCAGCACCCGCTGGCGCAGCACCCCGACGGCCGCCAGCAGCAGGACCGAGCCGGACAGCAGCCGGGCCGCCCAGGAGGTCACGATGGCTCCGGTGCCGGTCGGGGTGGCGCCGTAGCCGGTCTCGACGTTGGCGCCGACGTCCCCCACGGCGCGGATCATGTCGGGCATCGCGGCGGACAGGAACGGCAGCGCGGCCGTCAGGCACCAGGCCAGGAAGATGACGACCGTGGTGACCACCGGCACCCAGTCGCGGTAGCGGCGGCTGAGGCACAGGGCGACCAGACAGACCACCAGCATCCCCGGGGTGAGCTGGTGGGAGATGACGATCGCCGTGATCAGAAGCGTGATCACCACCGTCCACACCGCCTGCCGGGGCCGCCCGCGCAGCTCGGCGGACCGGCCGAAGCGGCGCAGGACGACGGCGAGGACCCCGACGTGCAGCGCGTAGGCCACCGACTGCGGCGAGAAGTAGTCCTGCCCCACCCAGTTGGCGACGTAGAAGAGCCACACCGCGGTCCAGATCAGCCGCCGGTCCTCGGTGAAGGTGCGGTAGATCAGCAGCAGCGGGAGCAGCAGCATCAGGCTGGAGACCAGGGGCCACCAGGCCATGAACATCGCCGACGACTCCACGCCCAGCAGCCGCACCAGGGCGGCCTGGGCGGCGAAGAAGCCGGGCCACTGGTCGTACACGGCCATGTCGCCGACCTGGTCGGCCGTCTGCAGACCACCGGCCGTCAGCAGGTGGTCGATGACCGCGTCGTGCTTCCACGCCCAGGCGTAGAGCGGCGTCGGGTAGAGCACGGCCTGGGTGGCCCGCTCCATGACCAGCAGGCCGAGGACGTACGCCGCCGCCCAGGCGCCGGGCCGGCGCGGATCGCGGACCGTGCACCAGAACCCGGCCGTGAGCACCGCCAGTCCGGCCCAGAACGCCGGGTGCAGCGCGGTGACCAGGCCGTAGTCGTCGAGCCGCGAGACGTCCGTGTGCCGTACGGCGTACGCCCACAGCCCGAGCGCGGCGAGCAGCGGGAGGCCGGGCCAGGCGAGCGCGGTGCGCCCGGGCCGGAGCGGGCTCAGGTCGGACAGGTCCGTGACGGGCTCGGGGGCCGCGCTCGACGACTCCGAGGACGACGGGCTGGAGGACTGGCTGGCGGTCTCGGGAGTGCTTCCGGGGGTGGTCGCGCCGTCCCGTGCCGGTATGGGTTCTGGCGTGGATCTCTCCTTCGGCGTTACTGGCGGACGCACGGTGGTTCCCCCCTGGCGGTTCGGCTCTCGGCGGCCCTGTCGGCCGGCTGGGCTCTGGCTTCGGTCAGTCGGTGGGCCGTCTGTCGGCTGCGGGCTCGGCGGTTCGCCCGGGAGGGCGGGCGGCTGTGTGGTCGGCGGGGCGGGTGGCCGTGCGGTCGGCTGGAGGCGCCACCGGACGGTCGGATGGCGGTGCGGCCGGACGGTCGGCTGGGTGGCCGGCCGTGCGGCCGGCTGGCGGTGCGGCCGGACGGTCGGATGGAGGCACGGCCGGACGGTCGGATGGCGGTGCGGCCGGACGGTCGGCTGGGTGGTCGGCCGTGCGGCCGGCTGTTCCGTCGGCCGTGCGGTGGGCGGCGCGGCGGGCGGCGGGACGCTCGGCCGTGGGGTCGGCCGGTCGGTCGGTTGGGAGCTCGGCCGGACGGTCGGCTGGCCGGTTGACTGGAGGCTCGGCCGGACGGTCTGCTGTTCGGTCGGCCGTGCGGTCGGCTGATCGGCCGGCCGTGGCGTGGGTGAGGCGGCCCCGGTCCCGGGCCGACGCGGCGCGGCGGCCCAGCGACAGGAGCAGGGCGAGTAGGCAGAGCACGGCGAGCAGGGGCGGCGCGAGGGGGGCGAGCGCCTCGCGCCACACCCAGCCGCCGACCGCGGCGAGATACAGAACCCCCCAGCGCCCCGGCCAGGTCAGCCGTCGGCCCGCGCTCGCGAGCAGCAGCCACAGCGGGACGAGGCACAGCAGCTGGCAGACCGGCGGCGCCCAGCGCAGCAGCGGCTCGGGCCCGTGAAGCCCCAGCGCGTCCGCGAGGAGACCGGCCGTCTTCTCGTGCAACGCCCCGTCCACCGCCCGCGGTTCCCGTCCGAGGGCGACCGGCGCGGTGTACAGGGCGAGCAGGGCGGCGTACAGCGCCGTGCCCGGCAGCCAGGGGTCGCGCCGGGCGCACAGGGTGACCGCGGCGGCGAACACCACGAGCAGCAGGCCCCCCGCGGCCAGCGACGGCAGCGGCAGGCCCGCCAGCAGCTGACGTCCGGTCAGCGCCGCGTCGGACGCCCGCTCCAGCCACGGCAGGTCCCGCAGCGGCGCGAGGAAGAACACCGCGGCCACGCCGAGCAGGCTCCACAGGGCGCCCCGCAGCCGCCGCTCCTGGTCCGGGGACGGCTCCGCGGGTCCCTGCGGCGGTTCGCGGGTGGGCCCCTCCGGCCGCACGATCAGGGCCAGTGTGTCCGCCTGGAGCGCTTCGCGTTCGTATCCGGGGCGCCCTATGAACAGCGTGACCGTGTCCTGGTCGCCGTCACCGTCCCTGGGCTGGTAGGCGGCCTTGCGGGCCCAGGTCGTGCCGTACCCGGCGGTGGCGTTCAGTTTCGCCCAGCGGGTGCCGTACGGGGGATCGGAAGGCGTGTGGACGGCGGGCGCGCCGTCGCCTCGGCGCAGGGCCGCGCGCAGCCCGGCCGTGGAGACCGCGGCGATCAGGGTCATGCTGAGCAGCACGGCCCAGCCGGCGCCGGCGATCCCGGCCGGTGTGAACAGCACGGCCGCGCTGCCCAGCACCAGGGCGCACATGGCCCCTTGGAGCGCGGCGAGCACACCGGTGCGCCCCTGCACGCGCAGCACGCCGATGTACAGCTCCACCACCACCCGGGGCAGCGCGCCGAGCGCGAGCAGCCGCAGCACGGTCGAGCCGTGCTCGGCGTAGTCCGGGCTGAAGGGCGTGAGGATGTAGGGGGCGAAGAGGACGAGGACCAGCACCACCGGAACCAGCAGCAGCGTCATGCGCCGCAGGGCGCCCCGGACGCCGTCGGCCAGCTGGCGCGGGTCGTGCGAGGCGTGCGCGGTGAGGGAGGAGGCCATGTTGATGGCCATGAACTCCATCGTGCCGCCGACGGTGTACGCGACGTAGAAGTAGCCGTTCTCGGCGGCGCTGAAGCGGACGGCGACCATCACCGGCAGCAGGTTGATCATCGCCAGGCTGAACAGCGCGCCCAGCGAGTCCCCGGCCAGGAAGCGGCCCATGTCCCGGATCCTCGGGGGTTCCTTGTCGCGGTCGGCCTCCGCCTGGCGCGGGATGAGCCTGCGGAAGATCAGCCAGCCCAGCGGCAGGGTGGAGAAGGCGATCGCCACCGCCCAGGAGACGAAGATGCCGAGGACGGGCAGCGTGCCCGCGAAGGCCGCCAGCAGGGCCAGCTTCCCGATCGAGAACACCGCGTTCCCGGCGGGCACCCACTCGGCCTTGCGCAGTCCCGTGAGCACCCCGTCCTGGAGGGTCAGCAGCGCCCAGGCCACGCACGCGGCGACGAACACCGCCCCCGCCACGGGCGTGCCGAGCGGCGCGTAGGACGCGCCCCACGCGTCGAGGGTGAGCAGGAAGACGGCGGCGGCGAGCGCGACGATCAGCGAGCTGGCCGCGTACGTGCCCCCCACCAGGCGCCCGGTCTCCCGTCCCGCGCGCGGGACGAAGCGGACGACGGCGCCGATCATCGTCGTCGCCGTGATGCTGGCCAGCAGCCGCATCGCGGCGATGGCGGCGGAACCCTGGCCGACGGCCTCCTCCGTGTAGTAGCGGGCGGCCACCAGCCAGAACCCCAGGCCCAGCACGGCCGAGACGCCCGTGCTGAGCATGAGGAAGTAGGCGTTCTTGAACAGTGAGTCGTGCGTGTGCTCGCTGTCGGCAGGCCGCGGTCCGCCGCCGGCGCGCGCGGTGG
Organism: Streptomyces sp. NPDC044921; assembly: GCF_056432865.1. Lineage (NCBI taxonomy): Bacteria > Bacillati > Actinomycetota > Actinomycetes > Kitasatosporales > Streptomycetaceae > Streptomyces > Streptomyces sp. NPDC044921. The sequence goes on from NZ_JBWKIF010000018.1 coordinate 28,314, forward strand.
CGGGCTCGTGCACCTGGGTCTCAGCCACGGGACTACCCCAGCCCTCCCGGTGTCGGTCCGCTCCGGGCCGGCCGTCCGGGAGCGCCGACCGGCCGGGCGCCGGACCGCTCCAGCACCTCCACGACCGTGCGCGCCCGCAGCGGGTCCACGGGCAGCGCGTGCCGCGCGAACCAGCGGGCCGCCCCGGGGGCCGGCGAGGGGTCGGTGAACTCCGCGCCCGCGTAGTCGTCGAGCGGCGGGTCGTAGACGTAGCCGACGACCACGCCCCGGTCCGCCAGGGCGGCGATCGCCGCGTCCCGGTCCTCGACGAACAGCGGGACCCGGAACAGCGGTTGCGTCCCGTGCCCCTCGCGCGGCTTGGCCCAGGGCGTGGCCAGCAGCAGCTCCGTGCCCGCCCGGCAGGCGTCCAGCACCTCGTCCAGCCGGTCGAGCCCGCGCGCGATGCGGCCCAGCCTCAGCCGGCCGGACTCCAGGCGGTAGTCGTGCATGTCGACGCGCAGCCACGGGTGGTGGGCGTCGAGCCCGGGCGCCTCACGGGCGGCCAGCGCGAGTTCGTCCGGGCGCAGCGGCATCCGGATCTCCTCGCGGTCGGCCAGCCCGAGCCGCCGCGCCGCGGCCCAGGCGGCCCGCCGCAGCCGCAGCCCGCGCACCGCCGCCTCCGCGTACGGCCGCAGCGCGAAGGCCAGTTCGGAGCCGAGCCGGCCCGGTGCGAGCAGGCCGTCGCGGGTCTCCTCCACGGCCCGGCGCAGTCCCGGGTCGGCGAGGGACAGCATGCCTCCGGCCTGGGCGCCGACGTGCTTGGACAGGCTGAACACGGAGGCGTCGCCCCACGCCCCGACCGGCCGGTCCCCCACCCGGCTCCCGATGGCGTGCGCCGCGTCCTCGAACAGCGGGATGCCCCACGCGTCGCACATGCGCCGCAGACGGGGTGCGGGGTCCGGGTTCCCGTACAGGTTCGTGGTGAGCACGGCCGACACCGAGCGCCACGTCTCGTCCGGCACGGCATCGACGTCGATGGACGCGTCGAGCGGGTTCAGGGGAGCCTGCACCGGGCGCAGTCCGGCGGCGAGCACCACGAAGAAGATCACGTCGTCGTTGACCGGCGACATCAGCACGCGTCCGCCGGGCGGGCACCAGTGACGCAGCGCCACGTACAGCCCGAAGCGGCACGACGGTACGTACACACATTCCCGGCCGAGCCGCAGGCGCATGGTCTCTTCCAGCCGCTTCGGCCGTGAACCATGCCGCACCGAGCCCGGACCGGCCTCCCCAATGGCCATCCGCCCCCCTGGTGTGCCGTAGGAACGCCCCCTCCCCGAGGCCTTCCGGCACCCGCCCAGAGTCGCCCCGTTCGCACCGCTCCGTCAAGATTGCGTCGCGTCCTGTGGATAACTTCCGGCACGTACACATGTGCGGTCCCGTCCGCCGCGCCGGTCACCGCCGGCGGGTTCGTCCGGCCGCACCCGGGCCCACCTGCCCCGTTCTTCCCGCTGACCTCCTCGGACCCTGCCCAGGACCGGTGCGTCACCCGTAACGTGTGGCACGACCACGGACACGTGGCGACGACATGGCGCACCCGAAAGCGAGGCAGCACCCGATGCCCCCCTTCGATGTCCCCGAGGGCGACCCCTTCGGTCCGCACAACCTGCCGTACGGCGTGTTCTCCCTTCCCGGTTCCGCCCACCGGACCGTGGGCGTCCGGCTCGGCGACCACGTGCTGGACGCGGGCGCGGCGGCCCACGCGCTCGGCTCCCCGTACGCCTCCCTGCTCGCGCAGCCGAGCCTCAACCCGCTGCTGGCGGCGGGCCGCACGGCCTGGTCGGACGTGCGGCGGGCGCTGACGGCCTGGGTGACGGTGCCGTCCCACCGCGACACCGTCGAGAAGCTGTTCCACCCGCTGTCCTCGGTGACCCTGCACCTCCCGTTCGAGGTCGCGGACTACGTCGACTTCTACGCCTCGGAGAACCACGCGAGGAACGTGGGCCAGATCTTCCGGCCCGACGCCGAGGACTCCCTCACCCCCAACTGGAAGCACCTGCCGATCGGCTACCACGGCCGCTCCGGCACGGTCGTCGTCTCCGGCACCGACGTCGTACGGCCCTCGGGCCAGCGCAAGGCGCCGTCCGACGCCGCCCCCGTCTTCGGCCCGTCCGTCCGGCTGGACATCGAGGCCGAGGTCGGCTTCGTCGTCGGCGTGCCGTCCCGCATGGGCCGGCCGGTGGCGCTCGGCGACTTCCGCGAGCACGTCTTCGGACTGTGCCTGCTGAACGACTGGTCCGCGCGTGACATCCAGGCCTGGGAGTACGTACCGCTCGGCCCGTTCCTCGGCAAGTCCTTCGCCACCTCGGTCTCGGCGTGGATCACCCCGCTGGACGCCCTGGAGGAGGCTCTCGTGGCGCCTCCGGCCCGGACGCACGAGCTGCTGCCGTACCTCGACGACAGCGACGAGGAACCCGGCGGTTACGACCTGCGGATCAGCGTCGCCGTCAACGGCCACGTCGTCTCGGAGCCGCCCTTCTCCACCATGTACTGGACGGCCGCCCAGCAACTGGCCCACATGACCGTCAACGGCGCCTCCCTGCGCACCGGCGACCTCTACGGCTCCGGTACGGTCAGCGGGCCGTCGGAGCGCGAGCGCGGCTCGCTGCTGGAGCTGACCTGGAACGGCCGCGATCCGCTCGAACTCCCGGACGGCAAGCGGACGTTCCTGGAGGACGGCGACGTCGTGACCCTCTCGGCCTGGGCCCCCGGGCCCGACGGGGTCCGCGTGGGACTGGGCGAGGTGACGGGGCGGGTGGTCGCGGACTGACCCACGGGGGCGGTCCGCACGGCCCGGGCCGGTCCGCGATCGTCCCGCGCGGCCCTTCCGATGCCGTCCGGCTCCTGACGCACACCGCCCGGGCCCGTCATACTGGGCGTCGGGCGGTGCGCCCGTACGCGCGGTGCACGGCACACCGGCCGCGCCCGTCGCGGCAAGGAGTGCGCACGGCAGCGGATCCCAGGCGAGCACGGCGGTCGCGCCGCCGGTGCGCACGGCGGTCACGTCGCTGGTGCGCACGGCAGCCGCGGCGTTCGCGCGCACGGCGACCGCCCTGCCCCGCACGACCCGTAGCCGCCCCTTTTCCGACCAGGAACCGGAGCCCGTGGCCATGACCGTCTGCCTGCTCCTGCTGAGCGTTGTCGCCGTGACGGCCGCCGTCCCCGTCCCCCGGGCGCTGACCCGGGCGTCGTGGCCGGAGCGGGAGCCGGTGGTCGGCCTGTGGGTGTGGCAGTGCCTGGTCGCCACCGTCCTGCTGTGCTGCGTGACGGCCCTCGCGCTGGGCGCCGCCGCCGTGTTCGGCACGGTCCGCGCGCAGCTGTTCGCCCCGGCGCCGCCGGCGGTGACCGCGGCGTACGACCTGTCCGCCGCCCCGCCCTGGGCCGCCGCCCTGACCCTGCTGCTCGCCTGCGGTGCCGCCTGGACGACCGCGATGCTCGCGCGGGAACTCGTCGAGGCGCGCCGGCGCCGCGCCCAGGCCCGCGCGCACCTGCGCGAGCGCGCCCCGGACCTGCCGGCCGGCCTGCCCGCCGCCAAGGGGCCCCTGCTGGTCCTGGAGGACGAGTACCCGGACGCCTGGTGGATGCCCGGCAGCCCGCCCCAACTGATCGTCACGACGGGCGCCCTGCACCGCCTCACCGGGCACCAGCTCGACGCCGTCCTCACCCACGAGCGCGGCCACGCCCGGGCCCGCCACGACTGGCTGCTGCACCTTTCCACCGCCCTGGCCACCGGCTTCCCCCGCATCCCGCTGTTCGCCCACTTCTGCGACCAGACCCACCGCCTGGTCGAACTGGCCGCCGACGACACCGCCTCCCGCCGCTGCGGCCACCTGACCACCGCCCTGGCCCTGATCGAGCTGAACCAGCACCGCGGCGTGCTGTCCTGCGCCTCCAGCCACCGGCTGCTCGGCGAGCGGGTCGACCGGCTCCTGGAACCGCCGCCCCGGCTCGGCCGCAGGCACCGCGCCCTGACGACCACCACGGCAGCGCTCGTCCCGCTGCTGCCCCTGCTGATCGCCTTCGCCCCGGGCCTGACCGCGCTGTCCTAGCCGCAACGGCTCCCCCTCCAGCCGGAGGGCGACGCCCGGGCCGGGTCCGGCGGCGGCCGGGCGGGTGCGGCGGCGGCCAGGCGGGTGCGGCGGCGGCCGGGCGGGTGCGGCGGCGGCCAGGCGGGTGCGGCGGCGGCCGGGCGGGTGGTGGCCGGTGGCTCGGTGGCCAACGGCCGGTGGCCGGTAGCCCGGTGGGCGGTAACCCATGGTGGGCGGTGGTCCCGGCCCGGTAGCTCGGTTGGCCGACCACCGCAAGCTCGGTAGTCGGCGGCCAGTGGCGGATCTGCCCGCCGATGGCGCGAACGCCCAGGTCGCTCTCGAAAGCGCTCTCCCTGGCCGCCGTGCCGGCCCTGACCCGCCACCGGTCCTCGGCCGAGGCGCGAGCGGCCCTGGCCACGGCGGCGACGGACTCCGACGCGGACGTCAGGGCGTACGCGGCGCGGGCACGGTGAGCGGCCCCGCCGAAGGCTCCCGGTGAGCGGCCCCGCCGAAGGCTCCTGGTGAGCGGTCCTCCTGCCGTGCTCGGGGGACCCGGCCAGAGCCCGGCCCTATATCCAGTCGTCGGGCTCCGGTTCCGCGTCCGTCTCGGGCCAGTCGTACGGCTCTTGCCCGCCCTGGCCGGACGCCCGGGCCGGTGCCTGGGGCGCCGGGGGCGAGTCGGCCGCCGGGCTCGCACCGGGCGGCCCGCCCAGCGACGCGAGCACGCCCAGCACCCCTGCGCCGTAGGTCGCGAGCTTCTTCTCGCCCACTCCGCTGATCCCGCCGAGCTCGCCCACCGACGCCGGCCACGCCAGGGCGATCTCCCGCAGCGTGGCGTCGTGGAAGATGACGTACGCCGGGACGCCCTGCTCGCGCGCCTGCTCGGCCCGCCAGGCACGCAGGGCCTCGAACGCCGGCAGCAGTTCCTCGGGCAGCTCGGCGGCGACGGCCCCGCCCTTGCGCTCGCCCCGCCCGGAGCCCGCGGACGGCGACCCGGACCGGGAGGTCACCGGCTTCTTCGGTTCCTTGCGCAGCGGCACCTCCCGCTCCCGCCGCAGTACCGCCCCGCTGGCCTCCGTGAGCACCAGCGTGCCGTACTCACCCTCCACCGCGAGCAGCCCCTGGGCGAGCAACTGCCGGATGACGCCCCGCCACTCGCCCTCGGTCAGGTCCTCGCCGATGCCGAAGACCGAGAGCTGGTCGTGGTCGAACTGGATGACCTTGGCGGTGCGCCTGCCCAGCAGGATGTCGACGATCTGCACCGCTCCGAACTTCTGCCCGCGCTCCCGCTGGAGCCGTACCACCGTGGACAGCACCTTCTGGGCCGCGACCGTGCCGTCCCAGGTCTCCGGCGGGGTCAGGCACGTGTCGCAGTTGCCGCAGCCGGCCGGGTCCGGGTCCTGGCCGAAGTAGGCGAGGAGCTGGCCGCGGCGGCACTGGGCCGTCTCGCACAGCGCCAGCATCGAGTCGAGGTGGGCCTGGGCGCGCCGCCGGAAGGCCTCGTCGCCCTCGCCGGACTGGATCAGCTTGCGCTGCTGGATGACGTCGTTGAGCCCGTAGGCCATCCAGGCCGTCGACGGCAGTCCGTCGCGGCCGGCCCGGCCGGTCTCCTGGTAGTAGCCCTCGACCGACTTGGGCAGGTCCAGGTGGGCGACGAAGCGGACGTCCGGCTTGTCGATGCCCATGCCGAAGGCGATGGTCGCCACCACGACCAGGCCGTCCTCCCGCAGGAAGCGGGACTGGTGGGCCGCGCGCGTCCCCGCGTCCAGGCCCGCGTGGTAGGGCACGGCCTCGATGCCGTTGCGGCTGAGGAACTCGGCGGTCTTCTCCACGGAGTTGCGCGAGAGGCAGTAGACGATGCCCGCGTCGCCCGGGTGCTCCTCGCGCAGGAAGGCCAGCAGCTGCTTCTTCGGGTCGGCCTTGGGCACGATCCGGTACTGGATGTTGGGCCGGTCGAAGCTGGCCACGAAGTGGCGGGCCGCCGGCATGTTCAGCCGCTCGGTGATCTCCCGGTGGGTCGCGTGCGTGGCCGTCGCCGTGAGCGCGAGCCGCGGTACGTCCGGCCAGCGCTCGCCGAGCAGCGACAGCGCCAGGTAGTCGGGGCGGAAGTCGTGGCCCCACTGGGAGACGCAGTGCGCCTCGTCGATCGCGAAGAGGGCGATCTTGCCGCGCGAGAGCAGATCGAGCGTGCTCTCCAGCCGCAGCCGCTCCGGCGCCAGGTACAGCAGGTCCAGCTCGCCGGCCAGGAACTCGGCCTCCATCATCCGGCGCTCGTCGAAGTCCTGCGTGGAGTTCATGAACCCGGCCCGCACGCCCAGGGCCCGCAGCGCGTCCACCTGGTCCTGCATGAGGGCGATGAGCGGGGAGACGACCACGCCCGTGCCGGGTCTGACCAGGGCGGGGATCTGGTAGCACAGGGACTTCCCGGCTCCGGTCGGCATGAGCACGACGGCGTCACCGCCGGCCACCACATGCTCGACGACCGCCTCCTGCTCACCCCGGAAGGCCTCGTACCCGAAGACCCGGTGCAGCGCGGCCAGCGCCTCGCTCTGTGTCGCTGTCATCTCGGCGATACCGCCTGTCCCACCCATCGTCGTGTCCCCCGTACGTCGTCCCTCGACCACTGCGTCCACGATAGGGGGCGGCACCGACAGCCCTTGAAGTTGTCCACAGGCCGCCACCCTCCCGGTGCAGGAAGAGGGCTCGCCGCCGTACACGCCTTCGAACTGGAATCCACCACCGGCGCGTACACCAGCACCGGGATCTTCCGGGAGCGGAGGAAGGTCAGCGCCCCCTTCCCCGTGGACCTCGATCTCACGGCATCAGGCCGCGCCGCACCGGCGGTGAGTGACCGCCACCACGCCGAGCACCGCGGCCCGGCCCCCCCAACGGGGTGCCGGGCCGCGGCCGTGACGGCGGGCGCGCGTCAGCGGACGAACACGCCCGCCTGCCCCGCCAGATCCAGGAAGTACTGCGGCGCCACACCGAGCACCAGCGTGACCGCCACCCCGACACCGATCGCGGTCATGGTCAGCGGCGACGGCACGGCCACCGTCGGGCCCTCCGGCCGCGGCTCGCTGAAGAACATCAGCACGATCACGCGGATGTAGAAGAACGCCGCGATCGCCGACGAGATCACACCGATGACGACGAGCGGGGCGGCCCCGCCCTCCGCCGCCGCCTTGAACACGGCGAACTTCCCGGCGAAGCCGGACGTCAGCGGAATGCCGGCGAACGCCAGCAGGAACACCGCGAACACGGCCGCCACCAGGGGCGAGCGGCGGCCGAGCCCGGCCCACTTGGACAGGTGCGTCGCCTCACCGCCCGCGTCGCGCACCAGCGTGACCACCGCGAAGGCACCGATCGTCACGAACGAGTACGCGGCCAGGTAGAAGAGGACGGACGAGACGCCGTCGGGCGTGGTCGCGATGACACCCGCGAGGATGAACCCGGCGTGCGCGATCGACGAGTACGCCAGCAGCCGCTTGATGTCGGTCTGCGTGATCGCGACGATCGCGCCGCCCAGCATGGTGACGATCGCCACGGCCCACATCACCGGCCGCCAGTCCCAGCGCAGTCCCGGCAGGACGACGTACAGCACCCGCAGCAGCGCGCCGAACGCCGCCACCTTGGTCGCCGCGGCCATGAAGCCGGTCACCGGGGTCGGCGCGCCCTGGTAGACGTCCGGGGTCCACATGTGGAACGGCACCGCGCCCACCTTGAACAGCAGACCCATCACCAGCAGCGCGGCGCCGACCAGGAGCAGCGCGTCGTTGCCCATGGTGCCGGCGAGCGCCGGGTCGACGTCCTGGACGGTGCCCTCGACGACCTGCGCGATCGTCGCGTACGACATCGAGCCCGCGTAGCCGTACAGCATCGCGATGCCGAACAGGGTGAACGCGGAGGCGAAGGCGCCGAGCAGGAAGTACTTGACCGCCGCCTCCTGCGACATCAGCCGCTTGCGGCGGGCCAGGGCGCACAGCAGGTACAGCGGGAGGGAGAAGACCTCCAGGGCGACGAACAGCGTCAGCAGGTCGTTGGCCGCCGGGAAGATCAGCATGCCGGCCACGGCGAACATCAGCAGCGGGAACACTTCGGTGGTGGTGAACCCGGCCCTGACCGCGGCCTTCTCGCTCTCGCTGCCCGGCACGGAGGCGGCCTGCGCGGCGAAGGAGTCGACGCGGTTGCCGTGCGCCGCCGGGTCCAGGCGCCGCTCGGCGAAGGTGAACAGGCCGACCAGGGCCGTCAGCAGGATCGTGCCCTGCAGGAACAGCGCCGGTCCGTCGACGGCGATCGCGCCCATCGCCGCGATGCGCGCCTTGGTCGTGCCGTAGCCGTCGGCCGCGAGGGCGACGACCGCGGCGAAGGCGGCCGCGAGGGCGACGACGCACACGAACATCTGGACGTAGTAGCGGGTTTTGCGCGGTACGAACGCCTCGACCATGATCCCGACGATCGCCGCTCCCACGACGATCAGGATGGGCGCCATCTGTCCGTACTCGAACTTGGGCGCGTCGATCTTGGTGATCGGTTCGGCCGCGGTTGTCCACAGGCTGTGGACGGCTGATGCGCTCACTTGGCCGCCTCCACCTCGGGCTGGGGGTCCTTCTTCTGTACGTCGGACATGGTCTGCTCGACCGCCGGGTTGACGATGTCCGTGACGGGCTTCGGGTAGACGCCCAGGAAGATCAGCAGTGCGACGAGCGGCGCGACGACGACGAGCTCACGGACTCTGAGGTCCGGCATCGCGGACACCTCCGCCTTCACCGGGCCCGTCATCGTCCGCTGGTAGAGGACGAGGGTGTAGAGCGCGGCGAGGACGATGCCGAAGGTGGCGATGATGCCGATCACCGGGTAGCGCGTGAACGTGCCGACCAGGACCAGGAACTCACTGACGAACGGCGCCAGTCCCGGCAGGGACAGGGTGGCGAGGCTGCCGATCAGGAACGTGCCGGCGAGCACCGGGGCGACCTTCTGCACCCCGCCGTAGTCGGCGATGAGCCGCGAGCCGCGCCGGGAGATCAGGAAGCCCGCGACCAGCATCAGCGCGGCCGTCGAGATGCCGTGGTTGATCATGTAGAGCGTCGCGCCGGACTGGCCCTGGCTGGTCATCGCGAAGATGCCCATGATGATGAAGCCGAAGTGGGAGATCGACGCGTAGGCGATCAGCCGCTTGATGTCGCGCTGGCCGACCGCGAGCAGCGCCCCGTAGATGATGCTGATCAGCGCCAGGACGAGGATCGCCGGCGTGGCCCACTTGCTGGCCTCCGGGAAGAGCTGGAGGCAGAAGCGGAGCATCGCGAACGTGCCGACCTTGTCGACGACCGCCGTGATGAGGACGGCGACCGGGGCCGTGGACTCCTGCATCGCGTTGGGCAGCCAGGTGTGCAGCGGCCACAGCGGCGCCTTCACCGCGAAGGCGAAGAAGAAGCCGAGGAACAGCCAGCGTTCGGTGCTGGTCGCCATGTCCAGCGAGCCGTTGGCCCGGGCCTCGGCGATCTCCTGGAGCGAGAAGTTCCCGGCGACCACGTACAGGCCGATCACCGCGGCCAGCATGATCAGGCCGCCGGCCAGGTTGTAGAGGAGGAACTTCACCGCGGCGTAGGAGCGTTGGGTCGCCGCCGCCTTCTCGCCGTGCTCGTGGGCACGGTCGCCGAAGCCGCCGATGAGGAAGTACATCGGGATCAGCATGGCTTCGAAGAAGATGTAGAAGAGGAAGACGTCGGTGGCCTCGAAGGAGAGGATCACCATCGCCTCGACGGCCAGGATCAGGGCGAAGAAGCCCTGCGTCGGCCGCCACCGGCTGCTGCCGGTCTCCAGCGGATCGGCGTCGTGCCAGCCCGCGAGGATGATGAACGGGATGAGCAGCGCGGTGAGCGCGATCAGCGCCACGCCGATGCCGTCCACGCCCAGTTCGTAGCGGACGCCGAAGTCGGCGATCCAGGCGTGGGACTCGGTGAGCTGGTAGCGGTCGCCGCCCGGGTCGAAGCGGACCAGGACGACGATCGCCAGGACGAGCGTGGCGAGCGAGAAGAGCAGCGCCAGCCACTTGGCGGCGGTGCGCCGCGCGGCCGGTACGGCGGCCGTGGCGATCGCCCCGACGGCCGGGAGCGCCGCCGTCGCTGTCAGCAGGGGAAAGGACATCGGTATCAGACCGCCCTCATCAGCAGGGTCGCGGCGACGATGACCGCCGCGCCGCCGAACATCGAGACCGCGTAGGAGCGGGCGAAGCCGTTCTGCAGCTTGCGCATCCGCCCGGAGAGGCCGCCGACCGAGGCCGCCGTGCCGTTGACGACGCCGTCGACCAGGGTGTGGTCGACGTAGACCAGGGACCGCGTCAGGTGCTCGCCGCCGCGGACCAGGACGACGTGGTTGAAGTCGTCCTGGAGCAGGTCGCGGCGGGCGGCCCGGGTGAGCAGCGAGCCGCGCGGGGCGACGGCCGGGACCGGGCGGCGGCCGTACTGCGCCCAGGCGAGGGCGACGCCGATGACCATCACGGCGACCGTGGACAGCGTGACCGTGAGGGCGCTGACCGGCGGGTGGCCGTGGTCGTGTCCGGTGATCGGCTCCAGCCAGTGCACGAACCGGTCGCCGATGCTGAAGAACGCACCGCCGAAGACCGATCCGACGGCCAGCACGATCATGGGGATCGTCATGATCTTGGGCGACTCGTGCGGGTGGGGCGGGGTGTACGCGCCGCGCGTCTCGGCCGCGGGCTCCACGTCCGGCTCGGCCGGGGACGGCGTCGGCGCGTGGCGCCAGCGCTCCTCGCCGAAGAACGTCATCAGCATCACCCGCGTCATGTAGAACGCGGTGATGGCCGCGCCGAGCAGGGCGCACGCGCCGAGGATCCAGCCCTCGGTGCCGCCCTTGGCGAACGCCGCCTCGATGATCTTGTCCTTGGAGAAGAAGCCGGACAGGCCCGGGAAGCCGATGATCGCCAGGTAGCCGAGGCCGAAGGTGACGAAGGTGACCGGCATGTACTTCCTCAGACCGCCGTACCTGCGCATGTCGACCTCGTCGTTCATGCCGTGCATGACCGAACCGGCGCCGAGGAAGAGACCGGCCTTGAAGAAGCCGTGCGTCACCAGGTGCATGATCGCGAAGACGTAGCCGATCGGGCCGAGCCCGGCGGCGAGGATCATGTAGCCGATCTGCGACATGGTCGAGCCCGCCAGGGCCTTCTTGATGTCGTCCTTCGCGCAACCGACGATCGCACCGAACAGCAGCGTGACCGCGCCGACGATGGTGACGACCAGTTGCGCGTCCGGGGCGCCGTTGAAGACGGCTGCGGAGCGGACGATCAGGTAGACGCCCGCCGTCACCATGGTCGCCGCGTGGATGAGGGCCGAGACCGGGGTCGGGCCCTCCATCGCGTCCCCGAGCCAGGACTGCAGCGGCACCTGGGCGGACTTGCCGCAGGCCGCGAGCAGCAGCATCAGGGCGATGGCGGTCAGCTTGTCCTCACCGGCGGCACCGGCCAGTCCGGCCTCCCCGTGGCCGCCGAGCACCGGCCCGAAGGCGAAGGTGCCGAACCACAGGAACATCAGCATGATCGCGATGGACAGGCCCATGTCGCCCACGCGGTTGACCAGGAAGGCCTTCTTGGCGGCCGTGGCGGCGCTGGGCTTGTGCTGCCAGAAGCCGATCAGCAGGTAGGAGGCGAGTCCGACGCCCTCCCAGCCGACGTACAGCAGCAGGTAGTTGTCGGCGAGGACGAGGATCAGCATCGCCGCGAGGAACAGGTTCAGGTAGCCGAAGAAGCGGCGGCGCCGCTCGTCGTGCTCCATGTACCCGACGGAGTACAGGTGGATCAGCGTCCCGACGCCCGTGATCAGCAGCACGAACGTCATGGACAGCTGGTCGAGCTGGAAGGCCACGTCCGCCCGGAAGCCCTCGACGGGGATCCAGCTGAACAGGTGCTGGCTCATCAGGCGCTGGTCGGCGTCCTGGGCGAGCATGTCGCTGAACAGCACCAGGCCGAGCACGAAGGACACGGCCGCGAGCAGCGTGCCGAGCCAGTGGCCGACGGCGTCCAGCCGGCGTCCGCCGCACAGCAGGACCGCCGCTCCGAGCAGGGGCGCCGCCACCAGCAGCGCAATCAGGTTCTCCACTTTTCTCCCGACCCCTTACAGCTTCATCAGGCTGGCGTCGTCGACCGAGGCCGAGTGGCGGGCACGGAACAGGGACACGATGATGGCGAGCCCCACCACGACCTCCGCGGCGGCGACGACCATCGTGAAGAAGGCGATGATCTGGCCGTCGAGGTTGCCGTGCATCCGGGAGAAGGCGACGAACGCGAGGTTGCAGGCGTTGAGCATGAGCTCGATGCACATGAACACCACGATCGCGTTGCGCCTGATCAGCACGCCGGTGGCACCGATCGTGAACAGCAGGGCCGCGAGGTAGAGGTAGTTGACCGGGTTCACTTCGACGCCTCCTCGGGCCGCTTGAACGTGGCCGGCTCGACGGCCTTGCGCTCCAGGCGCTCCTCGGCCCGCTGTTCCAGGGCCTTGAGGTCGTTGAGCGCCTCCTGCGACACGTCCCGGACCTGGCCCCGTTCGCGCAGCGTCTTGCTGACGGTGAGGTCGGAGGGGGTGCCGTCGGGCAGCAGGCCCGCGATGTCGACCGCGTTGTGCCGGGCGTAGACGCCGGGCGCCGGCAGCGGCGGCAGGTACTTGCCCTCGCGCACGCGCTCCTCGGCGAGTTCGCGCTGCGTCTTGGCGCGCTCGGTGCGCTCGCGGTGGGTGAGCACCATGGCGCCGACGGCGGCCGTGATCAGCAGGGCACCGGTGATCTCGAAAGCGAAGACGTACCGGGTGAAGAGGAGGGCGGCGAGGCCCTCGACGTTGCCCCCGGCGTTCGCCTGGCCGATGCCGTTGAACTCCTGCAGGGAGGCGTTGCCGATCCCGGCGATCAGCAGGATGCCGAAACCGAGTCCGCACAGCAGGGCGAGCCAGCGCTGGCCCTTGATGGTCTCCTTCAGGGAGTCCGCCGCGGTGACGCCGACCAGCATCACCACGAACAGGAACAGCATCATGATCGCGCCGGTGTAGACGACGATCTGCACGACGCCCAGGAAGTAGGCGCCGTTGGCGAGGTAGAACACCGCCAGGATGATCATGGTCCCGGCGAGGCACAGCGCGCTGTGCACGGCCCTCTTCATGAGGATGGTGCACAGGGCGCCGATCACCGCGACCGTGCCGAGGATCCAGAACTGGACGGCCTCTCCGGTGGAGGTGGAGTAGGCGGCGAGCTGGGCGGTCATCGGCCGATCACCTTCTCCGACGCCGGTTCCGTCCCGCCGAAGGTCGAGTCGGCCTCCTGCACCACCTCGCCCTTGGAGTGGGCGACCTGCCGCTCGGTGCCGGGCGCGGCCTCCGTCACCAGGCCCCGGTAGTAGTCCTGTTCATCCGTGCCCGGGTAGATGGCGTGGGGCGTGTCGACCATGCCCTCCTCCAGGCCCGCGAGCAGCTGCTCCTTGGTGTAGATGAGGTTGGCGCGGCTGGAGTCGGCCAGCTCGAACTCGTTGGTCATCGTCAGCGCGCGCGTGGGGCACGCCTCGATGCACAGGCCGCACAGAATGCAGCGGGCGTAGTTGATCTGGTAGACGCGGCCGTAGCGCTCGCCGGGCGAGTAGCGCTCCTCGTCCGTGTTGTCCGCGCCCTCGACGTAGATCGCGTCGGCGGGGCAGGCCCAGGCGCACAGTTCGCAGCCGACGCACTTCTCCAGGCCGTCCGGATGGCGGTTGAGCTGGTGCCGTCCGTGGAAGCGCGGGGCCGTGGTCTTCGGCTGCTCCGGGTACTGCTCGGTCAGCCGCTTCTTGAACATGGCCTTGAAGGTCACGCCGAAGCCGGCCACCGGGTTCATGAAACCGGGCTTGGTGTCCTTCGGTTCCTCGGCCTGCGAACGCTCGAGTTCCTCAGCCATCGGACGCCTCCTTTCCCTCCGTGGATCCGCCCAGAGGTCCGTCACTGTGAGTATCGGGTCCGCCACTGACAATCAACTCCCGGTCACGGCGCGAGGGCCGTCGCGGGACCGGCGGGAGTTCCTGCCCGGGCAGGGGCGGTACGGGGAATCCGCCCGCCATCGGGTCGAAGGCGGCCGGGGCCTCGGCCGGCGGTTCGGCCTGCTTGGCCTTCTCGCGGAACATGTCGGCGACGAAGGAGAGCAGCAGCAGGGCGAGCACGGCGCCGCCGACGTAGAGGGCGATGTCGGCGAAGTCGTAGCCCTCGTTGCGCAGGGCCCGGACGCTCGCGACGAGCATCAGCCACACCAGCGAGACCGGGATGAGGACCTTCCAGCCGAGCTTCATCAGCTGGTCGTAGCGGACGCGCGGGAGGGTGCCGCGGATCCAGATGAACATGAACAGCAGCAGCTGCACCTTGACGGTGAACCACAGCAGCGGCCACCAGCCGTGGTTGGCGCCCTCCCAGAAGGTGCTGACGGGCCAGGGCGCCCGCCAGCCGCCGAGGAAGAGCGTGGTGGCGACGGCCGAGACGGTCACCATGTTGACGTACTCGGCGAGCATGAACATCGCGAATTTGATCGACGAGTACTCGGTGTTGAAACCGCCGACCAGGTCGCCCTCGGACTCCGGCATGTCGAAGGGGGCGCGGTTGGTCTCGCCGACCATGGTGACGATGTAGAGGATGAAGGAGACCGGCAGCAGCAGGATGTACCAGCGGTCGGTCTGCCCCTCGACGATCGTCGACGTCGACATCGACCCCGAGTACAGGAACACGGAGGCGAAGGCGGCGCCCATCGCGATCTCGTAGGAGATCATCTGCGCGCAGGAGCGCAGGCCGCCCAGCAGCGGGTAGGTCGAGCCGGAGCTCCAGCCCGCCAGGACGATGCCGTAGATGCCGACCGAGGCGACCGCGAGGATGTAGAGCATCGCGATCGGCAGGTCGGTGAGCTGCATCGTGGTGCGCTGGCCGAAGATCGAGATCTCGTTGCCGGCCGGGCCGAAGGGGATCACCGCGATCGCCATGAAGGCCGGGATGGCCGCGATGATCGGCGCGAGGACGTAGACCGCCTTGTCCGCGCGCTTGACGACGACGTCCTCCTTCAGCATCAGCTTGATGCCGTCGGCGAGCGACTGGAGCATGCCCCAGGGGCCGTGCCGGTTGGGCCCGATGCGCAACTGCATCCAGGCGACGACCTTGCGCTCCATGACGATGGAGACCAGCACGGTCACCATCAGGAAGGCGAAGCAGAACACCGCCTTGATGACGACCAGCCACCAGGGGTCGGTGCCGAACATCGAGAGGTCTTCAGCGGCGAGGGACGGGCTCATGCCTCCACCTCCTTGGGGGCCTCGCCGGCGGGGGCCGCCGGGCCGATGCGGACGAGGGAGCCGGGCCGCGCCCCGGTGTCGGAGGCGACGCCGCCGCCGGTGGAGTTCAGCGGCAGCCACACCACCCGGTCGGGCATGTCGCTGATCTGCAGCGGGAGGGCGACGGACCCCTCCGGGCCGGTGACCGTAAGGAGGTCGCCGTCCTTGACGCCCGCCTCGGCGGCCGTGGCGGCCGACACACGCGCGCGTGCGGCGTGCCGGGTCCCGGCGAGCGCCTCGTCGCCCTGCTGCAGGACGCCCTGGTCGAGCAGGAGCCGGTGCCCGGCGAGCACGGCCTCCCCGGCGGCCGGGCGGGGCAGCGCCGCCGCGGTCTCCAGGGGTTCGGTGGCGCGCGGGCCGTCCCAGGCGCCGAGCCGGTCGATCTCCGCCCGCACGGTGCGCAGATCCGGCAGTCCGAGGTGGACGTCCATGGCGTCGGCGAGCATCTGCAGCACGCGCGCGTCGGTCGGCGCGATGCGGCGGGTCATCTGGTCCGGCTTGAGCGCCGCCTCGAAGAAGCGGACCCGGCCTTCCCAGTTGAGGAACGTGCCGGCCTTCTCGGCGACCGCCGCGACGGGCAGCACCACGTCGGCCTTGCGGCTGACCTCGCTGGGCCGCAGTTCGAGCGAGACCAGGAAGCCGACCTCGTCGAGCGCGGCACGCGCGCGTGCCGGGTCGGGCAGGTCGGCGATCTCGACGCCCGCCACGAGGAGGGCCTGGAGTTCACCGGACGCGGCGGCCTCCACGATCTGGCCGGTGTCACGGCCGTAGCGGTGCGGCAGGCCGGCGACGCCCCAGACGGCGGCGACCTCGTCCCGCGCGCGCGGGTCGGTGGCCGGGCGCCCGCCCGGCAGCAGTGACGGCAGCGCGCCCGCCTCGACCGCGCCGCGCTCCCCGGCCCGGCGCGGGATCCACACCAGCCGGGCGCCGGTCGCTGCGGCGGCGCGGACGGCGGCGGTCAGGCCACCGGCCACGGCGGCCAGCCGCTCGCCGACCACGATCACCGCGCCCTCGGTGCGCAGCGCCTCGGCAGCGCGCGCGCCGTCGCCCTCCAGGCCGGCCCCGCTCGCCAGCGCGTCCAGCCACTCGGTCTCGGTGCCGGGAGCCGCCGGGAGCAGGGTGCCGCCGGCCTTCTCCAGACCCCGGGTGGTGTGGGTGGCGAGCGCGAAGGTCCGCTGCCCGTGCTTGCGCCAGGCCTTGCGCAGCCGCAGGAAGACGCCGGGCGCCTCCTCCTCCGCCTCGAACCCGACCAGCAGGACGGCCGGGGCCTTCTCCAGCGCGGTGTAGGTGACGCCCGTGCCGTCGAGGTCCCGGCCGCGCCCGGCGATCTGCGCGGCGAGGAAGTCGGCCTCCTCGCCGCTGTGCACGCGCGCGCGGAAGTCGA
This sequence comes from Streptomyces sp. NPDC044921, assembly GCF_056432865.1. Lineage (NCBI taxonomy): Bacteria > Bacillati > Actinomycetota > Actinomycetes > Kitasatosporales > Streptomycetaceae > Streptomyces > Streptomyces sp. NPDC044921. The sequence continues at coordinate 45,103 of NZ_JBWKIF010000018.1, forward strand.
TGTCGTTGGTGTCGAGCGCCACGCGCGCGAACTTGCTGTACGCGTAGGCGTCCTCGACGGTGAGGCGGCCGCCGGTCAGCACGCCGGTACGGCCCCGGGAGGCCAGCAGTCCCTGGGCCGCGATCTGCAGCGCCTCCGGCCAGGAGGCCGGCTCCAGCTCACCCTCGGCGTTGCGCACCAGGGGCGTGTCCAGCCGGTCGCGCTGCTGGGCGTACCGGAAGGCGAACCGCCCCTTGTCGCAGATCCACTCCTCGTTGACCTCCGGGTCGTTGGCCGCGAGCCGCCGCATGACCTTGCCGCGCCGGTGGTCGGTGCGCGTGGCGCAGCCGCCGGAGCAGTGCTCGCACACCGACGGGGAGGAGACCAGGTCGAACGGGCGGGAGCGGAACCGGTACGCCGCCGAGGTCAGCGCTCCCACGGGGCAGATCTGGATGGTGTTGCCGGAGAAGTACGACTCGAACGGGTCGCCCTCGCCGGTGCCGACCTGCTGGAGCGCGCCCCGCTCGATCAGCTCGATCATCGGGTCGCCCGCGACCTGGTTGGAGAACCGGGTGCAGCGGGCGCACAGCACGCACCGCTCGCGGTCGAGCAGCACCTGCGTGGAGATCGGGACGGGCTTGGCGTAGGTCCGCTTGCGGCCGTCGAAGCGGGACTCGGCGTCGCCGTGCGACATGGCCTGGTTCTGCAGCGGGCACTCGCCGCCCTTGTCGCAGACCGGGCAGTCCAGCGGGTGGTTGATGAGCAGGAGCTCCATCACACCCTTCTGGGCCTTCTCCGCGACCGGGGAGCTGAGGTGTGTCTTGACGACCATGCCGTCGGTGCAGGTGATGGTGCAGGAGGCCATCGGCTTGCGCTGGCCCTCCACCTCGACGATGCACTGGCGGCAGGCGCCGGCCGGGTCCAGGAGGGGGTGGTCGCAGAACCGGGGGATCTCGATGCCGAGCTGTTCGGCGGCCCGGATGACCAGGGTGCCCTTGGGCACGCTGATCTCGGCGCCGTCGATCGTCAGCGACACGAGGTCCTCCGGCGGGACCGCCGCCTCTCCCCCGCCGGAGGGAGCGTTGGTGGTCACGGTCATGCGTTCACCTCCGTGCGGTCGGCCCAGGCCGTCGACTTGGCCGGGTCGAAGGGGCAGCCCCGGCCCGTGATGTGCTGCTCGTACTCCTCGCGGAAGTACTTGAGCGAGGAGAAGATCGGCGAGGCGGCGCCGTCGCCGAGGGCGCAGAAGGACTTGCCGTTGATGTTGTCGGCGATGTCGTTCAGCTTGTCGAGGTCGGACATCCGTCCCTTGCCGGCCTCGATGTCGCGCAGCAGCTGCACGAGCCAGTACGTCCCTTCGCGGCAGGGCGTGCACTTGCCGCAGGACTCGTGGGCGTAGAACTCGGTCCAGCGGGTGACGGCGCGGACCACGCAGGTCGTCTCGTCGAAGCACTGGAGCGCTTTCGTGCCGAGCATGGAACCGGCGGCGCCCACTCCTTCGTAGTCGAGGGGGACGTCGAGGTGCTCGTCGGTGAACATCGGGGTCGAGGAGCCGCCCGGCGTCCAGAACTTCAGGCGGTGCCCGGGGCGCATCCCGCCGCTCATGTCGAGCAGCTGGCGGAGCGTGATCCCGAGCGGCGCCTCGTACTGGCCGGGGCTGGCGACGTGGCCGGAGAGGGAGTAGAGGGTGAAGCCGGGCGACTTCTCGCTCCCCATCGAACGGAACCAGTCCTTGCCCCGGTTCATGATCGCGGGAACCGACGCGATGGATTCGACGTTGTTCACCACAGTCGGGCACGCGTAGAGGCCCGCGACGGCGGGGAAGGGGGGACGGAGCCGCGGTTGGCCCCGGCGGCCTTCGAGCGAGTCGAGCAGTGCGGTCTCCTCACCGCAGATGTACGCGCCCGCGCCCGCGTGCACGGTGATGTCGAGGTCGAGTCCGCTGTCCAGGATGTTCTCGCCGAGGAAGCCCGCCGCGTACGCCTCGCGTACGGCCGAGTGCAGCCGCCGCAGGACGGGGACGACCTCACCCCGCAGGTAGATGAAGGCGTGCGACGACCGGATGGCGTAGCACGCGATGATCATGCCCTCGATGAGGCTGTGCGGGTTCGCGAAGAGGAGCGGGATGTCCTTGCACGTCCCGGGCTCCGACTCGTCGGCGTTGACAACGAGATAGTGCGGCTTTCCATCGCCCTGCGGGATGAACTGCCACTTCATGCCCGTCGGGAAGCCGGCGCCGCCGCGCCCGCGCAGGCCGGACTCCTTGACGTACGCGATCACGTCGTCCGGCGACATGGCGAGGGCCTTGCGCAGCCCCTCGTAGCCGTCGTGCCGCCGGTACACGTCCAGCGTCCAGGACCTGTCCTCGTCCCAGAAGGCCGACAGCACCGGTGCGAGCAGTTTCTCCGGGCTCATGTCCTTCAGTTCGGCTGCCAAGGTCATCACTCCCCCTCCTCGGCGGTCGGCCCGGCCGGGTGGGCCGGGTCGGAGGCCGACGTGTCCTGCGGCGCGTCGTGCGAGCTCAAGTGCTCCGTCGGAGACGGGTCGTGCGGTGCCCCGGTGCGGGCGGCCTCACCGCGCGGGTGCACCACGCGCGCCGGGGACGCCTCGCCCTTGGCGAGCTTCAGACCGACCAGGGAGGCGGGTCCGGCGCTGCCCCCGGACTCCACCGCGCCCTCCCGCTCGTCGGGGAAGCCGGCCAGGATCCGGGCGGTGTCCTTGAAGGTGCACAGCGGCGCCCCGCGCGTGGGGGTGACCGGGCGTCCCGCGCGCAGGTCGTCGACGAGGCGCTTGGCGCTGGCGGGGGTCTGGTTGTCGAAGAACTCCCAGTTGACCATCACGACCGGCGCGAAGTCGCAGGCCGCGTTGCACTCGATGTGCTCCAGGGTGACCTTGCCGTCGTCGGTGGTCTCGCCGTTGCCGACGCCGAGGTGCTCCTGGAGCTCCTCGAAGATCGCGTCGCCGCCCATCACCGCGCACAGGGTGTTGGTGCACACGCCCACCTGGTAGTCACCGCTCGGCTTGCGCCGGTACATGGTGTAGAAGGTCGCGACGGCGGTGACCTCGGCCGTGGTCAGGCCGAGCACGTCCGCGCAGAACCGCATGCCGGTGCGCGTGACGTGGCCCTCCTCCGACTGCACCAGGTGCAGCAGCGGCAGGAGGGCGGACCGGGAGTCCGGGTAGCGGGCGATGATCTCGCGCGCGTCGGTCTCCAGCCGGGCCCGGACGTCGTCCGGGTAGGCGGGTGGAGGCAGTTCGGGCATGCCCAGGCCGACGCCCCGCTCGGAAGACGATGTGGTCACCGGTCGACGCCTCCCATCACGGGGTCGATGGACGCGACGGCGACGATGACGTCGGCGACCTGGCCGCCCTCGCACATCGCCGCCATCGCCTGCAGGTTGGTGAAGGACGGGTCGCGGAAGTGGACCCGGTAGGGGCGGGTGCCGCCGTCGGACACGACGTGCACCCCGAGCTCGCCCTTGGGCGACTCGACCGCCACGTAGGCCTGGCCCGGCGGGACGCGGAAGCCCTCGGTGACCAGTTTGAAGTGGTGGATCAGGGCCTCCATGGAGGTGCCCATGATCTTCTTGATGTGGTCGAGGGAGTTGCCGAGCCCGTCGGGGCCCAGGGCGAGCTGGGCGGGCCAGGCGATCTTCTTGTCGGCGACCATGACCGGGCCGGGCTGCAACCGGTCCAGGCACTGCTCGACGATCCGCAGCGACTGGCGCATCTCCTCCAGCCGGATCAGGAAGCGGCCGTAGGCGTCGCAGGTGTCGGCGGTCGGGACGTCGAAGTCGTACGTCTCGTAGCCGCAGTAGGGCTGGGCCTTGCGCAGGTCGTGCGGCAGGCCGGTGGAGCGCAGGATCGGGCCCGTGGCGCCGAGGGCCATGCAGCCGGCCAGGTCGAGGTAGCCGATGTCCTGCATGCGGGCCTTGAAGATGGGGTTCCCGGTGGCGAGCTTGTCGTACTCCGGGAGGTTCTTGTTCATCTTCTTCACGAACTCGCGGATCTGGTCCACCGCGCCGGGCGGCAGGTCCTGGGCGAGGCCGCCGGGGCGGATGTACGCGTGGTTCATCCGCAGGCCGGTGATCAGCTCGAAGATGTCGAGAATGAGTTCACGATCACGGAATCCGTAGATCATGATCGTGGTGGCGCCCAGCTCCATGCCGCCGGTGGCGATGCACACCAGGTGCGAGGAGAGCCGGTTCAGCTCCATCAGGAGCACGCGGATGATCGAGGCGCGGTCCGGGATCTGGTCCTCGATGCCGAGGAGCTTCTCGACGCCGAGGCAGTACGCCGTCTCGTTGAAGAACGGCGTCAGGTAGTCCATGCGCGTCACGAACGTGGTGCCCTGCGTCCACGTCCGGTACTCGAGGTTCTTCTCGATGCCGGTGTGCAGATAACCGATGCCGCAGCGGGCCTCGGTGACGGTCTCGCCCTCGATCTCCAGGATCAGGCGGAGCACGCCGTGCGTGGACGGGTGCTGCGGGCCCATGTTGACGACGATGCGCTCGTCGTCGGCGCGGGCCGCGGACTGGACGACCTCGTCCCAGTCGCCGCCGGTGACGGTGTAGACGGTGCCCTCGGTGGTCTCGCGAGGGGATGCGTGCGATGTGCTCACGAGTACGACCTCCGCTGGTCCGGAGCCGGGATCTGGGCGCCCTTGTACTCGACGGGGATGCCGCCGAGGGGGTAGTCCTTGCGCTGCGGGAAGCCCTGCCAGTCGTCCGGCATCATGATCCGCGTCAGGGCGGGGTGGCCGTCGAAGACGATCCCGAAGAAGTCGTACGTCTCGCGCTCGTGCCAGTCGTTGGTCGGGTAGACCGAGAACAGGGACGGGATGTGCGGGTCGCTGTCGGGGGCGCTGACCTCCAGGCGGATCACCCGGTTGTGGGTGATCGAGCGCAGGTGGTAGACGGCGTGCAGCTCGCGGCCCTTGTCGTTCGGGTAGTGCACGCCGCTGACGCCGGTGCACAGCTCGAAGCGCAGGGCCGGGTCGTCGCGCAGGGTGCGGGCGACGCGGACCAGGTGCTCGCGCTCGATGTGGAAGGTCAGCTCGTCGCGGTCGACGACCGTCCGCTCGATGGCGTTCTCCGGAAGCAGGCCCTGTTCCTCCAGGGCCCCCTCCAGTTCGTCGGCGACCTCGTCGAACCAGCCGCCGTAGGGGCGGGTCGCCGGTCCCGGGAGGCGGACCGAGCGGACCAGGCCGCCGTAGCCGGAGGTGTCGCCGCCGTTGTTCGCGCCGAACATGCCGCGCTGGACGCGGATCTCCTCGCCGCCCTGGCCGCGCTGGCCCGGGAGGTTCGACGCGCTGAGGTCCTTCTCGGGGTTGGCGCCACCCGCGCCGTTCGCGCCGTTCGCGTCGCTCATCGCAGCAGCCCCTTCATCTCGATCGTGGGCAGGGCCTTGAGCGCCGCCTCCTCCGCCTCGCGGGCGGCCTCCTCGGCGTTCACGCCGAGCTTGGAGGACTGGATCTTCTGGTGGAGCTTGAGGATGGCGTCCATCAGCATCTCCGGCCGTGGCGGGCAGCCGGGGAGGTAGATGTCGACCGGCACGATGTGGTCGACGCCCTGGACGATCGCGTAGTTGTTGAACATGCCGCCGGAGGAGGCGCAGACCCCCATGGAGATCACCCACTTGGGGTTCGGCATCTGGTCGTAGACCTGCCGGAGCACCGGCGCCATCTTCTGGCTGACCCGGCCGGCGACGATCATCAGGTCCGCCTGGCGCGGCGAGCCCCGGAAGACCTCCATGCCGAAGCGCGCCAGGTCGTAGCGGCCGGCGCCGGTGGTCATCATCTCGATGGCGCAACAGGCGAGGCCGAACGTGGCGGGGAAGACCGACGCCTTGCGCACCCAGCCCGCGGCCTGCTCGACGGTGGTCAGCAGGAAGCCGCTCGGCAGCTTTTCTTCGAGTCCCATGACTAGTGGCCCCTCAGTCCCATTCCAGGCCGCCGCGCCGCCATACGTACGCGTACGCGACGAAGACGGTGAGCACGAAGAGCAGCATCTCCACGAGCCCGAAAATCCCCAGGGCGTCGAAGCTGACGGCCCAGGGGTAGAGGAAGACGATCTCGATATCGAAGATGATGAAGAGCATCGCCGTCAGGTAGTACTTGATGGGGAAGCGCCCGCCACCGGCCGGCGTGGGGGTCGGCTCGATACCGCACTCGTAGGCCTCGAGCTTGGCCCGGTTGTACCGCTTTGGCCCGATCAACGTGGCCATGACCACGGAGAAGATCGCAAAGCCTGCCCCGAGGGCTCCCAGTACGAGGATGGGCGCATAAGCGTTCACCGCTCCTCGCTCCTCTCAGTCGGCACTGACTGCTGGCGGTTGGCGTTGGACTCACAGCCGCCCCACCTGTCCCGCGAACCCCGCACGCCCCGGCGAAGATCGGGAACATGTGAAGCAGGTCACAAGCCCAACCGCGAGCATCTTATGCCCGACGCTCTGTGATCTGCGACACGGGGTATTGCACAAGCTTTGTGATCTCCACCACCTGACGATCGATCATGAAGTCGGATGAGCGGTGATCTTCACACGCGAAGCGTCCGAGTGATCACCAGAGGTGACATTTTGGCTCGTCAGCGCAGCTCGGAGGGCGCGTCTCAATATCAAGAGTGTTCGTATGCATGCAAATTGGCGAGGGAGTCGATCTCCTGATAGAGGCGCGTTCACACCTCCGGGGTCGCGCGGGGCGGGGTGTGGACGCGTGCATCCGTTCACGATCTCCGTGGGGCCGTGATCCGGCCGTGATCAACACGTTGGGGACGCGGCCGCCGGGGCAATCGTTCCGTGACCTCCGCCACATCGATAAGGGGCCCATGAGAACGGGGCTTGGCCAATCAGTCCAACCAGTGGTAGGCGCGGGGCAATTCGGGCGTATTGATCAAACACCGTGATCACAGGCCGGTCACAGGGCGCCCGCAATGTCCGTTACGGCGTCAATAAAGAGCCTCGTTCGGGGGTTTTGGGCCCTCGGTTGAACAACTGTGGCGCAGCACACGTTTCTTGAAGATATGAAGGAGCCCCTGGTACCGGTTGTTCCCATGTCCCACACCGCTCACATACGCAGCCACCGGAAGCCCCGCCGCAGCGCGACCTCGACGATCGCCATGCGTGCCGGAGTTGCCGGTGGCGTTCTCAGCATGGCAGCGGCGGGTGCGTCGGCCTCGGCGAACGCCGCCGAGCCGGTGACGCAGACCATCGAACTGCCCACCCTGACGGCCGACATGTCCGCCGCGGTCGCCCAGTCCGCGGCCGCCACGCAGCAGGCCGCCGCGAACTACGAACTGCGCGCAGAGCGTGACGCCGCCGCCGCCAAGGCCGCCGCGGAGGCCAAGAAGGACCTCGCCGAGGCGAAGAAGAAGGCCGAGGCCAAGAAGAAGGCCGCCGAGGCCGCCCGCAAGGCCGCCGCCGAGCGCGCCGAGCGCAGCGCCGAGCGCGCCACCCTCTCCACCTCCACCTCCGCCTCCGCCTCCACCTCCACGTCGGTCTCGGCGCCCTCCAGCGGCAGCGTCGCCACCGTCATCGCCTTCCTCAAGGCACAGGTGGGCGACGCCTACGTCATGGGCGCCACCGGTCCCAACGCCTGGGACTGCTCCTCCCTCGTGCAGGCCGCGTACAAGCAGGTGGGTGTGGACCTGCCGCGCGTCTCGCAGGACCAGTCGATGGCCGGCACGGACGTGCCGCTCTCCAGCATCCAGGTCGGCGACATCCTCTACTGGGGCGGCAAGGGCTCCGCGTACCACGTGGGCGTCTACATCGGCAACGGCCAGTACCTGGACGCGGCCAACCCGTCCAAGGGCGTCGTCATCCAGGACCTGTCGGGCTACCCGGCGTCGGGCGCGGTGCGCGTCCTCTGACGCCACCTCACCCCTGATACACGCATAACGGGCAAGAGGGCCACTGCCACCGGTCGGCAGCGGCCCTCCCCGCCTGTCCGGGCCCTCCCCGTGCGCCCCGGCGCGCCCACACGACCCTCCAGGGGCCCTGTGAGCGCCTCGCCGGGGTCGAACGTGCCGGCGGGGCCCGGGCCGGTGCCGCGGCCCGTCCACGCGCTTCAGGGGCTCCGGTTCCGGCGGCCGGCGCGGCGTCCGGGCCGGGCGGCACCTCATGCCCGAATCATCCGCGCCCGGCGGCGCTTGACGGGTCACTCTCGCCGTCGTCGTCCGGGCAGTCGTACCCGAACACCCGCAGATCGACCCCGACCTGGCAGGCCGCGAGCAAACGGCCCCGTCCGCGACGTGCATGGTCAGGAAATGTCGTCGATGAGCGCGGCGAGGTCCGGCCCGAACTCGGTGAGGTGTCCCGGCACGGCCTGTCCGGCACGTCGGGCACATCGTCGACCCGGTCCTAAAGCCGCTCGACGCGGCCCGGCGGCGGCTGCTCGACGACGCCGGGGGCTGCCTGTCCGTGCCGGGGGCTGCCTGTCCGTGCCGGGCGCCACGAAGGACGTGCCGTGCCCGGACCGGGCCGTGGTGCGCGGGTTCGACCGGGACGGCGAGCCGCTCGTGATCGAGGGCACCGGGTACTTCGCCCGCTGCCCGGCGCACGAGGCCGGCCACCGCGAGGGGCGGCTCTGCCTGGACCGGCTCTCGCAGCGCGAGCGCGGGGACGCGCTGCGGCAGATGGCGGACCGGCGCGACGAGTACGCGCGCCGGGCCGCCGGCACCGAGGCCCTGAGCGGCTGAGCCGCCCGGGCGCCCGTCAGGCCTTGGGCGCGACCTTGCTCAGCCCGTTGATGATCCGGTCCATCGCGTCGCCGCCCGTCGGGTCGGTGAGGTTCGCCAGCAGCTTCAGCGTGAACCTCATCAGCAGCGGGTGCGTGAGGCCCCGCTGGGCGGCGATCTGCATGACCTTGGGGTTGCCGATGAGCTTCACGAAGGCGCGGCCGAGGGTGTAGTAGCCGCCGTAGGTGTCCTTCAGCACGCGCGGGTAGCGCTGGAGGGCCATCTCCCGGCCGGCCGGGGTGGAGCGCGCGTGCGCCTGGACGATGACGTCGGCGGCGATCTGGCCGGACTCCATGGCGTAGGCGATGCCCTCGCCGTTGAAGGGGTTCACCAGGCCGCCGGCGTCACCGACCAGCAGCAGGCCCTTGGTGTAGTGGGGCTGGCGGTTGAAGGCCATGGGCAGCGCGGCGCCGCGGATCGGCCCCGTCATGTTGTCCGGCGTGTAGCCCCAGTCCTCGGGCATGGAGGCGCACCAGGCCTTCAGCACCTCGCGCCAGTCCAGTTCCTTGAAGGACTCGGAGGTGTTGAGCACGCCTAGGCCGACGTTGGAGGTGCCGTCGCCCATGCCGAAGATCCAGCCGTAGCCGGGCAGCAGGCGGTCCTGGGGGCCGCGGCGGTCCCACAGTTCGAGCCAGGACTCCAGGTAGTCGTCCTCGTGGCGGGGGCTGGTGAAGTAGGTGCGGACCGCCACGCCCATGGGGCGGTCCTCGCGGCGGTGCAGGCCCATCGCGAGGGAGAGCCGCGTGGAGTTGCCGTCGGCGGCGACGACCAGCGGGGCGTGGAAGGTGACCTCGCGCTTGTCCTCGCCGAGCTTGGCGTGCACGCCGGTGATGCGGCCCGTGCGGTCGTCGGTGACCGGCGCGCCCACGTTGCACTTCTCGAACAGCCGGGCACCGGCCTTCTGGGCCTGCCGGGCGAGCTGCTCGTCGAAGTCGTCGCGCTTGCGGACCAGGCCGTAGTCGGGGAAGGAGGCGAGATCCGGCCAGTCGAGCTGGAGGCGCACTCCGCCGCCGATGATCCGCAGGCCCTTGTTGCGCAGCCAGCCCGCCTCTTCCGAGATGTCGATGCCCATCGCCACGAGCTGCTTGACGGCGCGCGGGGTGAGGCCGTCGCCGCAGACCTTCTCGCGCGGGAACTCGGTCTTCTCCAGGAGCAGTACGTCGAGTCCGGCCTTGGCGAGGTGGTACGCGGTGGTGGAGCCGGCTGGCCCCGCGCCGACGACGATGACATCGGCGGTGTTTTCGGAGAGGGGCTCGGTCACGGCGGGATCTCCCCAAGGTTCGAATGCTGCGTGCCGACCGGCACAGGACACGGGCAGTCTATTCAGCGCGCTTGATCACCCGGCCGAGGGCCGCCCCCGACGCGGTGCGATCAGTGACGCTCGGTAGTCGACTGTCACAGAAAGACACTTGTCGCTTCCGGCCGCCGCGGGGCGGGAGTTACCCTTCCTGTACCGCTGGGGGTGACATCTGTGCACATATCCCGCAAGACACCCGAGGTGCGGGTACCGCGCCTGGTCGGTCTGATGGCCGTGGACGCGCGCGAGACGGCCCGGGCCCGGGGGCTGCTCCTCAGCGCGCCGGACCGGCCCGACTTCCAGCTCGCCGTGGTCGACTACGTCGTACGCCAGTACCCGCAGCCCGGGGCCGAGGTGCCGCGGGACTCGATGGTCTACGTGTGGTTCGACTTCGGGCCGGGCGAGGGCGGCGGGGGCGTGCACGAGCCGCGCGTCCCGGGACCGCCCCGGGGCGGACTGCGACGCGAGCTGGACGAGCCGGGCGACCCCTCCATGGTGCTCAGCGACCGTTAGGGGCCCGGGGCGTCAGTCCTGCTTGAAGCCCCGGTGCAGGGCGACGATGCCGCCGCTCAGGTCACGCCAGGCCACCCGCGACCAGCCGGCCCCGCCCAGCCGCCGCGCCAGGGCGGGCTGGTCGGGCCAGGCGCGGATGGACTCGGCGAGGTAGACGTAGGCGTCGGGGCTGGAGGAGACCGCCCGCGCGACCGGGGGCAGCGCGCGCATCAGGTACTCCGTGTACACCGTGCGGAACGGCGCCCACGTCGGGTGCGAGAACTCGCAGATCACGATCCGCCCGCCGGGCCGGGTCACCCGGTGCATCTCGCGCAGCGCGGCGTCGGTGTCCTGCACGTTGCGCAGCCCGAAGGAGATGGTGACGGCGTCGAAGCTGTCGTCCTTGAACGGCAGCCGCGTCGCGTCCCCGGCGGTGTACGGCAGCCAGGGCTGCCGCTGCTTGCCGACCTTGAGCATGCCCTGGGAGAAGTCGCAGGGGACGACGTAGGCGCCGGTGCGGGCGAAGGGCAGCGAGGAGGTGCCCGTGCCCGCCGCCAGGTCGAGGATCTTCTGCGCCGGGCGCGCGTCGACGGCCCTGGCGACCTCCTTGCGCCATCGCCGGTCCTGACCGAGGGACAGCACGTCGTTGGTCAGGTCGTACCGTTCCGCCACGTCGTCGAACATCGAGGCGACTTCGTGCGGCTGCTTGTCCAGGGATGCGCGGGTCACGGGCCCATTGTTGCAGTACGCCCGAGGCAGACGGCCCCGAGGAGGGGCTGTCGATGGCGGGCTCGGAATGCATTCCCCGCACACCAGAGCGGCTTCGTGTGCCATAAACTCGGGTTTTCATGTGAGAGGGCCATGAGAAACGACCCAGGCCGTCCCTTCCCTGAGAGTTCCCGGGAATCCCGCCGGAACGCGCCGGCCGCCGTCGTCGGCTGTCTGATCGCCCTGGCCGCCGTGGGCTGTTCGCACCAGGACGGCCCGGCTCGCGCGGCTCCCTCGGCGACGGCGGCGCCCGGCACCTCGTACGCCCCGTACGTCAGCGCCACCGAGGCCGCCGGCACCGACACGGCCGGCTCCCCCACGACGTACAACCTGGCCTTCGTCATAGCCGAGGGCGACGACTGCACCCCGCGCTGGAACGGCACCCACGCCCTCGGCGACGCGGCGGTCGCCTCGCGCGTCGCGGCGCTCAAGGAGGACGGCGCCCGCGTCCGGGTCTCCTTCGGCGGCGCCTCCGGGAAGGAACTCGCGGCGAACTGCGCCGGCGTCTCCGCACTGGCGACGGCCTACGGCAAGGCCCTGGACGCGGCCGGCGCCACCCTGGCCGACTTCGACATCGAGGGCGACGACCTGTCCGACGCCGCGTCCGTCGCGCTGCGTTCCCGGGCGATCGCGCGCCTGCAGGAGGAACGGGAGGACCTCCGGGTCTCGTTCACGCTCCCGGTGATGCCCTCCGGCCTGGACGAGGACGGCCTGGCGCTGCTCGCCTCCGCCAACGACCACGGCGTGCAGGTCTCCACCGTCAACCTCATGACGATGAACTACGGCCCCTCCTTCGGCGGCGACATGGGCGGTTACGCGCTCGCCGCCGCGAAGGCCGCGCACCCGCAGCTGAGGAAGGTCTTCGGCACGTCGGACGACGAGGCCTGGCGGGGCATGGCCCTCACCTCGATGATCGGTGTCAACGACGTCGAGGGCGAGACCTTCACGCTCGCCGACGCGGCGGAGGTCCGCGCCTTCGCCGAGGACAAGGGCATCGCCTGGGTGTCGATGTGGTCGACGGCCCGGGACCGGCAGTGCGCGGCCGGCTCCACGACCGGCCGGGCGGCGACCGACTGCAGCGGGGTGAAGCAGAGTCCGGGCGCGTTCAGCGAGGCCTTCGCGGGCTGAGCCCCGGCTTTCAGCGGGCCCGGTACACCAGCCGTCCGCCCAGCACGGTCGCCACGCACGTGACCGCGCCGCGCTCGCGCAGGGCCGCCTCGTCGGGCACGTCGAACACCGCCAGGTCGGCCCGGCCGCCGATGGTCAGCGGGCCGTGGACGGTGCCCCGCAGCTCGTGGCCCTCGGCGAACGGGTCGAGGTCGGGCCGCTCGCCGAGCAGTGTGCCGGGGGCGTTCGTGGTCCCCACGACGGTCAGCCCGGACCGGGCGACGGCCATGGCCACCAGGGGGTCCCGGAAGCGGGCGCCGGGTGAGGCGACCGCCGTGGTGCCGTACCGCAGCATCCGCTGCACACCGCGCCGTACGCTGCCCGCCCAGCGGGTCTCGCCGAGCTCGCCGAGGGCGGCCAGCCGCTCGCCCCACAGGGGCCGCTCGCCCAGTTCGCCGGCCTCGCGCGGGTCGGGGTGGTAGCACTGGCGCAGCAGCCACAGCGGGTGCCACTGGCGCAGGCCGGGCGTGAGGACACCCGGCCAGCGGCGTACCCGCGCGCCGGGCGCCTCCTCGGCGACGTCCTCGTACGGTCCGACGGCCGTGATCCGGTCGCCGTCGACCGCGACGGCTCCGTCCACGACGGGTTCGGCGTCCGCCGGCAGGACCAGCGGGGCGGCGTGGATCGTCAGCACGGCGGGGCCGGCCGGGCTCAGTTGGAGGCGAGCAGCTTCAGCTCGGGGTGAGCCGTGCCGCCCTCGATGGCCGTGGAGGAGATGTGCGAGACCACGCGGTCGTCGACGGGGTCGTTCGCCGGGTCGTCGTGCACCACCAAGTGCTCGTAGGTGGTGGACCGCTGGGCCGGGACCCGGCCCGCCTTGCGGATGAGGTCGATGATCTCCATGCGGTTCGACCGGTGCTTGGCGCCGGCCGACGAGACCACGTTCTCCTCCAGCATGATCGAGCCGAGGTCGTCGGCGCCGTAGTGCAGGGAGAGCTGGCCGACCTCCTTGCCCGTGGTCAGCCACGAGCCCTGGATGTGGGCGACGTTGTCCATGAACAGCCGCGCGACGGCGATCATCCGCAGGTACTCGAAGAGGGTCGCCTGCGTGCGGCCCTTCAGGTGGTTGTTCTCGGGCTGGTAGGTGTACGGGATGAAGGCGCGGAAGCCGCCCGTGCGGTCCTGGACGTCGCGGATCATGCGCAGGTGCTCGATGCGCTCGGCGTTGGTCTCGCCGGTGCCCATGAGCATGGTGGAGGTGGACTCCACGCCCAGGTTGTGCGCGATCTCCATGATCTCCAGCCAGCGTTCGCCGGACTCCTTCAGCGGGGCGATGGCCTTGCGGGGCCGCTCCGGCAGCAGCTCGGCGCCGGCGCCCGCGAAGGAGTCGAGACCGGCGGCGTGGATGCGCTGGATGGCCTCCTCCACGCTCACCTTGGAGATCCGGGCCATGTGCTCGACCTCGGACGCGCCCAGGCTGTGGATGACCAGCTGCGGGAATTCCCTCTTGATCGCGGCGAAGTGCTTCTCGTAGTACTCGACGCCGTAGTCCGGGTGGTGACCGCCCTGGAACATGATCTGGGTGCCGCCCAGCTCGACCGTCTCGGCGCAGCGGCGCAGGATGTCGTCGAGATCGCGCGTCCAGCCCTTGGCGGTGTCCTTGGGCGCGGCGTAGAAGGCGCAGAAGCGGCAGGCCGTGACGCAGACGTTCGTGTAGTTGATGTTGCGCTCGATGATGTACGTCGCGATGTGCTCGGTGCCCGCGTACCGGCGGCGGCGCACGGCGTCGGCGGCGGCGCCCAGGGCGTGCAGCGGGGCGTCCCGGTACAGCACGAGCGCCTCGTCCGGGGTGATCCGCCCACCGGCGGCAGCACGGTCGAGGATGGGCTGAAGGTCGGCCTTCTCGGTCACCGGGCGTCCCTTTCGTAAGGGTTGTGGACGGACCCGCCCAGCGTACGCCAGGGGCCCCGGGGGCCGGACGCCAGGCCGTGGACGAGAGGATCACCACAAGGCCCGGGCTGTTCTGGGCGTTCGCGGCCGTCGCCGTGCTCGGTGCCCTGCTCGCCGGGTACGGCCTGTTCGTGGTGTACCGGGTCGTCGGCGGTGCCGGCTGATGCGCCCGGGCCGGACGGCGTCCGCCGGTGTCAGGCCGTGTACGCGCCCGCCAGCAGGCCCAGCAGCGCGCCGGTGATCAGGAACGGGCCGAAGGGGATGGCCGTTTTGCGGGTGGCCCGGCGGGTCAGGACCAGGGCCGCGCCGTAGAGGGCGCCGAGGAGGAAGCCGGCGAAGGTGCCGAGCATCACCGTGGACCAGCCGTACCAGCCGAGGACCGCGCCCGCGCCGAGGGCGAGTTTGACGTCGCCGAAGCCCATGCCCGCCGGGTTGACGAGGAAGAGGACGAGGTAGCCGCCGCCGAGGGCCAGGGAGCCGAGGAGGGCGGTGGTCCACTCCCCCGCGTGCTCGGGGACCAGGGCGGTGAGGCCGAGCAGGACCAGGGCGGCCGCGGCGAAGGGGAGGGTGAGTGGATCGGGAAGGCGCCGGACCCGGAAGTCGACGACCGTCAGCAGCACCCCCACGGGGGCGAGCAGCAGCCAGACCGCGATCTCGGGGCGGGTGCCCGTCGCGGCGGCGAGCGCGGCGCAGACGGCGGCGGTGGCGATCACCAGGGGGGCCGCACGCGGACCGTACCCGGTCCCCTCGCAGTGCCGGCAGCAGGCCGGCCCCAGCCAGCCGCCGACCGCGTGCCCGCCGGGGCACTCCTGCCGCCACGGCTCCCCCGGGGGCGCCGAGAACCGGTAGGCCGCGCGCGGCAGCGACGCTCCCGCCGCCGCGCCCCACAGCGCGGCGGCCAGGACCAGCAGCCCGGTGCTCATCCGGCCGCGGCGATCGCGTCACGCCACGTCGGCAGCAGCTCGTCGAGCAGCGCCTCCGTGCGCGGCGGCAGCCCGCGGGCCCCGTTGCGGCCGACGAGGTCGGTGGCGAGGGCCGTCAGCCGGTCCGTGTCGCCGGTGGCGTGCGTCGCGCGCAGCAGCTCGTGCCACAGACGCTCGTCCGCGGGGGCCGTCCGCAGCGCCGCGCCGAGGGCCTCGATGGCCTTCTCCGCGCGGCCCTTCTCCATGTGGAACGCGCTCAGCGCGAGCCCGGTGTCCGCGACCAGCAGCGGCAGTTGGGCGTCGACGATCTCGTGCGTGAGCCACCGGTAGCGGCCCTCGGGCCGGTCGGCGAGCAGCGGCCCGCGCACCAGCACGAGCGCGTCGGTGAGCAGCCGCCCGCGCACGGCCCGGCTGTCGACGCCCCGGCCCTGCGTGGCCTCGTGGTACAGCGACCGCAGCACGTCCAGATCGGAGACGACGGACTTGGCGAGCGTGAGCCGCCCGCTGCCGTCGGTGCCCAGGCGGGGCGTGCCGTCGGGGTCGGTGCCGAGCCAGTCGCGCAGCCGGTCCAGCAGCGCGTCGCGCACGTCGTCGGTGACCCCGCGCGGCCACAGCGCCGAGGACAGCACCCGTGGGTGCACGCCCTCGCGGTGCAGGAGCAGCAGGGCCAGCGCCTCGTGCAGCAGGGCGCTGCGGTCCCCGTCCGGGGTGTCCAGGCCGATGATCTCGTACGGCCCGACGAGCCGGGCGTAGACGGCCGGGCGTCCCTGCTCGCTGATGTCGACCAGGAACGGCGGCCGGTGGGCCGGGTCGCCCTCGGGCCGGCGCTCCGGGTCGGCCTCGACGAACAGCTCGACGACGGCGCGCCGCTGGGCGGCGGGCAGCACCTGGGCGTCGAGCTCCAGGCCGAGGAGCGGCGCGAGCAGCTTGCCCCCGGCGGTGATCTCCATCTCCCAGGCGGCGCCGGGCAGATCGCCGGTCTCGGTGCCGACGAGGTAGCCGATGCCCAGCCGGCTCGCGTCGGCGGCGAGTTCGGCGAGCTTGACGGCGTCCTCGGCGGACGGCTGGGCGGCGAGCAGGACCAGGTGCGGCGCCCAACGGGTGTGCTGCGCGGGCCCGGTGCGCCCGGTGAGCACCGAGTCGTGCCCGGCGGCGCCGAGCGCCCCGCGCCGCTGCCGCGTCTCGGCCTCCATGGTCTCGACGAGCGCCTCGACGTCCTCCAGGTGCCGGATCCGGTTCGGGGCCAGCGGCGTGAGGTCCTCGCCGAAGCCGACGAGCGTGATGGTCATGCGGTCGGACCACCCGTTGGTGGCCAGCTCGGCGGCGACGGAGGCGAAGACGGCGGCCCGGTCGGCCTCGCGCCCGCTCAGCGACACGATGCCGGGCACGGCCTCCAGGTTGAGCAGCAGCCGCGAGTCGTCCATGGTGCCGAGGCTGACCAGCCCCGGGTAGGGCGCGGCCGTGTCGGCGTCGCCGTAGCCCTCGGCGTCGGCGCGGGCCAGCATCCAGAACGTCTGGTCCTGCCCCTGCTGCCAGGGCGCGGGCGGTTTCCCGGCGGGCTGGGCGAGCTGGAGGTGCAGGTCGCCGTTGCTGAGCCAGGCCGCGTACACCACCGGCAGCGGCCGCGCCTCCTCGGCGAGGGAGGCGGCGAGCCCCCGCAGCGACCGGTCGAGCAGCCGGACGCCCTCCGGGTCGGCGCCGACGAGCAGCGCGTCCTGGACGTCCTGCGCGTCCCCGCTCGGCGTGGGCGGCTCCATGCCGCGCCGCCCGCCGGCGGAGCCGAACGCCGACTGCCACAGCGCCTGCCGGCGGCGCCGCCCGAGGGCGCCGAGGAGGCCGGCGGCGAGGAAGGGTGCGGCCAGGAGGGCTTCGGGGAGGCCGAAGGAGCTGTCCGACTCGGCACCCGCGGCCTGCTGCCGACCGGTGTCGGGGGCGGGCCGCTGCCCGGGGGCGGACACCTGGGCGGCGCCACCGCCGGCCTGCCCGTGGCCACCGCCCAGGGCGCCGTCCCGGCCTCCCGTGGCCCCGCCGTCCCGGGCAGCGGATCCGCCGCCACCCTGGGCGTGGTCGCCGGTCCGGGCGTAGTCGGCGATCTGCTGCCGCACGTCGGGCGAGACGCCCGGCGCCTCGTCGGGCATCTCGACGAGTTCGCCGCCGCGCGCGTCGCCCGGCATCTCCATGATCCAGCCGGGCCGGATGAGGCTGGCCTCGGAGAGCTTCGACCCGTCCGGCTGCACACGGTCCTTGTTGAGCTCGAAGATCTCCTTGTAGCGGCGCCCGTCACCGAGGTGGCGTTCGGCTATCTCCCACAGCGAGTCGTGGTGACGTCCCTCGGGCGGCTGGATGCGGTAGTACTTCGTGTCGCCCTGCCGGGCGGTGGGGGCGCCGGGTCCGGCGTGGGCGGCGGCGTGCGAGGCCTGTTCGGCGAGGGCCGCCGCGGCACCGGAGGCCTGCTCCTGCTGCTGGGCGAAGAGCCCCGGCGTCGCCTGCGCCGCCGCCACGGCCGGCTTCTGGTGGGCGTCGTACCCCTGCCCGAGCTGCGACAGACCGGGCGTGAGGCCGGCCGCGGTGGCACCGACGAGCAGCAGCGCGGCGACGAGCTGCCGCGCCAGCAACTGGCTGGGCCCGGCCCCCGGCACCCGCCCCGGCACGCCGACGCCCGACAGCGCGGCCTTCATCTCCACGAGCACGCAGGCGGTGAACTGCGCCCACGCCAGCCACACGATGACGGTGAGGATGTTCAGGAACGTGTGGACGGTGATCTCTCGCTGCAGCCAGTCCAGGCTCGGCACGCCGTTCGGCAGCGGCCATCCGATCCGCGTGGCGAGCGCGAGGGGCACGCCGACGAGGAGCACGGCCAGCGCGACGAAGGCGAGGAAGGCCTTGACGAAGTCCCCGAACGACCGCCGCCGGATCCGCACCGGCTGCGGCGTCCGGTTCCTCGGGGCCGTCGTTCCCGTCGTGTCTCCCGTCGGGCTTGACGAGCTTGGGGTGCGGCGTCGCGGCATGGCGGGTGTCCTGGGGTCGGGTGTGGAGGGCGGTGAGGCCGGGCTGGGGGGTGTGGGTGTGCTGAGCCTACAGAGATCTTATGGACCGATCCTTGGGAGGCACATCAGGGCCGGGATACGGTGCTGGGCGACCGGGTGCAGGACGTACTGGACGTGGGGGGACTGCCGTATGGGCCAGGGCAAGAGCGATCTCGCGCTCCCGCTGACCGAGTTGGAGGGGTTCGGGCGGCGACTGCGTTCCCTCAAGACCCGGTTGAATCACACCAAGAAGCTTTTCGAGTCCTACCAGGACGACATCGGCGACGGCAGCGTCAATGACGCGCTCGGCGATTTCGAATCCAACTGGGAGGACGGGCGCGAGGACATCACGCAGCAGCTCGACGCGTTGGCGAGCATGTCCGACGCCGTGGTGCGCGAGTTCAAGAAACTCGACGACGAACTCACCAAGAAGGTGAACGACGCCATGAAGACGGAGGACAAGCGGAAAACCAAGTAGCCGTTGTCCACGAGGTTGCGAAAAAGGCCCCGGTTTTGAACAACCGGGGCCTTCGTCGTACGCGCGTCGCGTGGTTCAGGAAGCGACGGCGGCGTTGAGGTGCAGGTCCGCCGCGATGCCCTGCGGGGAGACCGCGAGGCCCGCGCCACCACCGACACCGGCGGTCAGGCCCGCGGCCGTGGTCTCGACGTAGAGACCGGCAGCGGCGCCGGCACCCGCGGCGACACCCGCCTGGCCGCCGGCGATGCCGTCCAGCTCGGCGTCGGACATCTGGGCGGTCGCGATCTGCGGGGTGAAGGCCATGGGAGGCTGTTCCCTTCGTTCTGAAGAATTCGACGTGCTCGAGCGCGACCGATCAAAGCACGCGGGGAGAACGGACGGCCACTCTGCGCTGATGGGGCTGCGGTGCGTTCCGGGGTGCGTATTCATGTGTGTGGTTGTTCGGTCACGGCCCGGGCCGTTCCCTTCACAGTTCCGCCCGATCGCGGTGCACGCAGGTGACGTACGGCGGGAGAAACAGCCCGGGTTCCGTCCCCGCCGGGGTTTTCCGCGGCCTGGAGGTGAACGGTGTGCAGATCCCTCGAAGGTTCCGGCCGGGTCTCAGCCGACCTGGTTCTCCGCCACCGCCTGCCCGCGCACGGTCACGTCGCCGCCGTAGAACATGCCGGTGAAGACCGGGGAGTACGTGAGCTGCACCTCGACCTCGACCGCGTCGGCGTTCGCCGCCACGCAGTGGGTCGCCGCGATGTCCGCGCCCGTCAGGTCCATCTCGCGGGCGAAGGCCTTCACGCGGGCGTCGCAGTTCGCGAAGTTGATGGGGGCAGGGCCGCCCTCGTTCTCGTAGAGGGCCTCGCGGTCGATGTCCTGGGCGGCGTAGCGGGCGGCCTGTTCGGCGATGTCGGCGGCGCGTTCCCGCTTGGAGATGGACAGGCCGCCGTCGATGACGAACGCGGAGAGGGAGAGGAAGACCAGCGCGAAGATGATGACCGCGCCGGCGCCCGAGCCGCGGTCGTCCAGATGCCTCCGGCGCGCGGCCCCCCAGGACCGCGCGGCCCGCGGAAGGTGTCTCACGCCGACCTCCGGAACGGGTCGAGCGGGGAGCTGAAGCTGGCCGACAGCCGCGTGGGGACGTCCAGTCCGAGCATGGCCAGGCCCCGCACCTGGCAGCTCACCTCGACGGTGAAGAGGGTGTCCGGCTCGAAACCCTGGCTCGTCTGGACGACCGTGACCGGGCCCGAGCAGACGTCCGCCAGGTTGGCCTCCGCGGCCTTCTTCGCCTCGGCCATGGCCAGGGCGTGGTTCTTCTGGATCGAGCCCGCGCGGGCCGCGTCCCGGGCGGCGCCGTCCAGGGCTCCGCGGCCCTCCACGAGCTGGCCGAAGGCCACCAGGACCAGGATGAACAGGATCATCACCGGTGCCAGGATCACGACCTCGACGGTGGACAGGCCGCTGTCGTCGGCCTGCCGGCGGGTCCCCGGCAGGGAAGGAAGGCCGGGCATCAGTTCCCCTCCTCCTGGACGAACCGCTCCACCGGTCCCACCGACTGGGCGTGCACCGTCAGATCGAGCCCCGGGAAGACCGTGGGGACGCGTGCCTCGATCTCCACACCCACGGTGTTCTGCTCCGGCTGGAGCATCGTCACGTCCGGCGAGAGGACCAGCTGCGGTCCCAGCTGCCGGATGTAGCGGTCGACCACGTCCCGTGCCTCGCCCCGCCACGCGCCCGGCTGTTCGTCGGCCGTGGCGCGCGCCTTGCGCGCGCCCGCCTGGGCCGCCGCCTGGGCCACGTGGTCCGCGAAGAAGTACAGGGCGAACTGCACGGTCGCGAAGATCATGAAGAACAGCACCGGGGTGAGCAGCACGAACTCGATCGCGGTCATGCCCGAGTCGCCGCCGGCGGCCGCCCGTCCCCGTGCGGCCTCCACCCTGCGGCGTATCCGTCTGCCCAGCGCTGCCGGCATCCCCGTGATCCCCGTGCTCCCCGTCGTCCCCGAGAACGTCAGCAGGTCTTGCCCGCGTCCGCGCCCTTGATGCAGTCGCCGACCTTGTTGGCGCCCTCGCTCAGCGCGGCGTTGATGATGGCGGCCACGACACCGACGATCGCCACGACGACCGCCGAGATGATGACCCACTCGACCGCGGAGGCACCGCGGTCCAGCTCGCCGGAGCGGGCCCGCTCGGTGCGGGCCCGGAGGAAGGTGACCAGGAAGTCCACGGCGGGGATGCCGGTGTGGAAGGTACGTCCGTTCATGACGTCTTGTCCTTTCGAGATCCGTTCGGGAGGTTCTTCAGTTGGGAGGCCGGCTCACTGCACCTGGAACACCCGCATCGCCGCCGGAAAGATCAGGAACACCAGGAACCCGGCGCACAGCAGCAGCTGTGCCACGAGCATCGACTGGGACTTCTCGCCCGCGCTGCCCTCGATCTCGGCGAGCTCGCGGTGGCGCATGGTCTCGGCACGGGAGGCGAGGGACTCGCGCACCTTCGCACCGTCGTCCGCGACCAGGGCCAGGGAGGCGGAGAGGTCCTTGAGCTCCTCCACACCGATCTCCTCACCGAGCCGGCCGAGCGCCTGCCACTGGCTGACACCGGTGATGCGGGCGTCGGACAGGGCGTTCCTGATGCGCTGGTTGGCCCAGCCGTCGGAGACCTCGGCCGCCGCCATCAGGGCCTCGGGCAGACCGCGTCCGCCGGCCAGGCTCATCGACACCAGGTCGAGGTACGCGCCGATCACGCGTCGCAGGTCGCGCCGCTTCTCGGCGGCGTCCCGCCGCACCTCCAGGTCGGGCAGGAAGAAGAAGACCACCGCGCACAGCAGCGCCAGCCACACCGGGACGATGGGGCTGGTGCCCACGCCCAGGGTCCAGACGACGGCGAAGAGGAACGGGCCGAAGAACAGGCCCGCCACCCCCAGCAGCACCTTGGTCGCCAGGAACTTCTCCCAGCTGCGCTCCAGGACGGCGAGGTCCGCGCGCAGCGAGCGCTGCTCCCAGCCCTGCTGGAGGTAGAACTCGCTGACCCGCAGGCCCACTTCGGCCCGCAGCCCGCCCAGCCGGCCCTGCTCGCGCGCCACCCGCGCCGATTCGTACGCCGAACCGCGCGCCCGCATCGCGTCGATCCGCGCGACCTGCGAGAGCGCGCTGCGCTTGCCGGGCATGAGGGCGCGGACGAGGGCGTAGAGGCCGAGGCCGATGACGGCGCCGACGACGAGCGGCATCGTGAGGTTCACCGGCGTGCCCCTTCTTCCTGCGGCAGCTGCTGGTGCGGCTGCGACTGCTGCGACGGTGTCCTGGGCCGGACGAACTGGACGCCCGCCTGGTCGCGGACCAGGAACCGCTCGGGCGTCTCGATGGTGGACAGCTTGCGCAGCCACCAGAACCCGAGCGCGAACAGGCCGCAGACGCAGGCGAGGACGAGCTGGCCGACCGCCGTGCCGTACGGCTCCACGAAGTCGCGGTTGAAGATGGACAGGCCGAGGACGAAGGCGATGGAGACCGCGACGACGATCTGCACCGAGCGGCGGGTCGAGGCGCGCTGGGCCATGACCCGCTGGCGCATGTCGACCTCCTCGCGGGCCGACTTGGCCAGGGCGCCCAGTACCTGGCGCAGACCGGGGCCGCGCAGACGGGCGTTGAGGATCAGGGCCGCGACGATGATGTCGGCGGAGGCGTCGTCGATCTCGTCGGCGAGCTGCTGCAGCGCCTCGGGCAGCGGGGTGCGGGCGCGCAGCCGGTCGACGAGGGCGTCGAGGTGCGGGCGCAGGACGGGGGCGGCGGCGCGGGCTGAGGCCGGGATGGCCTGCTCCAGGCCGACCGCGCCGGCGATGGTGTCGCGCAGGGACTCCGTCCAGGAGGCCAGGGCCTCGACGCGGCGCATGGCGGCCCGCTCCTCGCCGGCGCCGCCGAAGAGGCGGTCCCAGAAGAAGACGAGGACACCGGCCGCGATGCCGGCGACCGCCCAGCGGGTCAGCAGCAGCACGACGAGGCCGGCGATCGCGGCGAGGGAGCCGCGCTGCCCGGCGAAGCGGATCAGTTCGCCCGCCCGCTGGGCGGCCTTCTGCTTCTCGTGGTCGGGCTTGACGGGCAGTCCGCGCACGGCGACGAGCAGCAGGGCGAGGCCGCCGCCGACGGCGACGCCGCTGCCGATCGAGTACAGGACCTCGGTGGAGAACAGGCCGCCCATGGAGCCCAGCGGGCCGAGCGCGGCGAGGGTCGTCGTGGTCACCCCCGGCTCACCCCCAGGTCCCGGTCGGCCGGTAGCCGTGTGCCATCAGTTCCTCCAGGCAGGCAAGGGGGGCGTGCGGCACGACCCGGCCGTCGGGAGCCTCCGCGAACACCTCGCTGGACAGGACGCGCCCGTCGACGCCGTTGACCTCGCGGACGGAGGTGACCATGCGCTGGAGGCGGCCGCCGTTGCCGAAGTTGTTGCGCCGCTGGATGAAGACGACGAAGTTCACGGCACCGGCGATCAGCATCTGGCTGGCCTCGATGGGCAGCCGCTCGGAGGCCTGCAGCGCGTAGGTGGAGATGCGGTTGAACACCTCGCTGGAGCTGTTGGCGTGGATCGTGGACAGCGAGCCGTCGTTGCCCTGGGACATCGCGTTGAGCATGGTGACGATCTCGTCGCCGAGGACCTCGCCGACGATGACGCGGGAGGGGTTCATGCGCAGCGACCGGCGCACCAGCTCCGCCATCGAGATGGCGCCCTGTCCTTCGGAGTTGGGCAGGCGCTCCTCGAAGGCGACGACGTTGGGGTGCAGGTCGGGGAAGGTGTCGAGGCCGAGCTCCAGGGCCCGTTCGACGGTGATGAGCCGCTCGTGCGGCGGGATCTCGTTGGCGAGGGCGCGCAGCAGGGTGGTCTTGCCGGCGTTGGTGGCGCCGGCGATCATGATGTTCTTGCGGGCGCGGACCGCGCAGGCCAGGAAGTGGGCGACCTCGGGCGTGAGCGTGCCGTTGCCGACGAGGTCGGAGATGAACACCTTGCCCATGCGGGCACGGCGGATGGAGAGCGCCGGGCGCCGGGCCACGTCCATCACGGCCGACAGGCGCGACCCGTCGGGCAGCCGCAGGTCGAGCTGCGGGTTGGCCGAGTCGAAGGGACGGGAGGACAGGCCCGAGTAGGCGCCGAGGACCTGGATGAGCTCGATGAGCTCCTCGTCGGTCTCGGCGACCGGGTCGCCCTTCACCTCGCGGCCGTCGGCGTACCCGACGAAGACCTGGTCGCAGCCGTTGATGTCGATGTTCTCGACCTCGGGGTCGTCCAGCAGCGGCTGGAGCCGGCCGACGCCGAACAGGGCGGCGTGCACGGCGGCCGCGTACTGCTCCTCGGTCTCGGCGTCCAGCGGCGTACGGCCCGCGTTGATCTCGGCGCGCGCGTACTCCTCCAGGATCTGGGCTATGACGGCGCGGGCGTACTGCCGTTCGTCCTCCGTGGACATCGGCGTGACGTTGTTGAGCTGGTCCTGCCTGCGCTGTTCGGCGATGCGGTCGCCGGCGTCCTGGCGGAACCGCTTGACCAACTGGTGGTCGACAGCGGTCATGTGCCGGCCCCCGCGTGGCCCTGGGTCCGGCCCGGCTGCTGGTGCGGCACGTGCGGGGCCTGCTGGGCGTGGTTGCCCTGGTGCGCGTGGTGGGCCTGCTGGGCGTGGTGAACCTGCTCGGGCTGCTGGGCCTGCGGGGCGTGGTTGCCCTGCTGGATGTGGTTGCCCTGCTGGGCGTGCGGGGCCTGCGGGGCCTGGTTCGCCTGTGCGGAGGCGGCCCAGGCGGCGCCGTACTGCTGGTTGATGTCGGCGGCGACCTTGCGGGCCGAGCGGATCAGCAGCGACTTGTCGAGACGGCCGCGCCTGCGGCCGGCCAGCTGGTCGGCTCCGGCGGGGTCGTCGGCAATGGTGCCGACCACGCGGGCGCCGGTCTGGGCGTGCACCAGCATGTCGTTGACCTGCGAGGCGAGCTTGCCGGCCGTGCCGGTGTCGGCGACCAGGACCACGCCGATGACCGGGTTGGCGAGGGAGGCGGCGCCGCGCGGCCCGCCGTGCAGCTTGCCCGCGAGGGCGGCGGCCCGGTCGCGCACCCGCGCGAGGGACTCCGGCTCGGTGCGGGAGAGCAGCAGCACCAGCGAGGCGTGCGGGAACAGTTCGACGGCCGGGGTGTCGCCGCTGATGCGTCCGCAGTCCGCGATGACGTCGGCGGCGGCGTGCGGGGAGTCGGCGAGGGAGGCGAAGGCGTGCCCGAGGGTGGGCCACAACCCGGCGAGACCCGCGGCCTGTTCGGCGATCCCGAGCCCGACGAGCACCTCCAGCCCTCCGCTCAGCGGCTGGACGTGGTCCCACAGCTGGTCCGGCACCAGCCCGCGCCGCGCGGTCGCGGCGATGGAGAGCATGCCGGTGTTGGGGTTGAGCGGCCCGCCGTGCGCGGCCGCGCTGCGGTAGACGAGGTCACCGCCCGCCGGGTCCGTCTCGGCGAGCAGGACGCGCCGCGGCCAGACCGCCGCGAGGGCGACGGCCGCGGTGGTGACGCCGGGGGAACCCTTGTCGGCGGCGAGAGCGATGAGCGCCATGGGGTGGGTGCCGCCTTCTAGTTGCCGGGGACGTGCACGATGGCGACCTCGCCCGCGGCCGCCGCGGAGGCGAGCGCTGCCGCGTCGGCCTGGTCGACGAGGAGGGTGAGCGAGAGGTTGCCCGTGCTCACGGTGGCGTCGTCGTTCTCCACGACGGTGTTGACGCGCGCCTCGTCGACGAGGGCACCGGCAGAGGACGAGGAGGAGCTGCCGCCCGCACCGGAGTTGCCGCCGGAGTTGTTCGAGCCGGAGCCCGTCGTGCCGACGCGGTAGGCGGTAACGGTGTCACCGGGCTTGATGTCGGAGGGGTAGTGGCCTTCCTTCAGCGCGAGACCGACGGAGGCCTTGCCTGCGGGCAGGTCGGCCTTCTTCGCGAACATCTCACCGACGGCGATGGTGCCCGGGTAGATGGTGGACTTCGCCTTGTACGTCTTGATGGTGTCGAGCTGCGTCCACTCGATGTAGTGGATGCTGTCGTCCTTGGCGACCATGACGGAGGTCACGTCACTGTCCTTGAGGGATTCCCCGGCCTGGATCTCCTTCTTCACCTTGACGACCTCGATCCGGTCCCCGGCCTGGAGCACGAGCATCGTCGCGCCCAGCGCGCCCACGAGGATGAGGAGCACGGCGAGCGCGGCCAGTGCCGGTTTGCGCTCGCGAGGCGGTGTGGGAAGCCGGTCACCGACCGGTGGCTGAGCCGGAGCGGCGGCACGACCGGCGCCCGCCCCCGTACGCTCTTGGATCTTCACGCAACCGCTCCCCGTACACCCAAGAAGTTATCTACAAAATGGGACACTCAGCACTTCTCGGCCCCCTCGAACGGTGCCTGAGCTGGCCGAATAGCCAGCGCCGAAGCGAGTGTCAAGCCATGGCACCGTATCAGCCGCACATAAGCCCCTCAAGGCGCGTCCGGGCTCATGAATCCCGGGGTGCGGCCCGTTATCCCTTTGCAACGCCCGCCCCGTCGCACGCGGCCGGAACCGGCCCCGTGCCGCACCGGCACCTGTGCGCCAGCGAATCCGGGAGAAGCCCAACCCCGGTGCTCGCGGGCCGGGTTGGTCACGTGCCGACCATCACGTCTGCACGATTCACTCACGAAGTCGGGATCGCCTCGTCACGGTCAGCCACCTGCCCAGACGCGGGACCGGCCGAGGCGGTGAACGCCCTGACGACGCTGGCCGGTTGGGCCGACGGACCGACGGGGCACCGTCGACCTGTAGCACTCGCGAAGCCCTGAGTAGAGTGCCGCGCGGACAGCGATCGGACCGCGGGGGGCTCACCGGTGGAAGCAGTGTCGTCGAACCACGTGCACGCAGGGCTGACAACGGCGAGGAGAGGCGGCCGCGGCCACGTCCTGCGCCTGCTCCTGGCCCTGTTCGCACTGGCGGCTCTCTTCGCGACCGCCACACCCGCCCGGGCCGAGACTGCCGAACCGCCCACCCAGGCGGCCTACCTCGCCGACCGTCTCCGGGAGAACCCGGTGTACGTCACGGACCAACTGCCGCGTGCCGTCCCGCGCTCCACGGCGCCCGACTTCGCGCGGCTCGCCCAGAGGACCGGCGTCCCGACCTACGTCCTGGTGCTGCCCGCCGAGGCCGTACGGGACGGCAAGGCGCTGCTCGGCGCGGTCCACGACCGGCTGGGGCGGGACGGGCTGTACGTGCTCGTCGACGACCACGCGGTGACGGACGCCACGGCCTATGGCGTACGCGCTCCGGCCGACGACGCCTGGACCGCCCAGCTCTACGAACTCCCCTACGACGCGGGCCCCCTGCTGAGCTTCGAGCGGTTCACGGAGGTCGTCGCCCAAGGCCCGGAGAAGGCCTCCGCCCGGGCGGAGGCGGCGCGTGAGAAGTACGGGGACGACGAGCCCGACCCCATGTACATCGGTCAGGCCGACCGCCGCAACCAGTCGTTCCTCACCGGGATCCTGCTCACGGGCGTACCCCTGCTGATCCTGCTGCTGGCGGCGTACGGGCGCCGAGCGCGCCGCCGCTCCGCGGGCTCCGCCCGGAAGGCGGACCGCGCGGCACGCCGGATGCAGTCCGCGCTGCCCGCCGTCGCCGTCGTCGCCTCGGCCGCCCTCGCCGCCGTCGCGGTCGCCCTCACCGCCACCGCCGTCTTCGACCAGACCGCCTCCAGCGGGACCAAGCCGCCCACCCCGGCCGAGATGTCCGCCCGGGCCGAACGCGTCGCCGCGGGCCTGCGCCAGGACCCCGTCTACACCGACCCGGAGAGCCCGCGCGTCCTCGACGCCCGCCGGCTCGACCGCCTGCACCAGCGGATCGAGGCCTTCCGGCGCTCCGACGGCGGCGGCCCGGTGTACGTCGCGCTCGTGCCGCAGACGTCCGAGAACGAGTCGGCCGGTGACACGGAGCTGTTCGCGGCGGCGGTGCACGTCAGGCTCGGCCGGGCCGGGGTGTACGTCGTCGCGGACCCGGGCGACGGCACGATCGACGCGTTCAACCACGGCCTGCGGCTGGACGGCGACCGCCTGCTCTTCGGCCTGCCGGACGGCATCACGCTCGGCGACCGCAGGGCGGACGACCACGACGACCACCTCCTCGGTGAACGCCTCGACGCGCTGATGACCTTCCTCGACCGGACGCCGCGCACGGACCGGCCGGTGGAGGGCCCCTCCCCCGCGCCGGCCCCGAGCCCCGCCGAGGACGACGCCCTGCCCCCGCTGTTCGCCACCGACTTCTGGCCGGGGCTGGTGGTGGGCGCCTTCGCGGCCCTGCTGCTGTCCGCCGTGTCGGCCGGGGTCACGGCGCTCGTGCTGCGCCGGATGCGCCCGGCGACGGAAGCGGCCCCCCACCTGCCCCTCACGGCACCCACGCAACCGTCGGCGTCCTGGCTGCGGCGCACCGCGTACGCCGAGATCAGCGCGTTCCTCCGGGAGTTCACCGAGCGCGACGAGCAACCCCTCGCCCGGGACCGCCTCGACGCCGCGCTGCTCCTCCTCGACGGTGACCCCGGCCGGGCCCGCCGGCCGGGGACGGACCCGGCGACCCTGGTCGCCATGATCGTGCTGGCCCGGGCCGGCCGCGCCGCGCTGACCGGCCAGGACGAGGACCTGTGCTGCGGCGTCAACCCCCTGCACGGGGCGGGCGTACGGCTCTCCCACGTCCGGGTCAGCGCCGAGAACACCAGCCGGCGCCTGCTGCCCGTCTGCGAACTGTGCCGCGACACCGCCATCGTCGATCCCCTCGGCACCCCGGCCCGCCTGCTGCGACTGCCCGCCCCGGCCGGTGGCGGCCGTCTCCCCTACTACGACGCCACCGACGGCCCGCTGTCCGCCGTGCCCAGGGGAATCGCCCGGCTCGTCGACAAGGTGAGGGAGACCGCGAGTGTCCACTGACGTCCGGCACGTGCTCACCGCTCGCGCGGCGCTGCCGCTGACGTCCCTCGCCGCCACACCGGCCCGCGCCGTCACACCGGCCCGCGCGGCAGGCGGCTTTGACGGCATCGGCGGCCCGGCCAGCCCTGCCCGCCCTTTCAGCCCCGCCAGCCGCGCCAGTCCCCGCCAGTCCCGCGAGCCCCGCATGCCCCTCCAGCCCCGGTCAACGCATCGCGCAAGCCCTGCGCGGCTCGCCCGTCCGCGTCGACGACGCCTACGCCGCTGCCGTACCGCCCGCGCCACAACGGCAGTTGACGGACCGGATCCGAGGCACCGGCCTGCGCGTCAAGATCGTTTCTCCAGGTTGCGGCGGAGAGGAGCGCGTGGGCGGCGACGGGGTATGGGGCGCTGATGCCGGTGCCGGACGGGCTGGGCCGGGCCCGTTGACGCCCTCATGGACGGAATCGGCTGGGGGTGCCGAAGAGCCCCATACCTACCGGCTTGCCCCTGATCACTCGGTTGTTCGCACTGGTGAAACCGAAAACCCCACCGGTACCGTCAGTGCTCGTACTGCACTTCTGTTCTTTCACGGGGAGCCACTGTGAAGCGCCGCACCTTGCCCGTTGCCGCCGCACTGACAGCGACAGCGGCACTGCTGTTGACGGCCTGCGGCAGCGGGGACGACAAGCCGGCCGGCAACGACAAGATCGCAGGAGCGGACCAGGGGGCGGAGACACCGACGAAGTCCGCCGAGCCGCCAGCGGCCGAGGCCGGCGACAAGCCGGACGGTGTGGACGTGTCCCTGCCGAAGGACATGAACCTCGTCTTCGACTGGAAGAGGCCGAAGGACGAGAACGAGGCGGCTGCGATGGATGACGCGGCGAACTTCGTCCGGGCAATCTACCGGGGCGTCGACAAGCGCACGTCGAATGACGCAGCCGTGACCGCTTACTCCACGGGCGACGGACTGCACTACGCGAAGACTCAGATCGACGGCCGGATCGACGGCGGCTGGACGGCCGTCGGCACGCGGCGCCACTACCAGGCCACCACGCGCTCGGCCCCGAACGGCAAGTCGGTCGAAGTCGCCTTCTGCGTGGATTCGAGCAAGTTCTACGGCAAAGAGGTCAAGACAGGGAAGGTCTTGACGAGCAAGCCCAGCATCTCAGACTTCGACTACTTCAAGATCGTGATGGTCAAGTTCCCCACGAGTGACAACCTCTGGCAGGCCTCCAAGGTTTTCGTGGAGACCAAGGTGGCGAAATGCCAGTGAATGGGGCGCCACGCACCGCCCTTCGAGTGAGCGCGCTCGCCCTGACGTTGGCCTTCGGCACTCTCAGTCTGACGGGACTGGCCCACGCGGGGGAGCCGATGCCGAACGACGAGGGCGGCAGCACAGAACAAGAAGGCGGCGGAGACAAGACGGGAATCTACGCCGCTGCCCGCATCCAGTACTCCGGATCCGTCACCAAGGACGGCAGCACCGGGAACGTGGCGTCCACGGACGTCAACTGGTCGCCTCCGCCCTGCTGGTACGCCCCGTACCTGGGCGCCAAGGACTTCAAGAAGAAGATGTCCGAGGACCTCGATCGCCAGCTGAACACACCCGGCATGGGCGGGACCGCGGCTTCTGCGCTGGGCCAGACCAAGCGGCACTACGAGGACGGGTTCGGCTGGGACGGAAGCCCCGGCTACAAGGACTACAACATCGAGAACGACGGCAAAGGCATGTTCTGGGCCGGCGTCGAGAACCCCAACGAACCGGACTACCTCAAGCGCACCTCGTGCACCGACCTGCCCTTCTGGGTCGAGAACGGCGAGGCGCCACCGGCCCGGTACGAAGAAGCCATCAAACCCGAGATACTCGCCGCCCTCGCATACCAGCACATGGAACTGCCCGACACGAAGGTCACACTCGCGCCCGAGGCGGAAACCAAGGTAAACCTGCCGACGTGGGCCTGGCTGGACAAGACCGTCTTCGACGAGGTCCAGGCCACAGCGGCCATCAACGTCCCCGGCTTCAACATCCAGGCCACCACCACCGCCAAGCCGGTCTCCCTCAAACTGCAACCGGGCACCGAGGACGCCGAGACCTACCCCGCCTCCGGCGAGTGCGTCATCAACGCCGACGGCTCCATCGGCGAGCCCTACGCCAAGGGCAAGGCCGATCAGACCCCGCCGTGCGGCCTCAAGTACCTCCGCTCCTCCGGTAACAGCACCTTCAAGCTCCAGGCCACCATCACCTGGGACATCGCCTGGACAGGCACCGGCGGCACCGGCGACGACCTCCCGAACGGCACGTTCGGCAACGAACAGGCCGTCACGGTCCAGGAGATTCAAGCCATCAACCGCTGACGGCCGCAAAGCAGCAGTACACACGGGGGAGGATCATTCATGAGCGACTCGGACCTGACGGTCGACTATGAGTTCCTCGCGGATTGCGAGCGCAAGCTCGGACAGCTCAAGAAGACCTTCGAGGATATCGAGAACCGACGCGACGACATGGACAAGCACTGGGGATCCAGTGTGATGGCCGAGGTGATGAAGGACTTCGTCGACAACTGGGACGACTACCGCACCCGGCTCGTCGAATCGCTCGAATCGGTCGGCAAGCTCGTCGCCGGCACCAAGACGACAGCTCATGTCAGATGGCACCCTCTGGAGCTCCGACCTCGGCGCCCCGCTCCACATCGACACAGATGCCGACCCGCGCCTCTGGGGCTATCTCCATCTCCAGATCGACAGACGAACCTTCAAGGAATGGCTGGACCAGCACCTGATCGGTCTGGCCGCTTTTCACAACATCGAACTCACCCGCAAGCTCCGATGCTTCCACAAGAACTTCTACGAGCAGACGATCGTCATCCTGCGGGACAAGCTCCAAGCCGACGAGGCGTTCATCTACCACCCCGTTCCCCTCACCTACATGCCCCTGGTGGTGCACGCCACCCGCATCCACTGCGAAGCCCCTGACGCGTCCTCGTGTGAGGGGTTCAGTGCGCCGACCGTGCCTCACCAGGACATCCCCGAGTGGCAGCAACGCACCGGCAGCATTCCTTTCGCCTCTCCGCATCTGGGCGAGGACGGCATCAGGGTCACCCGCTCCTACCCGGCGGACAGCACCATCATGATGACGTCGGTGACCTATCACTGGCACACCCCGCCAGGCGTCCCCGACGTGAGCCTCCGCGGGCATCACGACGACCCCGAAGTGCTGGCTGCGGCCATGGAGGCCCTGGACGACTTCGCACGGACGCTCCGACTTCCCGGCAGGGCCCATTAACCGGCGTCCCCTGATAGCGCGCCGCTAGCGCGGATCGCAACTTCGCTCGCTCCCGCGCAGTCGGGCGGTAACCGGGAGCTTCACGCTAACGAACGAACACCTCACCACTATCGCCGGTGCTCTACTGCACTTCTGTCTTTCCGATGAGCCAGTGTGAAGCGCCGCACCTTGCCCGTCCTCGCCACGCTGTCAGCGACGGCGGCACTCCGGATGACGGCTGCGCAGCGGGGACGACAAGTCGAGCGGCTAGCACTGACCACCCTGGACAGATGTCATCTTCGACGTCGTAGGTGGGCTGCTCGTCTTGGGCGGTCTCCGGCCCGCCGCGAAGCTCGCCAGCGGCGCCAAGGCCACTGTGGGGGCCGCTCAGTCGGCTCGGACCGTCGGCCTGAGCAGAGGACTCACGGGCGTCAAAGCCATCACGGACGACGTGGGGGCTCTGATGTCCAAGATGCCGCAGGGACCGGATGGCAGGCACGAGTTGCCGAAACCGCCCGCACGGGGCTCGGTATCGGCCCCGACCGGCGGCTCGAACTGACTCAGGCCGGCATTATCGGCTGATTCCCGCACTACTTCTGGATTTTCACCCAAGCACCCCCGCTAGGCGGATCGCCCGCCTTAACTCACCCGAGATCTCGCCATGGGTGGCGGCTTCTTCCTGCCTTCTCTGATCTCGGCTTCTGGCCGGGGCATCATCGCTGCCCCGGTGTGGGCCCTCTTCGTCGGCATCTCCCACGCGGTGGAGGCGATGCGGCAGCGCCATGACCACCACTGAGCACCGCCCGGCCCCGAGCGGCTTCAATCTGGTGCCGTCGCCTGGCTAGGACACGTTTCCGCTCGGATTCGGACAGCGCTCCCGGCCCGGATCCCGCTTTCCGCGACACCCTCGTGGAGCTGTTCGAGCCGTCACGAGCACCTTCCGCTGGAGTTACCGTCGTTCACCGTCATGTCCTATCAGGCAGGTCTTCTCGCGACGCGCTCAAAAATCCACCGTCACCGTCTGCGCGATGCTGTCCACTGCTGCTTCCATATCTTCAGAGATTCCGGGCACTGTCCACGACCCCAACACCATGACGGCGCTCTTGGCTCCGGTCGGCAGGATCCCGTACGTCAGTGTCTCCATCAGCACGCCGGGTCCGGAAATTGAGGCCGACGCGGCGTCGAGATCCTGACGGATGCGCACGGCACGGCCGACCGGTAGATCCGCACACGAGATCTGCGGCGGGCCGAAATCGTCGGCGCTGAAGGTCTCAGCCAGCCAGTCCAGCGTGATACGGGGAACCGTCTCGTCGGGGTGAATTAGATCGACTTCCAGAATCGCCAGAGCCGAGTCGAAGCCGTCGGGAAAGAAGGCAAACGCATAGAAGGGCTCTCGGCTGCGACAGTCCTCGGCCCGAGCCAGCAGCTCCTTCCTCAGCGTTCGTCTATCCAGTTCGTATCCCGCGGCTTTACTGCGGTCACGCAAGTCCGCTGCGGCCCTCTTGGCCCAGCTCTTGACGTCGTCCGACGGCTCGACCGGAATAGGCACCCAGTCCGTCGGTACGACGATGCCGCAGGCACTGATGTCACTCACTGCCATCACCGCCCACCCACGCCAATGAGGCGGCTACAGCGTCGAAAAGCTCAACCATCGCGTCTGCAATCTGCACCAAGGGCGTCGAAAAGGTCAGAAGCAGCCATGCGTCGGCTGCCGGGATTGGCAGTTGGTAGTCGAGGGTGACCGCCGGAAGAGTCTCGTCAGGCGCACCCGGCATGTTGGGAGGAGCTTGGCGGTCGGACTGTCCCGTTGATCTGCGAGTGCGCACGGCAGGACCCGAAGACAATTCGACGACGGACACTTCCAGGTCCTCGTCTACGGAGAGGCGGACAGCGATGTCCTGCGCTGTGAGCTGCCCATCACTCTTCGGCGGCAGCAATGTGATGAGCAAAGAAGCCGGGATGGTCAGGGCGCCGGCCTTCTGCAGGCTCAAGTAGAGCTCGATGCCACCGTCCTGGAACGCTGCGGTCGCTTGGGCCAAGAGGCTGTCTCGCAACTGCTGCTTGATGTGGGGCGCGTTGTCCACTCCCTCGAACTGTCGGTTGATCAACGCGTCGACCGAGCGCTCACGGAGCTCC
Organism: Streptomyces sp. NPDC044921; assembly: GCF_056432865.1. NCBI lineage: Bacteria > Bacillati > Actinomycetota > Actinomycetes > Kitasatosporales > Streptomycetaceae > Streptomyces > Streptomyces sp. NPDC044921. The sequence continues at coordinate 79,147 of NZ_JBWKIF010000018.1, forward strand.
GGCTCGATGCGCACCCGGAACCACCCCTCCGGCAGAAGCAGCCGGTAATCAGTCGGCGAAGCGACGCTGCCAGTACCACCAGAGGTGTTCACGGGTGCTCCGGTTCGGTCGGCTGCACTCATACGTGTACCTCTGCCTTCTCGATCACTTTGTCATACGAGAGACGACTGACAAGCCAGGTCGCCACCGCCGGAACCAAAGCCACGGCGATGGTCAGCGCGGAGAGCAGACCCGCCACGAACGCCGGCAACTCTTCGCTGAAAAGTCCGGCGAGCAGCACTGCGCTGAAGAGCGGAAGCGCGAGAAGTTCGTTCCTGCCGATGACGGAGCGGTGCCAATCAGTCTCTCGGCGGGCTTCCTTCCCGCCCATAGGCGACATCTTGCGGACATCTGCGCTGAGCGCGTGTCCGTGCCACCATTCGCTGGTGTTCTTCGCCTGGCGCAGTTTCTCATCCGCCACAGGAACCTCCAGCGCCGCTTGCAGTTGGTCCCATCGATCGTGTCCGTGCTGTCCCGCGAACCAGTGCTTCCAAGGCAGCAGTGCACGGGCTTCGCCTCTACCGTCCCGGAATTCCACCGCAAGCGGCTCCCCCGTCGCAGGAACGACGAGTCGCGCCAATCGCGTTACACCGTGCATACCGGACCTTCCGAGCCAGCGCTCCTCCCCCACGGTATTGGTTAGGACCACGTCGTCGGGAAGCACACGTACGGAGGCCGTTCGCAAGAACCGTCGCGTCGCAACGCCTGCCGGCGAGGGACTGAACACCAGGGCGCCGGCGAACGCATCGGTCGTCCTGTTCCGCCACCACGCGGTGACGCGCACGGCGCTATCCGATGCAGGGATCAAGAGGAGAGCGCAGGCAGCGACAGGCAGGGCCCACGTCAGATCAGCGGCGAAAGCGGTGACGAGAGCGACGAACCACCCGAACATGCCGAGCCCTCGTACCCAGCTGTGCCAGCGGGGCAGGTCGGGATGGACAGCGCGATCCGGTTGGCTTCCAGCTCTGCCTTCCCGAGCTTCCACACGGTCGCTGGGCTGTGAGCCCTCCTCGAGCGCTAGCCCGAGGTTTGCGACAAGGTCCCTGAGTCCGGTTCGGTCCAGACACTTCGAAGGCTCCAGGTCCATGGCCCCGACCACACCAGCCTCTGGCAACCATGCTGCGAGCGGTACCTGCAGGAGGTCCCGCTCCCCTTCCCCCACGAAAGTCAGTACGCCCCAGCGTTTGGCGGGGCGCTTCTGCACCGTTTCCCAGAGATCACCAGGCGGATGGAAGACTGCGCGGCGAATACCATCGACACCGACCATGTACCGGCGTTCCCCATGCCGAGCATCCCGCACTACCAGGCTGCGCCCTTCGGCATAGAGACGGGCCCGACGCACAACGTGGGTGTGGTGCGGCAGCGCGCCCGCGGGGCGTGCAATCGGCTCGGTCGGTTGCGGTAGCGACCTACTCAGTCCAGGCTGCTCAGCCATTGGTTACCTTGTTCATCCGTCGCTCGTTGTGGTGGCATCCTTGATCCCTGTTGCCGACCAGACGCCGTCGTCCAATCCTTGCACCCCCACGAGCTCTCCCATCTTTCCCGTGATCTCACCCTTGTCGAGCAAGTCGGTGGTGGACGCCACAGCTGTGGAGCCGGCCCAGATCCGGGTCTGAGTCTCGAATACGTCGCTTGCGGCCTTTACCGCGTCGTCGGCGCGCAGACCGTCAGACATCTGGTCAAGGCTCCTCTGAAGGCTCGTGATTCCGGGATCATTCAATCCCGGTCGGACCCCCGACCAGGTATCGGCCTGACCAAGCTGTCTGAGGTTACTCCAACGTAGATCTGTGACCGATTTGAAGCTGTCCAATGATTCTCTGTAGATTAACTTCGGGTTGAAGGCATCCGCCATCCGCTGGCCACCAGGGAACCAGCCCTTTGGTGCCTTGGCGATCGCCTCGACGCCGGCCTTGCCACGCAAGGCTCCGCCGCTTTCCCGATTTGCACGCTTCCAGGCATCATTGACAGCCTTCTTGTACGCGGCAGAGCCGGGTTTCGCCTTGATTCCTTCTCTGAGCGCCTTCGCTCTTGCCGATCGTCCCAGGGTCTTCGCGGCCGCCGATGCCCCCTTCGCACCGGCGAGGGCGCCTCGGCCGATACCCAACGTGGCGATGCCCACGACGTCAAGGGCAACGTCGAACCAGCTTCCCTTACCTCCTAGCGCCAGGAGGGTGTGTCCCACGAACGAAACCAGGGTGGCCACCAAGGCGATGGTGCCGAGGACCCCGGCGAGGACCTGCCCGACAATCGGAATCCAGCCGACCATGAGTGCCAGCGTCCCGCAGATGGTCGACACCCAACCGGAAACCTTGAGGACGGTTTCTATCCATCCGGAATTGTCGTTGACCCAATCCTTGAACTTGTCCCATGCGTCGTCTTTCAGGCCATCGTGATCGATGGCGTGCCGGATGGAATCACGTGCCCTCTTTGCGGCAGCATCACGCACATCCTTGGCTGCCTCCAAGTGCTTCTTCGCCCTTTCCAGAGCCGCACTCGCCGCTTCTTGGCGCTTCTCCAGCTTCTTGCGGTCCGGATCTTCGTCACCTGACGATTTGGGAAGCTTGCCAATCGCGGCGCTACTGGCGTTCTGTTCGTCATGCGCCTCTCGAGCATCGCGGAGCGCCTTATCGGCCATGGTCTGGGCGCGATGAAGCTCTGAGGCGTACTGGCTTGAGCAGCCACCCTCGACGACCTTCTCCCCGAGGGCATCAGCAGCGGCATCGTAGCGCTTGAACGCCTTCCGCAGCTTTCCCTCGGCCTCCTCAGCATCCTTACGGAATTCGTCGGCCGTCTTGCTCTTCCACTCATCGACGGACGCAAGCGCTTTGATTTCGTCTGCCTGCTTCTTGATGGCCTCGGCGGTTTTCCTGAGCTGCCGGCCCAGCCTGGCGACCTCATCCGGATCACCGGGGATCGGGTCGGAGGCCTCATCAATCACCGCCCACTCTTCGGTGCGCGGCCGCGTCACTTCGCGCCTCCCCCGGCGCCAGGCTTCTTCTTACCTGATTTACGGAGCGCCTCGGCAAGCTGGTGATCGATGTCCTCATACGTCTTCGCCGCCGTGGAGAGCAGCTTGGAAAGATTCTCCAGCTCCTCCGTGAGACGCTCACGGTGAATCTTCCAGTTGTCACCGAAGTCATCGAAGACTTCCACAAGCCCTTTATCGCCCAGGGTGACCACACCCAGCCCTTCGGCCGGGTTGGCGTTCCTCTTGAACTCTCCGTGAATCTTCGAAAGAGACTTGGCACTTTCCTTGATGCGTTCGATATCTGCAGTTTGGTCAGGCACGGATCCCCCGCTGCGAGTCGTACTGGCGCGACATGCGTGGGGCGGACCGCACGGCCCGCCCCACCGCAGTGCCTTTTCTAGCAGAAGGTCACTTCCGTGCCTGCTTCGCCAGTTCCTCGTCGATCTGCTCGAACTTGTCCGCCGCCATGGTCAGGTAGTCCCCCATGCCGTCGAGCCCGTCCAGCGTCGTCTTCGTGCCCTGCACGAACTCGTCGAAGTTCTCGTCGAACGCCTTCGACGAACTCTTCGTGACATAGCCGGACTGGACGAGGTTGTTGATGTACTTGCGGAGGCCTTCCAGCCTCTCCTGGAGCTTTTCCTTCTCCTTCACGACATGCTTGGCCGCTTCCCGCATGTCCTGATATGTGATGTCAAGGTCCTTGGCCATGAAGCCGCTCCCTCTCGCAACGCCGCAGGGCCAACCCCCGTGGCTCCCTGTTTGCGGACTCGTCGGCCCGTAAGCCGAGTTGCCGATCGCACGTGGCACCGGTGTGATCGTCCGCTCTTGCGCATGCAGCTTACGGGTGTGGCCTGTGGTGCCACATCCTCGGCTTGTGAACGAGGCGTCGTAAAAGCGTGCACGACATTGCCATCGGGAACATCGCCGCGCCTCCCCATTGCCCCGCCGCCACCCCGAACGGATATCGTCCTTACCGCTGTGACCCCTGCGAGCCCCGTGGCGGGAGCGGGCGCAGCAACGGAGACCACAGCGGCCACGGAGCCACACAGGCCCAGTGGCACGGGGAGGACATGTCGTGCGCCTGACTCTGACCGTCGTCGACCCGTACGGCGGTGGCACCGCCGACGTCGTGCTCGATGCCGATCCTGAGTCCACCGTGGGGGACATCGCCCAGGAGCTCGCCCGGCAGGTGGGGCTCAGCGGGGCGCAGGTCATCCCGTTCGGGCAGCACCGGCACGCGCCGGCCGGCAACGCGCCCCTGGTGTACGTGGACGGGTACGCCGTCGATCCCGCCGCCACCGTCGTCGGGTCGCCCCTGCGGGAGGGTGCCGTCGTCAGTCTGCAGGATCCCTCCGGGTGTCTGCCGGGTGAGCCCACGGGGCTCGTCGAGTTGCGGGTGGTGGGCGGGCCGGCCGCCGGGTCCGTGCACCGGCTCGGTGTCGGGCGGTACGACATCGGCAGCGGCGCCGCCTCCTACGTCCGGATCGACGACCCCGAGGTGGACGCCCGGGCCCTGACCCTCTCCGTCGCCACCGACGGCACCTGCCGGGTGGCCGTCCACACGGACAAGGAGCACGTCACCCTCGACGGCACTCCCCTCGCCGGCGGCGACGAGGAGGAGTCCGGCGGCGACAAGGGCTCCAAGAGGAAGAAGAACAAGGAGAGCAAGAAGAGCAAGGGCAAGAGCAAGAAGAGCGGTCAGGAGCTAGACGCCGGGGACGGGCCCGTCGAGTGGGCGCTCGGGGCGCAGGTCGGGATCGGCAACAGCCTGCTCGAACTCACCCGTTACACGCCCCCGAACGCCGCGCTCAAGTGGTCGGACGACGGGGTCGGGCTGGACTACAACCGGCCCCCGCGGCTGCGCCCGCCCGAGCGGCAGACCAGCTTCCGGCTGCCGTCGGCGCCCCGCGAGTACGAGGCCCGGCCGCTGCCCTGGCTGATGGCGCTGACGCCGCTGGTCGGTGCCGTCGTGTCCGTCATGATCTTCCAGCGCTGGTACTACCTGATCATGGCCGCGCTGAGCCCGGTCCTGCTCTTCGCCAACTACTACAACGACAAGAAGCACGGGCGTAAGTCGCACGCCAAGCAGGTCCAGGAGTACGAGGAGCAGAAGGAGCGGATCGAGAAGGACGCGCAGGACGCCCTCGTCGCCGAGCGGAACGACCGGCGGCACGCCATACCCGACCCGGCGACCGTGCTGGCCCTCGGGACCGGGCCCCGCACCCGGCTGTGGGAGCGGCGGCGTACCGACCGTGACCATCTGCTGCTGCGGTTCGGGACCGGCCGGTTGCCCTCCGAGGTCGTGCTGGACGACCCCGAGCAGGACGACCACCGCCGCCAGGTGACCTGGAAGATCGAGGACGCACCGGTCGCGCTGCACCTGCGCACGCTCGGGGTGATCGGCGTGGCCGGGCCCGGTGACTCCGCGCGGGCGCTGGGGCGTTGGGCCGTCGCGCAGACGGCGGCGCTGCACAGCCCGATGGACGTGCAGTTCTACGTGCTGAGCGAGCACGCGGCGCGGGAGTCCTGGGACTGGGTGCGCTGGCTGCCGCACGCCCGGCCGTCCGGCGGGCAGGACGTGAACGTGCTCATCGGGACGGACGCCGAGACCGTCGGTGCCCGGATCGGCGAGCTGACGCAGATCCTCGACGCCCGCAAGAAGGCCGCCGAGCAGAACAGGTCGCAGGGCTCGACCTTCAGCGACCCGGACATCGTGGTGGTGTGGGACGGGTCGCGGCGGCTGCGGTCCCTGCCGGGGGTCGTACGGCTGCTGCGGGAGGGGCCGTCGGTGTCGATGTTCGCCCTCTGCCTCGACGCGGAGGAGCGGTTCCTGCCCGGCGAGTGCCAGGCGTACGTCGTCGCCGAGCCGAAGGCCGAGGAGTTCGGGCCCGACCGGCAGCTCCAGCGGCGGGGACAGCAGGAGGCGCAGCCGGTGGCCGGGGGGTTCCCCTCCTTCCAGGCCTGGCACTCCGCCGCCCCGCAGCCCGAACAGGCGGGCCGTGTCGAGAAGTTGCGGCTGCGCCTGGAGGAGGCCGGTGCCGAGCGGCTGACGGACGTGCGGCCCGACTTCGTCTCCCCCGCCTGGTGTCTGCGGCTGGCCCGGGCGCTGTCGCCGCTGCGGGACATCAGCGGCGAGACCGAGGACTCGGCGCTGCCGGCCTCCAGCCGGCTGCTGGACGTGCTGCAGCTGGAGCCGCCGACGAGTGAGGCGATCGTGGCCCGCTGGCGGACGGGCGGGCAGTCGACGCTGGCCGTGATCGGTGAGTCGTACGACGGGCCGTTCGGGATCGACATCCGCAAGGACGGGCCGCACGGTCTGATCGCCGGTACGACCGGTTCCGGCAAGTCGGAGCTGCTGCAGACCATCGTGGCGGCGCTGGCGGTGGCGAACACGCCCGAGAACATGACGTTCGTGCTGGTCGACTACAAGGGTGGCGCGGCGTTCAAGGACTGTGTCCATCTGCCGCACACCGTCGGCATGGTGACCGACCTCGACGCCCATCTCGTGGAGCGGGCGCTGGAGTCGCTCGGGGCGGAGCTGCACCGGCGCGAGCACATCCTGGCCGCCGCGGACGCCAAGGACATCGAGGACTACCAGGACCTGGTGCGCCGTGATCCGTCGCACCGGCCGGTGCCCCGGCTGCTCATCGTCATCGACGAGTTCGCCTCGATGGTGCGCGACCTCCCCGACTTCGTGACGGGGCTCGTGAACATCGCCCAGCGCGGGCGGTCCCTCGGCATCCACCTGCTGCTGGCGACCCAGCGGCCGTCCGGCGTGGTCTCCCCCGAGATCCGCGCCAACACCAACCTGCGGATCGCGCTGCGCGTGACGGACGGCGGCGAGTCGACCGACGTCATCGACTCGCCCGAGGCCGGGCACATCTCCAAGAGCACCCCGGGCCGCGCGTACGCCCGTCTCGGGCACGCCTCGCTGGTCCCGTTCCAGTCGGGGCGGGTCGGCGGGCGTCGGCCCGGCGCGGCCGACCCGGCGACGCTGATGCCCTGGGTGGGGCCGCTGGCCTGGGAGGACCTCGGCCGGGCGGCGCTGGCCAAGCCGAAGTCCCAGGCGCGCGAGGACGAGGAGATCACCGACCTGAAGGTCCTGGTCGACACGATCCGGGACGCCAACCGCTCGCTCGGCATCCCGCCCCAGCACAGCCCGTGGCTGCCCGCCCTGGACGAGACGCTGCTGCTGGACGAGATCGAGCTGCCCGCGTTCGCCGGCGGCCCGGGCAAGCTGCCCCCGGCCCCGTACGGCATCGAGGACCTGCCCGCGAGCCAGTCGCGCCGCCCGGTCGTGGTGGACTTCTCGGCCTTCGGGCACCTGATGATCGGCGGTGCCCCGCGCAGCGGCCGCTCGCAGGTGCTGCGCACCCTGGCCGGTTCGATCGCCCGCACGCACTCCGTCGCCGACGTGCACCTGTACGGCATCGACTGCGGCAACGGCGCGCTCAACGCCCTGACGCGGCTGCCGCACTGCGGGGCGGTGGTGGGCCGCAACCAGACCGAGCGGGTGGTGCGGCTGGTCAACCGGCTCAAGGGCGAGCTGGGCCGCCGCCAGGACCTGCTGTCCGAGAAGGGGTTCGCGGACATCGGCGAGCAGCGGGCCTCGGTGTCGGAGGACGAGCGGCTGCCGCACATCGTGGTGCTGCTGGACCGCTGGGAGGGCTGGGTGCCCACGCTCGGCGAGATCGACCACGGCTCGCTGACGGACGAGTTGCAGACGATGATGCGCGAGGGCGCCAGCGTCGGCATCCACCTCGTCCTCACCGGTGACCGGACGCTGCTGGTGGGCCGGATCGCCACGCTCACCGAGGACAAGTACGGCCTGCGGCTGGCGGACCGCAGCGACTTCTCGGCGCTCGGGATCCCGGTGCGCAAGGTGCCGGAGGAGATTCCGCCGGGCCGTGCCTTCCGCAACGAGTCCGGTACGGAGACGCAGTTCGCGCTGCTGGCCGAGGACACGAGCGGTCAGGGCCAGGCGGCGGCGCTCGCGGCGATCGGCGAGGCGGCCACCGCGCGGGACGCTCACGTGCCGCGCGCGCGGCGCCCGTTCCGCGTGGACAGCCTGCCCAGCCGGATCTCCTTCCCGGAGGCGTGGGAGCTGCGCGACCCGGAGGCGTCCCGTTCACGGCTGTACGGTCTGGCCGGTATCGGCGGCGACGAGATCGTCGGCTTCGGGCCCGATCTCGCCGAGGGCGTACCGGCGTTCGTCATCGCGGGTCCGGCCAAGTCCGGCCGCTCGACGGTGCTGCTGAACTTCGCGCACTCGTTCCTGGCCCAGGGCACGCGGCTGGTGATCGCGGCACCGCGCCAGTCGCCGCTGCGCGGGCTCGACGGCACGGAGGGCGTGCTGAAGGTCTTCACCGGCGACGACATCGACGAGGACGAGTTCGAGGAGCTGGTCGACCAGGCGTCCTTGGAGGAGCCGGTCGCCGTGCTCGTCGACGACGGAGAGATCCTGGAGGACTGCGACGCCGAGAGCCAGCTGAAGAAGCTGGTCTCGCGCGGCGCCGAACGGGGTCTCGCGCTCGTCATCGCCGGTGACGAGGAGGACGTGTGCAGCGGCTTCTCGGGCTGGCAGGTGGACGCGAAGAAGGCCCGCCGGGGCATCCTGCTCTCCCCGCAGGATTCCTCCAGCGGCGACCTCATCGGCGTACGGCTGTCCCGCGGCATGGTGGGCGGGCAGGTCGCCCCGGGCAAGGGCATGCTCCACCTCGGCGACGGGGAGCTGCGCACGGTCGTCGTGCCGGGGTGAGGCGGGGCAGCGGCGGCGGGCCGTCCCGGGGGTGTGCGGCGTTCCCGGGCCTCCTCACCCCCCGCGGGTGCCGCCCGGCGCGAACGAGGTCCGAAGGGGCGAGGTCCGAAGAGACGAGGTCCGAAGAGACGCGGTCCGAAGAGACGCGGTCCGAAGAGGGGCCCGGCCACGGTGGTGATCACGCCGCTCGTCGGCCCGGTCGCCCGGGAGGGGCGGGCCGCCCGTCACCGCACCTTCGACAGGCGAGCCTGGGGACGGCCCGACTCCTCGCTCTCCGACCGGTACTGGAGGTCGTCGCCCTCCGGGGTGAGGCGGACGGTGGTGGGGGCCGGGTTGCAGCCGCCGTGGTTGGTCCGCGCACCGGCCGAGGTCGCCACGAGCTCCTTCTTCGTCACCTGCTTCAGGGTCAGGACGTCCACGCAGACGCCGCCGAGCTGGTCGGTCTGGCGGAGGCGGCCCAGTTCCTGGCCGACGGCGGCCCGCTGGACGGTGAGCCGGAACGTGCCGAGGGGCAGCCTGCCGTCGAGGGCGGTGCCCCGGCCCTCCCAGGTGCCCAGGTAGGCGGCGGGCACCGTTCCGGAGGGCGCGGAGCTCGCGGTCGCCCCGGGCGGTGAGTAGGCGTCGTCACCGGAACCGCCCGCGCCGTCCCGGCCTCCCTCGCCCGGCAGCAGGTCGAGGACGAGGACCGACCCGATCGTCACGGCCGCCATCGCCCCCGCGAGGGCCAGTGCCACGGTGCAGCTCAGCCTCCTCGCCCGCCCCTCGCCCTCGGGCGCGGAGGCCGCGGCGACGGAGAGGGTGACCTTGCCGGGCCACCGGCGCCCTGACGGGACGGCCGCGTCCGGCCGCCGCTCCCCTTCGCGGGGCTCGGGCACGGCGACGGACGCCGGTGCGGCCGACGCCGGTGCGGCCGACGCCGGTGCGGCCGACGCCGGTGCCGCTGGCGCAGGTGCGGCCGACGCCGGTGCGGCTGGCGCAGGTACCGCCGACGGGCCGTCCATGACCGGCGGCGCCCCGAACACCCCAACGGCCTCGGCCGCCCCGAACACCCCCCTGTCCTCCGCCGCCCCGCCGGCCCCCGCGGCCCGCGCCGCCCCGCCCGCCTCCGGCTCCCCCACCGACGGACTGCTGAACCCCACCGGCCCCGAGGGCGCCCCCGCCCCCGTCGCCTCCAGGTTGAGCAGCCGCACGGCACCGCGGCTCACCTGCTCCACCAGCGGCCCCGGCAGCCACCCGCCCGCCACCAGCCGGGCCGCGCCCTCGGGAGCGAGCCGCCGGGCCACGTCGGCGGGGGCCGGCCGCGCGTCCGGGTCCTTGGCCAGGCAGGCCGCCGTCAGGGAGCGCAACTCCCCGTCCAGCAGCCCCAGTTCCGGCTCCTCGTGCACCACCTTGTAGAGCAGCGCCGCCGAGGAGTCACCGGGGAAGGGCGGTTCGCCGGTCGCCGCGTACGCGAGGACCGCTCCCAGGGAGAAGACGTCCGCCGCGCCCGTAACGCCCTTGCCCAGGACCTGCTCGGGCGACATGTAACCGGGCGAGCCGACGGAGACACCGGTGGAGGTCAGGGACGCCGTGCCGTCGGTGGCCCGGGCGATGCCGAAGTCGATCAGCAGCGGGCCGTCCAGGGTGAGCAGGACGTTCGACGGCTTCACGTCGCGGTGGACGAGCCCCAGCTCGTGCACCGCCGCCAGCGCCTCGGCGAGCCCCGCCCCGAGCGTCCGTACGGTGTGGGCCGGCAGGGGTCCGCCGTCGGCGACCGCGGCGGACAGTGACGGACCGGCGGCGTACGCCGTCGCCACCCACGGCACCCGCGCGTCCGGGTCCGCGTCCAGGACGGGCGCGGTCCAGGCGCCGCCCACCCGGCGCGCGGCCTCGACCTCGCGCCGGAACCGCGCCCGGAACTCCTCGTCCAGCGCGAAGTGCGGATGCACGATCTTCACCGCGACCGTACGGCCGCCGGCGCTGCGGCCCAGGTAGACCCGGCCCATACCGCCGGAGCCCAGCCGGCCGAGCAGCCGGTAGGGACCCACGGCCGTGGGTTCGTCGACGTCGAGCGGCCGCATGGCGTCACCCCTCCCCCGTGGGCGCGCGGGGGCGCTCCCCGGCCCGCACGCCCGCACCTCCCAGCAGAGTAGTGCCGGACCGCCGCCGGACTCACGGCCGGAACGGGCCCCTCTTCGTGCGGGCCCCGCTCACGCCCGGAGCAGGTCCACCTTCACGTCGGCCGGGAAGCCGGTCGTCGGGCCGACCCGCCGGGCGAACTCGGCGACCGCCTCCAGCTGGGGCCCGCCGAAGCGGAAGTCGAGGGTGGTGAAGTAGCGGGCGAGGGTCTCCTCGTCGAAGGCCTCCCAGCGGGCGGCCTGCTCGGCGACCTTGCCGACCTCCTCCAGGGAGAGGTTGCGGGAGGCGAGGAAGGCCTCGTGCACCTTGCGCGTGATGACGGGCTCGCGCTCGGCGTAGTCGCGGCGCGCCGCCCACACGGCGAAGACGAACGGCAGGCCCGTCCACTCCTTCCACAGCGTGCCCAGGTCGTGGACGTCCAGGCCGAAGCGGGGCCCGTCGAGCATGTTCGCGCGCAGCGCGGCGTCGCCGATGAGGACGGCCGCCTCCGCCTCCCTCATCATCAGGCTCAGGTCGGGCGGGCAGGTGTAGTAGTCCGGCTGGACGCCGTAGCGCTCGGCGAGGAGCAGCTGGGCGAGGCGGACGGAGGTGCGCGAGGTCGAGCCGAGGGCGACCCGGGCGCCGTCCAGCCGGTCCAGGGGGACCTGCGAGACGATCACGCAGGACATGACCGGGCCGTCGCAGCCGACGGCGATGTCGGGGAAGGCGACCAGGTCGTCGGCGTGCTTGAGGAACTCGACCAGGGTGACCGGACCGATGTCGAGATCGCCCTGCACCAGCTTCTCGCTGAGCTTCTCAGGGGTGTCCTTGGTGAGCTCGAAGTCGAGGAGCGTGCCCGTTCTGGCGAGCCCCCAGTACAGGGGCAGGCAGTTCAGGAACTGGATGTGGCCGACACGCGGCCGGGTGCGAGGATTGTCCACGTCGTGAGGCTAGCCCTCGCGGCGTTCGGGCCCGCGTCCGCCCCCGCCGCGGCCGCTCGGGCCGCCGGTCACGGCCACACCGCCGGTCGGCCGCAGGATGTTCAAACATTCGGGTGACGTGATCTTGACCCCTATTGCATTCCGGGGTCCGCGTGCTAGGCTCGTCGCAAGTTGCAGTTTGGTTTCCCTTGCAGTACAGAGCCTGCGGAGCATGTGACCGCGGGCTCTCGTCATTCTCAGACATACGCACTTGTGCAGAATTCACTCTTCACACTTGCTGGTTCTGGAGCAGGGCAACCCTTTTGAGCCCAAGGAGGGCTTATGGCTACCGGAACCGTGAAGTGGTTCAACGCCGAAAAGGGCTTTGGTTTCATCGCCCAGGAGGGCGGCGGCCCCGACGTCTTCGTCCACTACTCCGCGATCAATGCGCAGGGATTCCGGTCCCTGGAGGAGAACCAGCAGGTGTCTTTCGACGTCACGCAGGGTCCGAAGGGCCCGCAGGCTGAGAACGTCACGCCGGTCTGATCAGTAGTACCCAAGGAGCCCCGCGCCGCCAGGCGACGGGGCTCCTGCCCTTTTCGGGCCCTTTCGCCGAATGAATTCGGGATGAATACCGCCCGTGCGAGGACGGGCCGATGGGGAAAGATCAGGAGAACACCGGGGAGGATGCGGTACGGCCTCCGCCGCAGGCACCCGGCGACGGGCCCGCCTCTCGGGTTGTCATCCGGGTTGTCATCCGGGCCGTCGCTCCGGCTGCCGCTCCGGCTGCGGCTCGGCCCTTCCTCGGCACGGCGATGGGGCCGTTCCCTCGGCACCACCCTCCGTGAACGGCCGGGCGGCAGGCCACGCGGCCCGCCCGACCACCGGCGGAGACCCGGACGGGCCGCTGCGGTGTCAATGCTGCGCAGTAGGGTCACGGCCCATGACCGACGCCGCCTTCCTGAGCGAGACCCGCACCTTCTACGACGCCGTGGCCGAGGACTACGCCGAGCACTTCCGGGACGCCACCACACCGCTGGACCTGGGTCTGCTGTACGGGTTCGCGGAGCTCGTGGGCGAGGGCGGCGAGGTCGCCGACCTGGGGTGCGGGCCGGGGCGGGTGACGGCGTACCTGGCGTCCCGGGGGCTGTCGGTCTTCGGGCTGGACCTGTCGGAGTCGATGCTGGCGATCGCCCGGCGCGAGCATCCCGGGCTGCGGTTCGAGCGGGGCTCGATGCTGGACCTGGACCTGCCGGACAGCTCGCTGGACGGCGTCGTGGCCTGGTACTCCACCATCCACACGCCCCTGGAGCACCTGCCCGCCCTCTTCACCGGCTTCCACCGGGTCCTGCGCCCGGGCGGGCACCTGCTCCTCGGCTTCCAGTGCGGCGAGGAGCCCCGCCGCTACGAGGAGGCCTTCGGCCACCGGGTGTCCCTGAGCTTCCACCGCCGCCGGCCCGAGCGGATGGCCGCGCTGGTGGAGGGGGCCGGTTTCACCGTCCGGTCGCGGACGGTGCGGGAGGCGGACGAGGAGCGCGGGGAGCCCGTCCCCCAGGCGGCCCTGGTGGCCCGCAAGCCCCGCGAGCCCGCCGGGCCCAGCGAGCCTGGCGGGCCCGGCGAGCCTGGCGAACCCGGCGCGTCCCGTGAGCCGAGCGCCTGGGGAACGTCGCTGCCCTGATGCCCGGGCACCCTCACAGCACCCCCGCCGCGTCCCTCCCCGCGACGTACCCGAACGTCATCGCGGGCCCGATCGTCGACCCCGCGCCCGCGTAACTGCGGCCCATGACCGCCGCGCTCGCGTTGCCCGCCGCGTACAGGCCGCGGATCACCGTGCCGTCCTCGCGCAGCACGCGGGCACGGGCGTCCGTGCGGAGGCCGCCCTTGGTGCCCAGGTCGCCGGGGACGATGCGGAAGGCGTGGTAGGGCGGCAGGCGGAGGGGGGCGAGGCAGGAGTTCGGGAGGACCGAGGGGTCCGTGTAGTAGTGGTCGTAGGCGCTGTCGCCGCGGTGGTGGTCGGTGTCCCGGCCGCGCAGGGCGAGGGTGTTGAAGCGGTCGACCGTGGTGCGCAGGGCCGCGGGCGGGACGCCGATCGACGTGGCCAGGGCGTCCAGCGTCCAGGCCTTGTGGGCGGCGCCGGAGTCGTACCAGTCGCCGGGCAGCGGCAGGGCCGGGGCGATGTCCTTGAAGAGGTACCGGTTGCGGTAGTTCTGGTCGACGACCAGCCAGCACGGGATGGCCGGGTCGGTGCCGTGGACGTCGTACATGGTGTGGACGACGTCGCTGTAGGGCGCGGCCTCGTTGACGAAGCGGCGGCCCGCCCCGTTCACCAGCAGCCCGCCGGGCAGGGTGCGCTCGGCGAGGCAGAAGTACGGCTGTCCGGGCAGGGGGATCGCCGGGCCCCACCAGGCGTCGTCCATCAGGTCGAGGGCCGCGCCGAGCCGCTGCCCGGCCCGGATGCCGTCGCCGGTGTTCTCCTTCGCGCCGACCGTCCAGTCGGTCCCGATGGGCTGCCGCTGGTAGCGGTCGCGCATCGCCGCGTCGTGCTCGAAGCCGCCGGAGCCGACGATGACGGCCCGGCGGGCGCGGACCAGGCCCGGTGCGCCGCCGCGGGTGACGACGGCTCCGGTGACCGTGCCGTTCTCGGCGTGCAGATCGGTCAGTGGTGTGTTCAGCCACACCGGTACTCCGGCGGACCGCAGCCCCGCGCGCAGCCCGGCCGCCAGGGCCTGCCCCATGGTCAGGGGCCGCTGGCCGAGCAGCGCCGCCTTCGCGCCGCGGGCCAGGCACTGGGCGGCGACCGCGGCGCCCCGGGGGTGCACGGCGGCCAGGGCGAGCCACTTGTAGTCGGCGCTGAAGACGACCATGCCGGCCGGGACGTCCAGGTACGGCGGGTTCAGCCGCTCCAGCTCGGGGCCGAGGACGGTGCCGTCGAGCTGGTCGGGCTCGATGGAGCGGCCGCCCGGCAGACCGCCGGGCAGCTCCGGGTAGTAGTCGCTGTAGCCCTCCATCCAGCGGAAGCGGAGCGGGCTGCCGGCCATCACGGAGGAGAGCATCGCCGGGCCGTGGGCGAGGAAGGCGCGCTGCCGGTCGGCGGGGACGTCCGGGCCGACGACGGCGGCGAGGTAGGCGGCGGCCTTGGCGGGGGTGTCGGGGACGCCGGCCGCCAGGATCACCTCGTTGTTGGGGATCCAGATCCCGGCGCCGGAGCGGGCGGCCGAGCCGCCGAAGGCCGGCGCCTTCTCCAGGACGACGCAGCTCAGGCCCTGCCGTGCCACGGTCAGCGCGGCGGTCATCCCGGCGGCGCCGGAGCCGATGACGACGACGTCGTACGTGCCGAGCGGCTGGAGGTCCGCCGCTCGCGCACGCTGCCGCGCTCCCGCGGCGACCGTGAGCCCGGCTCCCGCCGCCCCGGTCAGCAGTCGTCTCCGGGACGGGGCACCGGCCGTCCCTGCCTCGTTCGCGCTGGTGGTCATGGCCGCTCCCGCCCGGCGAGGAACACGAAGGGAGGGGACTGTCGCGCGACGGGCCGGAGAAGTCAAGGCCCGTGTGCGGGGCGGGGCTCGGCCTATTGGAGGCCGATGGCCCTGCAGTCCGCCCGGTACTTCGCGGTGCAGATGTCCTTCACCGTGTACACGCCGTCGGCGATGACGGTCTCCTTGATGTTGTCCCGGGTGAGGGCGACCACCGGCACGAGCATCGCCGGGATGTTCTTCTGCGTCGGGCTGTCGACCGTCTCGCGGGTCAGCGCGGCGAACTCGATGGAGCGTCCCTGCACCTTGGCCACGGCGATCTTCGCGGCGTTGGTCGCCTCCAGCAGGAAGGACTTGTACACGGTCATGTACTGCTCCCCCGACACCACCCGCTGCACCGCGTCCAGGTTGGCGTCCTGCCCGGTCACCGGCGGCATCTTCGTGGCGCCCGCCTCCTCCAGCGCCTCGATGACGGCACCGGCCATGCCGTCGTTGGCCGAGTAGACGGCGGCGATGTTGTTCAGCCCGACCGCCCTGATCGCCTTCTCCATGTTGGCCTTGGCGATCGCGGGCTTCCACTCCTTGGTGTCGTACTGCTGGACGATGTCGACCTGGCCCTGGAGTTCGCCCAGCGCGCCGCTCTTGAACCGTGCGGTGTTGGGGTCGGCGGGGTCGCCGTTCATCATGACGACCTTGCTGCTTTCGGCCTTCCCGCCGAGTTCGCCGACGATGGCGCGGCCCTGCACCTGACCGACGAGTTCGTTGTCGTGGGAGACGTAGGCGTCGATGGGGCCCTCGGCGAGCCGGTCGTAGGCGACGACCGGGATGCCCGCGTCCTTGGCCCTGCGCACGTCCGGGGCGATGGCCTTGGAGTCCAGCGCGTCGACGAGGACGACGTCGACCTTGTCGGCGATCATCTGCCGGAACTGCTCGCTCTGTCTGGTGACGCTCGCCTCGGCGTTGGCGTAGCGGACCTTGCCCTTGTTCTCGGTGAGGGAGGCGACCTCCTGCTTGATGAGCGGGTAGTCGAACCTCTCGAAGCGTGCCGTGTCCCGGTCGGGCAGCAGCAGGCCGACCGTGATGTCGTTGCCCTTCTTCCCGCCGGCCGGGTCGTCGCTTCCGCCGTCACCGCACGCGGCGAGGGACAGGGCCGACACGGCGACCGCCAGGCCTATGGAGAGATGACGCACGGTGGCCCGGCGGGTGTTACGCGCTTTCACTGGTGGTGCCTTCCGATGGGGATGCATCGCGACGAGGTGGCAGAAAGCCAACGGGGAGGCACCGTGCGTCGTCAAGGACCAGGTGTGAAGACCTCGCAAAGGTGCCTCATCGCGTGTACAGGGCCTCCACCTGCGTCGCGAACGCGCGCAGCACCGTCTCGCGGCGGAGTTTCATCGACGGGGTCAGGTGGCCCTCCTCCTCCGTGAAGTCCTGGGGGAGGACCGTGAAGCGGCGGATGGACTCGGGGCGGGAGACGAGCTTGTTCGCCTCGTCGACGGCGCGTTGCAGGACCGCGCGGAGTTCCTCGTCGTCGACGAGGAGGGCGGGTGGCACGGGGTGTTTGCCGTGCATGCGGCGCCAGTGGGTGATGCCCGCCTCGTCGAGGGTGATCAGCGCGGTGATGTAGGGGCGGCCGTCGCCCAGGACCATGCACTGGGAGATCAGGGGGTGGGAACGCAGCCAGTTCTCCAGGGGGGCCGGGGCGACGGACTTGCCGCCCGCGGTGATCAGGAGTTCCTTCTTGCGGCCGGTGATGGTCAGGTAGCCCTCGTCGTCGAGTTCGCCGATGTCGCCGGTGGCGAGCCAGCCGTCGGGCGCGGCGGGGACCACACCGCCGGCCCCCGGGTCCCAGTAGCCGCGCAGCACGTGGTCGCCGGCGACGAGGATCTCCCCGTCGGCGGCGATCCGGACGCGGGTGCCGGGCAGGGGCCAGCCGACCGTGCCGAGGCGGGGTTTCAGGGGCGGGGTGACGGTCGTCGCGCCGGTGGTCTCCGTCAGCCCGTAGCCCTCGAATATCTCGATGCCGGCGCCGGCGTAGAACGCGGCGAGGCGGCGGCCGAGCGGGGAGCCGCCGCAGATCGCGTAGCGGACCCGGCCGCCCATGGCGCCGCGGATGCGGCGGTAGACCAGCGGGTCGTAGAAGGCCCGGGCGGCCTTCAGGGCGCGGGACGGGCCGGGGCCGGTGCCGGTCTGCCGGGCCTCCATCGCCTCCCCGTAGCGCTGCGCCACGGCCACCGCACGGTCGAACGACGTCGCCCGGCCGGCCGCCTCCGCCTTGGCGCGGGCGGAGTTGAAGACCTTCTCCAGCATGTACGGGATGGCCAGCAGGCAGGTCGGCCGGAAGCCGGCCAGGTCCGGGAGCAGGTCGTCGGCCTTGATGCTCGGCGCGT
Source organism: Streptomyces sp. NPDC044921 (assembly GCF_056432865.1). Lineage (NCBI taxonomy): Bacteria > Bacillati > Actinomycetota > Actinomycetes > Kitasatosporales > Streptomycetaceae > Streptomyces > Streptomyces sp. NPDC044921. Next base: position 96,789 of record NZ_JBWKIF010000018.1, read on the forward strand.
GCCCGAGCCGGACGCGGGCCCGGACGCAGGCGATCGCGACCATGCGGCCGAAGACGTGGGACATGGGCAGGAACAGCAGGACGGAGGCCTCTTCGCTGGTCCTGGCCCTGAAGACGGGGTAGAGCAGCTCGATGGCGTTGTCGACCTCGGCGAAGAAGTTGCCGTGGGTGAGCGCGCAGCCCTTGGGGCGGCCGGTGGTGCCGGAGGTGTAGATGAGGGTGGCGAGGGTGTCCGGCCCGAGCATGCCGCGCCGCACCTCGACCTCCTGGTCGGTCAGCTGCGCCCCGGCCTCCGCGAGCCGGTCCACGTGGCCCTTCTCCACGACCCACAGGTGCTTGAGGTCGGGCAGGCGTTCGCGTTCGGGGCCGAGGGCGGCGGCCTGTGCCGTCGTCTCGGTGAGGAGCGCGACGGCGCCGGAGTCCTGGAGGATCCAGCGGGCCTGGAAGACGGAGGAGGTGGGGTAGACCGGGACGGTGACCAGTCCGGCGGCCCAGGCGGCGAAGTCCAGGACGGTCCACTCGTAGATCGTGCGGGCCATCACCGCGACCCGGTCGCCCGGCGCCAGCCCTTCGGCGATCATTCCCTTCGCCACGGCCATGACCTGCCCGGCGAACTCCGCGGCGGTGACGTCCCTCCAGCGCCCGTCGGCGTCCTTGCGGCTGAGCGCCACGGCGTCCGGAGACGCGGCGGCGTTGTCGAAGGGCAGGTCGGCGAGCGATCCGTACGTCCAGGGCGGTGCCAGCGGCGGCACGGACGCCTCCCGGACCGCCCCGTCGAGCCGCTTGACCTCGGGCTCGACCAGGACCGGTCCGCCGTACACGTCGCCGTGGGCGGAGGGTGGATAGGCAGTGGACACGGGCGGCTCCTGGGGCGTGCAGCGAAGGACTGCTTGCTGCATGACGTACGTGCCTCGCACGCCGAGGCGCTCAACCGGCGAACCCCCAGAAAGGGGTTACTGCCGGTAGGAACGGGATCGTACGGCGCTCACGTGGTGACCTTGTGCGGGTTCGGGGATGGTCCGGGGCCAGGCCTGTGCATGCTCGGAGGTTACGTGAGGGTCCTTCAGGTTCTGTACGCGGCGGGCTCGGGCGCGTTCCGCGATCGCCGTCACGTGCCGCGCGCCGCGGGCTCAGGCACGTTCCAGGATCGCCGTCACGCCCTGGCCGCCCGCCGCGCAGATGGAGATCAACCCCCGTGCGGGCGCGTCCCGTTCGGTGAGCAGCTTGGCCAGCGTGGCCACGATTCGGGCGCCGGTGGCGGCGAAGGGGTGCCCGGTGGCGAGGGAGGAGCCCGCGACGTTCAGCCGCGCCCGGTCGACCGTGCCGAGGCCCCGCTTCTCCCAGGCGGCGAGCGTGGCCAGCACCTGGGAGGCGAACGCCTCGTGGATCTCGACGAGTTCGAAGTCGTCGAGGCCGAGGCCGGCCCGCTCCAGCATGCGCGGCACCGCGTAGGCCGGTGCCATGAGCAGGCCGTCCTCGCCGCCCGCGACGTCCCCGCCGGCGAAGTCGACGGCCGCGGTCTCGTACGCGGTGAGGTACGCCAGCGGTTCCAGCCCGCGCTCACGGGCCCACTCCTCGCTGGCCAGCAGCACGGTCGCCGCGCCGTCCGTCAGCGGCGTCGAGTTCCCCGCCGTCATGGTCGGTTCGGGCTGGTCGAGGCCGAACACCGGCTTGAGGGTGGCGAGTTTCTCCACCGTCGAGCCGGGGCGCAGGTTCTGGTCGCGGGCGAGCCCGCGGAAGGGCACCACGAGGTCCTGGAAGAAGCCGCGTTCGTACGCCGCCGCCAGCCGCTGGTGGCTGGTCGCGGCGAGTTCGTCCTGCGCGGCGCGGCCGATGCCCCAGGCGCGGGCGGTGACGGCGGCGTGCTCGCCCATGGACAGGCCGGTGCGCGGCTCGGCGTTGCGCGGGATGTCGGGGACGAGGTGACCCGGGCGGACCTTCGCCAGGGCCTTCATCCGTCCGCCGAGCGTCTTCGCCCGGCGGGCCTCCAGCAGGACGCGGCGCAGGGAGTCGTTGACGCCGAGGGGCGCGTCGCTGGCGGTGTCGGCGCCGCCCGCGATCGCCGCGTCGGTCTGGCCCAGGGCGATCTTGTTGGCGGCGGCGATGACGGCCTGGAGGCCGGTGCCGCAGGCCTGCTGGATGTCATAGGCGGGGGTGCGCGGGTGGAGCCTGGAGGCGAGGACGGTTTCGCGGGCGAGGTTGAAGTCGCGGCTGTGCTTGAGGACCGCGCCGGCGACGAACTCGCCGACCGCGCCCGGTCCGTCCAGGCCGTACCGCTCGACGAGGCCGTTTAGGGCGGCGGTGAGCATCTGCTGGTTGGAGGCGGTGGCGTACGGGCCGTCGGAGCGGGCGAAGGGGATGCGGGCTCCGCCGACGATCGCCACGCGCCGTACCGACGGCGACAGCTGCTGAGAGCTCATCTCGACCCGCTCCTCGTCCGTGACATAGCCTTACCTCCGGTAACCTTACTCCAGAGTAAGCACCTTTGCCCCCGCCCACTGCTTCGCCGGAACCAGGAGTTGGCATGGCCGACCGCTATCTACGCTTCACGGGTACCGCGCCCGGCCGCTTCCTCACCCGCCGGCTCGGGCTGCCGCAGCCCGCGGCGCTGGCCCGCTGGTCCCCCGAGCACCCCGCCCTGGACGGCGGCCTGCGCCACCTGACCGCCGGGACGTCCCGACTGGACCTGGCCCCCCTCCTCGCCCGGACGGGACTCGGACCGGCCGGGCCGGACCGGGCGGCGGCCGTCGTGCTGGACGCGACCGGCGTGCGGGACGTCGAGGGCCTGGCCGAGGTGCACGCGGCGCTGCACCCCGTCGTGCGGTCGGTCGTCCCGAGCGGGCGCGTGCTCGTGCTCGGCGCCCCGCTCGACCCGGCCGACCACCACCAGGCCGCGGCCCAGCAGGCCCTGGAGGGCTTCACGCGCTCGCTCGGCAAGGAGATCGGCCGGGGCAGGACGGTGAACCTGGTCCGGCTGACGGACGCGGCCGCCGCCGAGTCCACGCTCCGGTTCCTGCTGTCGCCCAGGTCCGCCTACGTCAGCGGCCAGGCGATCGAGGTCGGACCGGCCCACCGGGCCCCCGCGGACCTGGACTGGGACCGTCCCCTGGCCGGTCGCACCGCCCTGGTCACCGGCGGTGCCCGGGGCATCGGTGAGGCCGTCGCCGGGACGCTCGCGCGGGACGGGGCCCGGGTCGTCGTCCTCGACGTGCCGCAGGCCGAGCAGGACGCCCGGCGCGTCGCCGACCGGATCGGCGGTACCGCCCTGCCGCTCGACATCACCACCGCCGACGCGGGCGCGCGGATCGCCGAGGCCCTCCCGGACGGCCTGGACCTGCTGGTCCACAACGCGGGCATCACCCGCGACCGGCGGCTGGTGAACATGCCGGCCGAGCGCTGGGCCTCGGTGCTGGAGGTGAACCTGGCGAGCGTGCTGCGCACCACCGACGCCCTGCTGAAGGCGGGGACGCTCAAGCGCGGCGGCTCCGTCGTGGCGACGGCCTCGATCGCCGGTCTCGCCGGGAACGCGGGCCAGACGAACTACGGGGCGAGCAAGGCGGGCGTCGTCGGCCTGGTCCGCTCCCTCGCCCCGCGCGCGCTCGACGAGCACGGCGTGACGGTGAACGCGGTGGCACCCGGCTTCATCGAGACGACGATGACGGCCGCGATCCCGCTGTTCATCCGCGAGGCGGGCCGCCGCATGAACTCCCTCGCGCAGGGCGGTCTTCCGGCCGACGTCGCCGAGACGACCGCCTGGCTCGCCCATCCCGCCTCGGGCGCGGTCAACGGCCAGGTCGTGCGCGTCTGCGGCCAGAGCCTGCTGGGGGCCTGATGACCGGCGCCACCGTCGTGCTCACCGGGCCCCCTTCGCTCGCCCCGCTCCTGGCCCGCGGCGCCGTGCTGTCGCCCTTCAAACGGCCGTCGCCCGACGCCCGGTTCGCGCGCGCCCGGCTCGTCCTGCCCGGCCTGCGCGTCGACCTCGCGCGGCTGGCGGCGTACGAGCGGGTGTGCGGTTTCCCCACCGGCGAGGACGCCCTGCCGGTGACCTATCCGCACGTGCTGGGCTTCCCGCTGGCCATGCGGCTGATGAGCGGGCGGGACTTCCCGCTGCCGCTGCTGGGTCTCGTCCACACGTCGGTCACGATCACGCGGCACGCGGCGATGCCCGCCACCGGCACGTACGAACTGGCCGTCCACGTCGAGGGACTGGCCCCGCACCGGCGCGGCACGCAGGCGACGGTCGTCACCGAGGTACGCGACGGCGGTGACCTGGTGTGGGAGTCGAGCAGCACGTACCTCGCCCGCCACGGCGCCGGGCGCCCCGCCGGGACCCGTGCGGCGGAGGAGGCGCGCAGGCCGCTGCCCGCCGTCGCCGAGTGGCGGCTCGCCGGGGACGTCGGGCGCCGCTACGGGGCCGCGTCCGGGGACCGCAACCCCATCCACCTCCACCCGCTCACCGCCCGGCTGTTCGGCTTCCCCCGGGCCATCGCGCACGGCATGTGGACGGCGGCCCGCTGCCTCGCCGCGCACGGCACGCCGGACTCCTGCCACGTCCGGGCGGACTTCAGGGCACCGGTGCCGCTGCCGGGGACGGTGACCTACGCGGCGGAGGACACCCGCTTCGAACTGCGGGGCGGGGGCGACCGGGTGCACGTGAGCGGAGAGGTCCTCCCCTGCTGAGGAAGGGCTGGCCGCCCGCCTACCCGGTCCCGGCGTCCGCCCCGTCCTCCGGAGGCGACCAGGGCCGTCCCTCCATGAGGTCGCCGAGCCCGGCCCAGGCGAAGTTCATCAGGGTGGCGGCGGCCTGGCGGGCCGTGACGCCGTCGGTGGCGTTGGCCCAGGCCGCCAGGGACTCGGCGGCGCCGACCAGGGCCTCGGCGAGCCCGGCGACCTCGCGTTCGGGCAGGTCCGGGTCGCGGTGGGCCTCGCGGGCCCCGGCGAGGATCAGCTGCGTCACGAACGCGACGATCTCCTCGCGCATCGCGGCGACTTCGGCGGCGAAGGGCTCGCCGTGCGTACGGGCCTGGAGGTGCAGGATCGACCAGGCGTCGGGGTTCTCGGCGGTGTGCGCGAAGAACGCGCCCAGGCCTTCCCACAGTTGCCGGTCGGCGGGCAGGTCACGGCGGACACCGGCGCGCACCGCCTCGACGAGGGCCTTGGCCTCCCGGCGGATGCAGGCGGTGAAGAGGTCTTCCTTGGAGTTCAGGTACAGGTAGACCAACGGCTTGGACACGCCCGCCAGTTCGGCGATCTCGTCCATCGACGCGGCCATGTAGCCGCGTTGGCCGAAGATGCGCACGGCGGCGTCCAGCATCTGCTGCTCACGGACCGCACGCGGCATCCGCTTCGTCTTCACGGCACCCATACCGCTTAGCGTACGGGCCCCCGGCCGGCCCTCCGCCGGAAAGAGCCGGCCCTCCGCCGCGAAAGGCCGCCCCTCCGCCGGAAGAACCGGAGGAGGGGCGGCCGGGGGCCCGTGGCGTCAGTGCGTCCGGCGCGTCAGGCGGCGGCGGGCACCCGCTCGGGCCGCGCGTCACGCGGCTCGTCGTCCAGCGCGAGGTCCGAACCGTCGGCCGTGGCGTAGGCGTCCCGGTCGAGCAGGTTCTCGCGGGCGGAGACCAGGACCGGGATGAGCGCCTGCCCGGCGACGTTGGTCGCGGTGCGGATCATGTCCAGGATCGGGTCGATCGCGAGGAGCAGGCCCACGCCCTCCATCGGCAGGCCGAGGGTGGACAGGGTGAGGGTCAGCATGACCGTCGCGCCGGTGAGACCGGCCGTGGCGGCGGAGCCGACCACCGAGACGAACGCGATCAGCAGGTAGTCGCCGACGCCCAGCTGGATGTCGAAGATCTGCGCGACGAAGATCGCGGCGATGGCCGGGTAGATCGCGGCGCAGCCGTCCATCTTGGTCGTGGCGCCGAACGGCACCGCGAAGGACGCGTACTCCTTCGGCACGCCGAGCCGCTCGGTGACCTTCTGCGTCAGCGGCATGGTGCCGACGGACGAGCGGGAGACGAAGGCCAGCTGGATCGCGGGCCAGGCGCCCTTGAAGAACTGGACCGGGTTGACCTTGGCGACGGCCGCGAGCAGCGTCGGGTAGACGCCGAACATCACGATGAGGCAGCCGACGTAGATGTCGGCGGTGAACGTCGCGTACTTGCCGATCAGGTCCCAGCCGTAGGTGGCGATGGCGTGGCCGATCAGGCCGATCGTGCCGAGCGGGGCGAGCCGGATGACCCACCACAGGGCCTTCTGCAGCAGGCTGAGGACGGACTCGCTCAGGGTGAGGATCGGCTGGGCCTTCTCGCCGAGCTGCAGGGCGGCGATACCGGCGACGGCGGCCATGAAGACAATCTGCAGGACGTTCAGCTCGGTGAACGGCGTGATGACGTCCGTCGGCACGATGCCGGTCAGGAAGTCGATCCAGGAGCCGGTGGTCTCGGGCTTCGCGCCGTCCTTGGGCGTGAGGCCGGTGCCGGAGCCGGGGTTGGTCACCAGGCCGATGACGAGGCCGATGCTCACCGCGATCAGCGACGTGATCATGAACCACAGGAGGGTGCGCGAGGCCAGACGGGCCGCGTTGTTGACCTTCCGCAGGTTGGTGATCGAGACCAGGATCGCGAAGAAGACGAGCGGTGCGACGGCCAGCTTCAGCAGGCCGATGAAGGTGTCGCCGACCTTCTCCAGGGTCGTGACCAGCCAGGACAGGTCCTGGCTGCGGGCGAGCCAGCCGAGCAGCACACCCAGGAGGAGACCGGTGAGTATCTGGGCCCAGAAGGGCACCTTGAAGGACTTCGTGTGTGAGGACACGCGACTGACTCCGTTGGGGGGACGCGTAACGGGGGGACTGACGTGGGAGACGACGGGGGTTGCGTTACGTCAGGGACGACAGAAAGCGGACGCGCACCGACAGAGATCCACGTGCAGCCGCGCCACGAGCGGAGCGCTCAGGGGCGAATGGGGCACGACTGCTGACTTCATACACAGACCTTAACACCGGAGCTTTGAGGACCCCAAAGCCTGGCTTTGACAGGTGACGGGTCACACACACCCATACAAGGCAAAGCGCCCCGTGTCCGCGCATGTGCGGAAACGGGGCGCTGCCCACCTGCGAGAGGGCTCCTACGAGGTCTGCCCCTGGGCCCGGGCCGTGTCGTCGGCGACGTCCTCCTGGTTGCGGTTGGCGTCCAGGCTGGCCTTCATCCGGTCGACCCGCTGGGCGACCTGGATGGAGGCGCGGTCGCGCTCCTTGCGCAGCACGACGAAGCTGATCGGCGCGGAGATCAGCAGGGCGAGCAGCACGACCCACAGGCCGTTGCTGTCGCCGAGGCCGCGCGGGGCGAGGCCCGAGTAGACGGCGCCCCAGACGACCACGAGGCAGCCCACGAAGACACCGAGGCGCATCAGCGTGTAGCGGAGCATCTCAATCCACTCTTCCGTTTCGAACGGCCGGAACGAACACACCCAAAGGGGCACCGTCCAGTGAAGCACGCCGGACGGCCGGTCTCGCAGGGGGGTCAGTGCAGCGGGAGGAGCATGATCACGTCGTCGCGGTCGTCGCCCGGCGCGACCCGGATGGCGCCGGGGATCCGGCCGACCTCCTTGTAGCCGCACGAGGCGTAGAACCGCTCCAGGCCGAGTCCGCCGCGGCAGGTCAGCCGGATCGCCTCGATCCCGTCGATCCCGCGGGCGGCGTCGGCGGCCGCGGCCAGCAGCTCGCGGCCGTGCCCCCGGCCCTGGTGCCGCGGGTGCACCATCACGGTGTACAGCCACAGCCAGTGCGTCATCAGGTGGTGCGTGTTGAAGGTGAGGAACGCGGTCGCCGCGACCCGTCCGTCCTCGTCGTGCCCGACGAGCAGCCGGACCCGCCCCTCGGCCATGGACGCGAAGTGCGCGACCAGCTGCGGCCGGATGTCCTCGCGGGTCACCGGGGGCACGAAGCCGACGGCCCCGCCGGCGTTGGAGACGTCGGTCCACAGGTCGAGGATGCCGTCGCGAAGTTCCGGGGTGACGGCCGGATCCAGCGTGAAGGTAAGGGGCATGCCTGGATTGTAGCTATTACGACAGGGCTCTCGCCGCCACCTTCAGATCCGCGACCAGCCCCTGGTAGGCCGCCTCCCGGTCGTCGGCCCGCAGCACCGCCGAGGGATGCACGGTGGGCACCAGCCGCTCCGGCCGCCCGTGGATCTCCTCCTCCAGCACCGTCCCGCGCACCTGCGTCACCCGGAAGGAGGACCCCAGCAGCGCCTTCCCGGCGGTGGCCCCCAGCACCACGATCAGCTCCGGCTCCACGACGGCCAGCTCCGCGGCGAGCCAGGGCCCGCACGCGGTCATCTCGCGCAGGGTCGGCGCCTTGTGGATCCGCCGCTTGCGCGGCTCGGCCCGCGTGAACTTGAAGTGCTTCACGGCATTGGTGACGTAGGCCTCGCCGGGGTCGATGCCGGCTTCCGCGAGGGCCCGGTCGAGCAGCTTGCCCGCGGGCCCCACGAACGGCTTCCCCTGCCGGTCCTCCTGGTCCCCGGGCTGCTCCCCCACGAGCATCACCCGGGCGTCCTTGTCCCCGTCCCCGAAGACGGTCTGGGTGGCGTCCCGGTGCAACGGGCACCCACGGCAGCCGGCGGCGGCCCGGCGCAGGGCGGAAAGCCCGCCCCGACCGGGAACGAAGGGCTCGGCGGTATAGGCGTCTTCCGGCGCCCCGGTGGCGACCATGCCGGCCGGGTACCCACCTCGGGGGCGCGGGGAACCGCGCGGCCAGCCCCCACGCACCCGCACCGGAAAACGATCACACCCGCATCGGCTGGGGCGATTCGCGACGCTCCGGGTCAGGCCCCTCGTACTCCCGGATGATCTCGTACCGCGTGTTCCGCTCCACGGGCCGGAACCCGGCGTCACGGATCAGGTCCAGCAGGTCCTCCCGCGTCAGCTTGTTCGGCGTCCCGAAGTTGTCCGCGTCGTGTGTGATCTTGTACTCGACGACCGACCCGTCCATGTCGTCGGCACCGTGCTGCAGCGCCAGCTGGGCGGTCTGCACGCCGTGCATCACCCAGAAGACCTTCACGTGCGGCACGTTGTCGAACAGCAGCCGCGACACCGCGAAGGTCTTCAGCGCCTCCGCGCCCGTCGCCATCTGCGTGCGCGCCTGGAGGCGGTTGCGGACCTTGCCGTCCTTCATGTCCACGAAGTCGTGCTGGTAGCGCAGCGGGATGAAGACCTGGAAGCCGCCGGTCTCGTCCTGCAGCTCGCGCAGCCGCAGCACGTGGTCCACCCGGTGGCGCGGCTCCTCGATGTGCCCGTACAGCATCGTGCACGGGGTCTTCAGGCCCTTCTCGTGCGCCAGCCGGTGGATGCGGGACCAGTCCTCCCAGTGCGTCCGGTGGTCCACGATGTGCTGCCGGACCTCCCAGTCGAAGATCTCCGCGCCGCCGCCGGTCAGCGACTCCAGACCCGCGTCGATCAGCTCGTCCAGGATCTCGGAGGCGCTCATGCCGGAGATCGTCTCGAAGTGGTGGATCTCCGTGGCCGTGAAGGCCTTCAGCGACACGTTCGGCAGGGCGGCCTTCAGCTCCCGCAGCGACCGCGGGTAGTACCGCCACGGCAGGTTCGGGTGCAGCCCGTTGACGATGTGCAGCTCGGTGAGGTTCTCCGACTCCATCGCCTTGGCGAGCTTGACGGCCTCCTCGATGCGCATCGTGTACGCGTCCTTCTCCCCCGGCTTGCGCTGGAAGGAGCAGTACGCGCAGGAGGCCGTGCACACGTTCGTCATGTTGAGGTGACGGTTGACGTTGAAGTGCACGACGTCGCCGTTCTTGCGGGTGCGCACCTCGTGCGCGAGGCCGCCGAGCCAGGCCAGGTCGTCCGACTCGTACAGCGCGATGCCGTCCTCACGGGTCAGGCGCTCACCGGCCCTGACCTTCTCCTCCAGCTCGCGCTTGAGCCCGAGATCCATGCCCACACCTTTCTACGGAGACGTCCCCACCGTACGACTAGACCTCTTCCGGCAGTTCCCCGACCCGGTTCTCCCACTTCGTGGAGAGCACGATGGTGGTACGGGTCCGGGACACGCCCTTGGTCCCGCTGAGCCGCCGGATGATCTTCTCCAGGCCGTCCACGTCCGCCGCCCGCACCTTGAGCATGTACGAGTCGTCCCCCGCGATGAACCAGCAGTCCTCGATCTCCGAGAGGTCCCGCAGCCGCTGCGCCACGTCCTCGTGGTCCGTGGCGTCGGACAGGGAGATGCCGATGAGGGCGGTGACGCCGAGGCCGAGCGAGGCCGCGTCGACGGTGGCCCGGTAGCCGGTGATGACGCCGGCCGCCTCCAGCCGGTTGATGCGGTCGGTGACGCTGGGTCCCGACAGGCCGACGAGGCGTCCCAGCTCCGCGTAGGAGGCCCGGCCGTTCTCCCTCAGGGCCTGGATGAGCTGCCTGTCCACCGCGTCCATTGCGATCGAAGCCTTCCGCTGAAGTTGTCTGTGGGTCCGATGAGTTCCGGTGTGCCCGCTCAGTCGGGGCGGTGTGCCCCGCCGCCGAGCTCACCTTGCCAACGGCGGTAGAGCGTGTGCGGCACGCCCGCCGCGTCGAGTACGCGTCCGGCGACGAAGTCCACCAGGTCCTGGATGTGCGTCGCGCCCGCGTAGAAGGCGGGTGAGGCGGGCACGACCGTCGCGCCCGCGTCGTCGAGGGTGACCAGGTGGCGCAGGGTCTGGCCGTTCAGCGGGGTCTCCCGTACGGCCACGATCAGCTTGCGTCCCTCCTTGAGGGTCACGCTCGCCGCCCGCTGCAACAGGTCCTTCGACAACCCGAGCGCGACCCCGGCCACGCTCGCCGTCGAGGCGGGCACGACGAGCATGCCCTTGGTGGGGTACGACCCCGAGGAGGGACCGGCGGCCAGGTCGCCGGCGCTCCAGTACCGTACGGCGTCGAGGTCGGCGGAGAAGGTGTCCGGCTTGCCGTCGGCGCCCCGGGCGAGCCATGCGCGCAGGTCGTCGCGCCAGTGGGCGTCCCGGAACGCGATCCCCGTCTCGTCGAGGAGGGTGAGCCGGGAGGCCCGGGACACCACGAGGTCGACGCTCTCGCCGGCGGCGAGCAGGGCCCGCAGCACGGCAGCGGCATACGGGGTGCCGGAGGCGCCGGACACCCCTACGATCCAAGGCGTACGCGGCGTCTCGCCTGGCTTGACTGGGTTCACGACTCCGAGCCTATCCGGCGGCGCGGGGTGGGAACCGGCCAAGGGGGGCGGGCCGTTGCACGGAGGGGACGAGCGAGCACTGGGGGTCGCCATGCCGGGTCCGCGAGAAGGGTGGTCGACGGGGGACCGGGCGCTGGCCGCGGGCAAGCTGATGCTGGCCTGGGTGGCGCTGCTGTGGCTGCTGGAAGTGGCCGACGTGGCGACGGGTCACGCCCTGGACCGCTTCGGCGTCACGCCGCGCGAGCCGTCGGAGCTGGTCGACGTCGTCCCGTCGGCCTTCGTCCACTTCGGCTTCGCGCATCTGCTGTCGAACACGCTGCCGCTGCTGGTCCTCGGCTTCCTGGCAGCCCTGTCCGGTCTGCGCCGCTTCCTCGTGGTCTGCGCGCTGATCGTCCTCGTCGACGGCCTGGGCGTATGGCTCCTATCCCCGGCGCACACGAACACGGCGGGCGCCTCGGGCCTGGTCTTCGGCCTCTTCGGCTTCCTCCTGGTCACCGGCTTCGTGGAGCGCCGCCCCTGGGGCATCCTGGCGGGCATCCTGGTCGCCGCGATCTGGGGCGGCTCGATCCTGTCGGGCCTGGCCCCGACCCAGACCGGCATCAGCTGGCAGGGCCACCTGCTGGGGTTGCTGGCGGGGGTGGGGGCGGCGTTCGCCTTCCGCCGCCGGGCCGCGAGCCGAGCCCTCACCTGGGAGGAACGCCCCTAGCCGCGGTCGCGCGCCTTGCGGTCGACCGGAAGGTGGGTGGTGGGGATGATCAGCTTGCCGAGTGGGGAGTCAAGGGTCAGTTCGTGACCGTACGGAAGGGTGTCCCGCCCGCGGTAGCCGTCGGGGCCGGGGTTCCACATGGTCACGAGGTGCCCTTGGAGCGGGTCGAGGACCAGGTAGTTGGCGATGCCGCGGGAGGCGTACCAGCGAGGCTTCACCTCGTAGTCGCGGCGAATGCTCTCCGGTGACACCACTTCGGCCACGAGCTCGATCAAGTCCGCCGGGTAAGCGCTGTGGTTCTCGTCTTCCGCCTCCGCAGGGATGACGGCGAGGTCGGGGCAGAACTCGTTGGCGTCGTCGAACGGAAAGGCGACGTCGCTCACCAGGGCCCACTCGGCAGGCAGCTGTCCCTCGACGATGTTCCACAGCCGCTGGATGGTCTTCCCGTGGAACGGCCTGACCGGGTTCATCACGATGCTGCCCTCGACAATCTCCGTCAGATAGCCGGGGAACAGGTCCTCCAGCTTGCTGAGCTGCGAGTGCAGGCGGTCGATGTCCGAGACGGTCATGGCGGCCTCCTTGGGATCCTGCACCCGATGGTAGGCCGCACCGTAACTACACGGTCAGACCCCGCACGAGCAGATCCAGCAGCGCGCACACGAACAGGGCGATGCCGATGAAGCCGTTGACGCTGAAGAACGCCCTGTTCACACGGGAGAGGTCGTGGGGGCGGACGATGGAGTGCTCGTAGAGGAACGCGGCGGCGACGATCAGCAGGCCCAGCCAGAAGAAGGCGCCCGCGCCGGTGACCAGGGCGTACCAGACGAACAGGGCCGTCGTCACGGCGTGGCAGACCCGGGCGCCCCAGATCGCCGCCGGGACGCCGAAGCGCGCCGGGACGGACATGACGCCGATCTCACGGTCGGCATCCACGTCCTGGCAGGCGTAGATCAGGTCGAAACCGCCGATCCAGACGCCCACGGCGAGACCCAGTATCACGGCGTCCCAGGACCAGGAGCCCGAGACGGCCAGCCAGCCGCCGATCGGGCCCATCGCCTGGGCGAGACCGAGGATGGCCTGGGGGAAGTTCGTGAACCGCTTGCCGTAGGGGTAGACCACCATCGGGATCACCGCGATGGGGGCCAGGGCCAGGCAGAGCGGGTTCAGCAGGGCCGCCGCGCCCAGGAAGACCGCCAGGGCGATCAGCGCGCCCGTCCAGGCGTGCTTCACCGACATCGCGCCGGTCACCAGCTCGCGGTGCGCGGTGCGCGGGTTCCGCGCGTCGATCTCCCGGTCGATGATCCGGTTGACCGCCATCGCGAAGGTCCGCAGGCCGACCATGCAGACGGTGACCAGCAGCAGCCGCCCCCAGTGGATGTTCTTGTCCCACTGGTACATCGCCGTGAGCGAGGCGATGTACGCGAAGGGCAGCGCGAAGACCGAGTGCTCGATCATCACCAGCCGCAGGAACGCCTTGGTCCGTCCCGGCTGCGGGATCGCGGCGGAGGCGGAGGTCACAGCCCGTACTCCTTCCAGCGGCGGTCCACCTTCGCCGCCGTCTCCGGGTCCGACTCGACCATGTCGGGCCAGCCGCCGTCGCGCGTGTAGCCCTCCTCGGGCCACTTCTTCGTCGCGTCGATCCCGGCCTTGCCGCCCCAGAACTGCTGGTAGGAGGCGTGGTCCAGATGGTCGACGGGGCCTTCGACGATGCTCAGGTCCCGGGCGTAGTCCGTGTTGCCGAGCGCCCGCCAGGCCACCTCGTGCAGGTCGTGCACGTCGCAGTCGGAGTCGACGACCACGATCAGCTTGGTGAGCGACATCATGTGCGCGCCCCAGATGGCGTGCATGACCTTCTGCGCGTGCTTCGGGTACTTCTTGTCGATCGAGACGATCGCGCAGTTGTGGAAGCCGCCCGCCTCCGGCAGGTGGTAGTCCACGATGTCCGGCACGATGATCTTCAGCAGCGGCAGGAAGAAGCGTTCCGTCGCCCGGCCCAGCGGCCCGTCCTCCGTCGGCGGCCGGCCCACGACGATCGACTGGAGCAGCGGCCGCTTGCGCATCGTCACGCAGTCGATCCTCAGCGCCGGGAACGGCTCCTGCGGCGTGTAGAAGCCGGTGTGGTCGCCGAACGGCCCCTCGGGCAGCATCTCGCCCGGCTCCAGCCAGCCCTCGATCACGACCTCCGCCTGCGCGGGCACCTGGAGCGGAACGGTCTTGCAGTCGACCATCTCGATCCGCTTGCCCGCGAGGAACCCGGCGAACAGGTACTCGTCGATGTCCCCCGGCAGCGGCGCGGTGGAGGCGTACGTCACGGCGGGCGGGCAGCCGAAGGCGATGGCGACCGGCAGCCGCTCGCCCCGGCGCGCGGCCACCTGGTAGTGGTTCCGGCTGTCCTTGTGGATCTGCCAGTGCATGCCGATGGTGCGCTTGTCGTGCCGCTGGAGCCGGTACAGCCCGAGGTTGCGGACGCCGCTCTCCGGGTCCTTGGTGTGGGTCAGCCCGAGGTTGAAGAAGGACCCGCCGTCCTTGGGCCAGGTGAAGAGGGCGGGCAGCTGGTCGAGGTCGACGTCGTCCCCGGTCAGGACGACCTCCTGCACCGGGCCGTCCTTCACCTTCTTCGGCGGCACGTGCGTCATCGCGCCGAGCTTGCCGAAGGCCTCGCGCACGCCGACGAACCCGTGCGGCAGCTCGGGCTTCAGCAACCCGCCGATCCGCTCGGAGATCTCCGCGTACGACTTCAGGCCCAGGGCCTTCAGCAGCCGCCGGTCGGTGCCGTACACGTTCATCGCGAGCGGCATGCGCGAACCGCGCACGTTCTCGAAGAGCAGCGCCGGGCCGCCGGCCTTCTGCACCCGGTCGACGATCTCCCCGACCTCCAGGTACGGATCCACCTCGGCCTTGATGCGCTTGAGGTCGCCCTCGCGCTCCAGCGCCCTGAGCAGGGAGCGAAGATCGTCGTAAGCCATGGGGTCCAGTATCCCCGAGCGGCTACGCTGGCCTGGAACCACCCACCGCTTTGCTGAGAGGCCGCGCATGCTCCGGGTACTGATGTTCCTCGTGCCGCTGGCACTGAGCGTGTACGCGTTCATCGACTGCATCAGCACCAAGGACGACGACATCCGTCACATGCCCAAGCCGCTGTGGGCGATCCTCGTGCTGCTGTTCCCGCTCGTCGGCTCGATCTCCTGGCTGATCGCCGGAAAGAAGCGCAGCCCGGCCGCCGAGGGCTGGTCCGGCGTCCGGAGCGCCCGCGCGCGGCAGCAGTGGGTCGCGCCGGACGACAACCCCGACTTCCTGAAGTCGCTCGACGACGAGAAGCGGGACGAGGATCCCAAGCGGGACGAGCCGTAGGGCTAGAGAGCGGCTGTGAACGCGGACCAGGCGGACCGGGTGACGACCAGGACCGGCCCGTCAGGGTTCTTGCTGTCGCGGACGGGGACGGTTTCGTCGTAACCGGGGGCTATTTCTATGCAGTTGCCGCCGTTGGCGTCGCTGTAGCTGCTCTTGACCCAGGTGAGCTCGTTCCGGTCCATGCTGCTCGTACCTCTCCATCGTCTCGCGGATGAGAGCGGCGGACTGGGAAGCCGACAGGGCGTCCGCCCTGAGCACATCATAGGTGTGGCTGTGCCTCGCGATGAGGGCTGGATTGTCGTTGAAATGGCCCTGGTCCAGCGATTCCGAGTAGACCCACTCGTGCCCGTCGGGAAGCCTGATGAGGGACATGGATCCGCTGGGGCGAAACAGGCCGAGGCGGCCCGCCGGGGCGACCTGGACGCGGATGTTGGGTCGCTTTCCGACGCTGAGCAAGTGCGCACACTGGTCCCGCATCACGGCCGAGCTGCCGATCATGTTGCGCAGGCAGCTCTCATCCAGGACGACGATGTAGAGCGGGCCCCCATCCGCCAAGAAGCGCTGCTGGCGGCTCAGTCGGGCACGCACTCGCTCCTCCACCTCCTCCCCGCTGACGAGCAAGGAGAACAACGCACGGGCGTAGTCCGCCGTCTGCAACAAGCCCGGCATGACACGCTCCTGGTACTCCCGGAGAGCGACCGCCTCCTCATCCATCTCGGCCCGCCGCCGGAACCAGTCGGGATGCTCCACCCGCGGATACCAGTCGATCCTGGTCCACAGTCGCGCCAACACCCCACCCGTGCCGAGGAGTTCGTCGCACGCCTTCGCGAAGGAGTCCTGCGGCACCCGCGTACCGGCCTCCACCCGCGCCACGTGCGAGCGGTCGCACGGGATCTGCCGCGCCAAACCCTCCTGCGTGAGCAGCGCCGCCTCCCGGAAGTGCCGCAGCACCTCGCCGAACACGGCCGCCGTGCTCGCCCCCGACTCCGTCCCGCCGTTCCGTCGGCTCACGGCATCCCCTCCGTGACAGTGCACCGGTGTCACACGCCAAGCATTGAAGCGAGCCATTCCCGTGCGCAACGCTCAATACACCCAGAGTGACGGAGGTGCGCGAAATGGAACCGGGAACGCTCGTCTACGACCCGCGGACGAACAGGGTCGGCGAGTACCAGGACAGGATCGGCCCGTACGTGATGCTGCGCCCGGTCGGCGGCGGCCGGGAGTGGCAGGCGGATGCGGCGCGGGTCCGGGAGGCGACCCCGGACGAACGACTCAGCGCGGGCGTGCGCGCGGCCAACGACCGTTCCAGGGAAGGGCTGTCGGCTGATCCGAACCGGCCTCCGCTGCCGGTGCGGGGCTGCGCGGTGTGCGAGGAGCTGTCCGTCCGGCGGGACCGGGCCCGGGCGGTGTTCGACGCGAGTGCCGTGACGGACGCGAACGTGCTGCTGCGCCAGCACCAACGGGAGGAGCACGGCGGGGAGTCACCGGCGCGCAGGGTCTTCCGGTACGTGCCGTACACGATCGTGCAGGACCCGTCCGCCCTGCCCGAGTACCAGGCGTACTGCGTCTCGGGCGAGGACGCGGACTGCGGGGCGAGTTCGGGGCCGTGCCGGGCGCCCGGCGAGGTGGAGGAGTGGCAGCGCAGGCACACGCAGGAGACCCGGCACCTGCGCTACCGCCGCAGCTTCGCCGACTACGCGGTGCTGGAACGGCAGGGCGGCTGAACCGGGGCCGGGCTCAGGAGCCGCCGGTCAGCTTCCGCAGCGCGGGCGGGAGGTCCTCGACGGACTCGGCGACGACGAGGCGGTACGCGTCGGTGCCCTCGGCGACCGCGACCGCGACGGCGGGGTCCACACCCCGCACGGCGAACGCGGTCGTCGGGACCGGCTCCTCCCCGTCGTCGCCGTCGCCGGGTGTGTCGTCGCAGGCCGGGCGGGTGGCGGGGCCGAGCGACCGGCCGAGGGGCACGTCGGTCTCGTCCCGGCCGAGGTAGGTGCGCCCGTCGTACTCGACGACGTAGGCGCAGGAGGGCGCCGGCCGCGCGCCGCCGTCCGGGGACGGGGGCGCGCAGCCCGCGCTCAGCGGGGCGAGGACGGCCGCCACCGGCAGCGACCACCTCGGCCAGGACACCTTCATCGGTACGCCTCCCCCTGGAGCCCGCGCTCCGTCACGACGGTTACGCGACGAAGACGCGTGAGGAGCCGGAAACGTTCAGGTGCCGGGGGCGTTCAGGTGCCCGAGACGTTCAGGTGCCGGGTGCGCCCTGCGCCATGAGCTGCCCGCCGCCCGCGCCGCCCACCGGGCCGAGGTCGATCAGCCAGTCGGAGGCGCGGGCGACGTCGGTGTTG
Organism: Streptomyces sp. NPDC044921; assembly: GCF_056432865.1. Classification (NCBI taxonomy): domain Bacteria; kingdom Bacillati; phylum Actinomycetota; class Actinomycetes; order Kitasatosporales; family Streptomycetaceae; genus Streptomyces; species Streptomyces sp. NPDC044921. The sequence goes on from NZ_JBWKIF010000018.1 coordinate 114,378, forward strand.
TGCTCGATGGTGACGACCGAGTGCCCGGCGTCGACCAGGCGCTGGAGGACGTCGAGGAGGCGGGCGGTGTCGGCGGAGTGCAGACCGGTCGTCGGTTCGTCGAGGAGGTACAGCGCGCGGCCCGTCGTGCGCCGGCCCAGTTCCTTCGCGAGTTTCAGGCGCTGGGCCTCGCCGCCGGAGAGGGTGGTGGCGGGCTGGCCGAGCGGGAGGTAGCCCAGGCCGACGTCCGCCATGCGGCGCAGCCGGGCGGCGATCGGCGGCACGTCGCGGAACACGGTCAGGGCCTCGTCGACCGTCGCGCGGAGCACCTCGGCGATGTCGTGGCCCTCGTGGCGGACCGACAGCACCTCCGGCCGGAAGCGGCGGCCCTGGCAGGTGGGGCAGCGGACTTCCACCGCCGGGAGGAAGTGCATGCGCACGGTGAGGACGCCCGCGCCCTCGCAGCGTTCGCAGCGGCCCCCGGGCACGTTGAAGGAGAAGTGCCCGGCGGTGAGGGCGCCCCGGCTGCGGGCGGCGAAGAGCTCGCGGATCGGGGTGAAGACGTCCGAGTAGGTCGCCGCGTTGGAGCGCGGGAGGCGGCTGACCGGCTCCTGGTCGATGAGGACGGCCTTGGACAGGTGCTCCCAGCCGTCGATGCCGTCGTGCTCGGCGGGCGGGTCCCCGGCCCGGTCGAAGTGCCGCCGGGCGGCCCGGCCGAGGATGTCCAGCAGCAGCGTCGACTTGCCCGAGCCGGACGGGCCGGTGATCGTCACCAGGCGGCGCAGCGGGATCCGTACCGTCAGGTCCTTGAGGTTGTGGGCGCGTGCCCCGCGGATCACGACGGCCGTGTCGCTGTCGCCGCGCCGGCGCGAACCCGGCACGGACAGGCGCCCGGACAGGTACGCGCCGGTCACCGAGCCCTCGGTGCGGGCGACCTCCTCGGGGGTGCCGGCGGCGACGATTCGGCCGCCGTCACGGCCCGCGCCCGGGCCGACGTCGACCACGTGGTCCGCGGCGCGCAGCACCTCCAGGTCGTGCTCGATGACCAGCACGGTGTTGCCGAGGTCGCGCAGGCGGCGCAGGACGCCGACCAGGCGGGCGGTGTCCGAGGGGTGCAGGCCGATGGTCGGTTCGTCGAGGACGTACAGGACACCGGTCAGGCCGGAGCCGAGCAGGGCGGCCAGGCGCAGCCGCTGCGTCTCCCCGGCCGAGAGGCTGGGTGTGGCCTGGCCGAGGGTGAGGTAGCCGACCCCGACGTCCACCAGGCGCCGCACCCGCTCCTCCAGGTCGGCCACGACCGGCTCGACGAGCAGCCACTCGTCGCCGGTGGTCCGCTCCCGCAGGCCGGCGAGCCAGGTGCCGAGGTCGGCCAGCGGGAGCCGCGCGGCCTCCACGATGGTGAGGCCGTGCACGGTCACCGCCCGGCTCTCCGGCCGCAGCCGCGTTCCGCCGCACTCCGCGCACGGCTGCCTCACCAGGCCCTGCTGCTCGGCCCGTTCGCGGTAGTCGGGGTCGTCGGCGCGCTCGTCGTAACGGCGCAGCAGTGCCGTCGCGACCCCTTCGAAACGGCCCGCCGACACCGTCCTCGGCGGTTCGGTGCCGGGGAAGTGGCGCCGGACTCGGGGCTTTCGACGCCGTACAGCAGCAGGTCCCGCTCCGGCGCGCTCAGGTCGCCGGCCGGCCGGTCCGTGTCGAAGGGAAGGCCGTAGTGGGCGGCGGCGGCGCGCAGCACGGGCAGGGCCCACTGGGTGTACTTGGCGTTCCAGCCCCGTACCGCCCCGTCGGCGACCGACCGGCCGCCGTCGACCAGGCGCCGCACGTCGGGGCGGATGACCTCGCCGAGGCCGGTGCAGGCCGGGCAGGCACCGGCGGGCTTGTTGAAGGAGAAGGAGCCCATGACGAGGTCGGGCACGAGGGTGCCGCAGTGCGGGCAGGGCCGCTGCTCGGCCTCGGCGTCCTCGTCGGGTTCGGTGCCGTCGGCGTACGAGGGCGGGATGCCCTGCCCGCAGCCCGGGCACGGCCGTACGCCGACGCGCGACCACAGCAGGCGCAGGTAGGTGAACACCTCGGTGACCGTGCCGACCGTGGAGCGGGGGCTGCGGTTGGTGTGGTGCTGGTCGACGCTGATGGACGGGGACAGGCCGGTGATCGAGTCGACGGCGGGCTTGCTGACGAGGCCGGTGACCATGCCCAGCGACTCCAGGTACTGCCGCTGGCCCTCCCGGTGGAGGGTGTCGAAGGCGAGGGTGGACTTGCCGGAGCCGGACAGGCCGGTCATGACGACCAGCTGGTTCTTCGGCAGGGAGAGGGAGACGTTCTTGAGGTTGTTCAGACGCGCACCGGTGACGTGAATCCAGGAGTCCATTCCTTCAAGTGTTCCATTGATGTCCGACGTTGAGACTTTCGAGCCGCAGGCGGGACCCCTCTTGCCGTAACCTTCAAACCGATGAAGAACGACCGCCGCCTCCGTCCCGTCGACCTGGCCCGCCTGGCCGGCGTCTCGACGCAGCAGATCCGCAACTACGAACAGGCCGGGGTGCTCCCTCCGGCGGCGCGGACCGCGTCCGGTTACCGCGTCTTCGGCGAGGCGCACCGCCGGGCCCTGCTCGCCTACCGGGCCCTGCTGCGGGGGTACGGCCCGGTGACGTCGACGGCGATCATGCGCGCGGTCCACGACGGGGACGTCCCGGGTGCGCTCGCCCTGGTCGACGCCGCGCACGCCGCGCTGCACGAGGAACGGGTCTCCCTGCGGGCGGCGAGCGAGGCCCTGGAACTGCTGGCACGGGAGCCCCCGGCCCCGCTCCCCCGCTCCGGCGGCCTGCGCATCGGCGAGGTGGCCGCGCTGCTGGGCGTCCGCACGTCCGCCCTGCGCGTCTGGGAGACCGCCGGCCTGCTCACCCCGTCCCGCGAACGCTCCACGGGCTACCGCGTCTACGAGCCGACCGACGTCCGCGACGCCCGCCTGGTGCACACCCTGCGCCGCAGCCACTACCTGTTCGACCAGATCAGACCGGTCCTGGAGGGCCTGCGCCGGGAGGGCAGCAGCGAGGCCCTGCGGGCGGCGATCACCACCCGCGGCGAAACCTTGACGACCCGGACGCGGGGGATGATCGAGGGGGCGGGGGCGTTGCACGCCTACCTGGACCGGCCCACCGGCTCCGAGGACGCCTGACCGGGCCCCGCCGGACGCCGTCTCCACTGCCGGTGAGGAAGCGGTGGAGGTGGTCGACCGCCACGGCCAAGGCGTTCCAGACGCTGGCTGACATCTGATGCGGGTCAATCTTGAAATCGTCCCCTGCGAGGGCGGTGCCAGGCTCGACTTGCCACTGCTCGGAGTCGGACCGGTGAGACTCGCGCAGAGCTCGTCACACGATCACGGGCGGGCCTTCTCGAGGCGTCTCCTCGACGACGTGGCGGAGCTCGCCCAGACCCTTGATGTCGCGGCGCCCTTGCGGGAGACAGGGCACTGCAACACGGTTGCCAGACTGCTCGCCGGACTGGGCTCAGATGGGGATCTCGGTGATGTCAGGGCGTAACGGAGAGGCTAGCGAGGTGCCGCGAGTACGTCCCGGAGTACGTCCGCGAGCGTGACGCGGGCCAGCTCGTGTCTCACGGTCTCCTCGATGCCCTCGTAGATGCTCTGCATGGCCGGCTGGATGCCGTGACCCACCACGCATCCCTGGTCCGGGGTGGTGCGGTGCATCGCGAACAGCGGGCCGGGTTCCACTGCCTCGTACACGTCGAGCAGGGTCATCGACTCCAGCTCGCGTGCCAGCGACCAGCCCGCGCCCACGCCGCGCCGGGACTCCACGAGCCCGGCCCTGCGCAGCTCGCCGAGCAGCCGTCTGATCACCACGGGGTTGGTGTTCACGCTGGTCGCGATCTGCTCGGAGGTGGCGACCTCATGGCCCTGGCGCTGGTAGAGGCCGATCCAGGCCAGCGCGTGGGCAGCGATGGTCAGCCTGCTGTTGGCGCTCACGGGCTCCTCCTCTCGGTCACCACGCCTCATGTTACGGCAGTCGTAACAGTGAATGTTGCGACAGCCTGTCGTAACCATTAACGTTGCGACTGCCGGAGAGGATCAATCAACGAGGTGAGAAGAATGAGCAAACCACTCACGGGCAAGGTCGCCCTGGTCACGGGGGGATCGCGCGGACTGGGAGCCGCGACCGTACGGCTCCTGGCCGAGCAAGGCGCCGACGTCGCCTTCACCTACGTCAGCTCCGAGCAGCAGGCGCAGGCCGTCGTCGAGGAGGTGCACGGCAAGGGGGCAAAGGCCGTCGCCTTCAAGTCCGACCAGGCGGACACGAGCCGGGCGCCGGCGCTGATCGACGACGTGGTCGCGCACTTCGGCGGCCTGGACATCCTCGTCAACAACGCGGCGATCTCCGTGGCCGGCACGGTGGACGACCCGGACGCCGACACCGCCGCACTGGACCGGATGCACGCCACCAACTACCTCGGCGTGATCGCCGTCATCCGGGCCGCATCCCGAGTGCTGCGCACGGGCGGCCGCATCATCACGGTGAGTTCCGGACTGGGTTCCCGGGTCGGCATCCCGGGCGTTGCCGACTACTCGGCGACCAAGTCAGGCATCGAGAGGTACACCATGGGGGTCGCACGGGACCTCGGGCCCCGCGACATCACGGCCAACGTCGTGGAAGCCGGGCTGATGGACAACGGCATGCAACCGCCGGACCCCGACACCCTCAAGGCCCTGCTCAGCTCGCTGTCCCTGCAACGCACGGGGCACCCCGACGAAATCGCCGCGGCGATCGCCTTCCTGGCGAGCCCCGCCGCGTCGTACGTCACGGGCGCGGTGCTGGACGCCCACGGCGGCTACAACGCCTGAACCCGAACGTCCGGCCCTGCCCGACCTGCGAGGCGCGCTGCGTGGAACGCCGGTGAACGACGGTCACCGAACGGGCGAAGCGGGTGAGGAAGGTCGCCTCCTCCCATCGCGGTGTCACCGCCGCCGACCACCACGATGTCGCGGTCCCGGAAGAAGAAGCCGTCGCAGGTGGCACCCCAGGACACGCCCCGGCCGGAGAGCTCGTCCTCCCTGGGCAGGCCGAGCCTGCGGTAGCCGGAGCCGGTCGCCACGATCACCGCCTTCGCGCGGTGCACCGTGCCCGCCGTGTCGGTGACGGTCTTGATGTCCCCGGTGAGGTCGACGGCGACGATGTCGTCGTCGACCATCTCGGCGCGAACCTCTCGGCCTGGGCGCGCATGTTCGTCATCAGACCCGGGCCGTCCATGCCCTCGGGGAAGCCGGGGAAGTTCTCGACCCCGGTCGTCGTGTGAGCGCGCCGCCCACGAAGATCGCACCGCCGAACACGAGCGGCTTGAGTCCGGCGCGGCCGGTGTAGAGGGCGGCTGTGTATCCGGCGGGGCCGGAGCCGATGACCTCGCGTACGCCGGTGCCGCTCACCGAGGTCACGCCTCCCGCTTGGCGTCGATCTCGGCGATGAGCGCCTCGACGCGGGTCTTGATCTCGTCGCGGATCGGGCGGACGGCCTCGACGCCCTTGCCCGCCGGGTCTTCAAGGGCCCAGTCGAGGTACTTCTTGCCGGGGAAGACGGGGCAGGCGTCGCCGCAGCCCATGGTGATGACGTAGTCGGACGCCTGGACGGCCTCGGTGGTCAGGATCTTCGGCTTGGCGTCGGCGATGTCGACGCCGACTTCTTTCATGGCCTCGACGGCAGAGGGGTTGACCTGGTCGCCCGGGACGGAGCCGGCGGAGCGGACCTCGATCCGGTCGCCCGCGAGGTGCTGGAGGAATCCGGCGGCCATCTGGGAGCGGCCGGCGTTGTGGACGCAGACGAACAGCACGGAGGCGAGCGGGCTGGAGGACATCGGTTCTTCCTTCGTCAGTGATCCATACGGTGGTGCGGGGCGCGGATTCAGCTGCTCGGCAGGGAGGCGAGCAGTTCGGTGATGTGGGCGTCGAGCTCGTCGCGGATGCCGCGGACCATGGCGATCGGGGCACCCTCGGGGTCGGTGACGGGCCAGTCGAGGTAGCGGCGGCCGGGCAGGACGGGGCAGGCGTCCCCGCATCCCATGGTGATGACGATGTCGGCGGCCTGCACGACCTCGTCGGTCAGTGGCTTGGGGAACGCGTCGCTGAGGTCCACGCCGGCCTCGGTGAGCACCTGGGTGACGACCGGATCGACCTCGGCGGCCGGGAGCGCGCCCGCGGACGAAACGACCACGTGTCCGCCCGCGCGGTGCGCGAGGAGGGCTGCTGCCATCTGCGAACGGCCGGCGTTGTGGCCGCAGACAAACAGCACGCGGGGCAGGCCGCAGTCGGGCACCCCCTGCACGTGTGCCAGCGCGTCCAGCCGCTCAGTGGCCAGGTGCTCGGCCAGTACGACCAGGTGGGTGCGGACACGAGCGTGCTCGGCCAGCCGTTCGAAGGAGTCGGTGACGAGGCGCTGGATGGTCTCCGGGGCGAAGCGCCCGCGGTAGCGCAGGGCGAGTCGGGCGATGCCCGACGCGAGGCGCTCATCGGGCAGGACGGGGGGCGGGGATGCGGTCACGGGAACCCCCTTCGGGGCAGAGGGGCGCGGGTCCCCAGGCGTCAGCCCCGGCTGGTATCAGCTCGGAGTGATGTGAGAGTATCAGTCCATGATGACGTCAGTCGACACTGACCTGATCCGGGTGCTGGCCGACCCGCTCAGGCTCCGGATCGTGACCCTGCTGGCCCGCGAGACGCTGTGCACCACGCACCTCGTCGAGGAGACCGGCGCCCGGCAGACCAATCTCTCCAACCACCTCAGGGTCCTGCGCGAGGCCGGGGTCGTGGAGACCGAGCCGTGCGGGCGCTTCACCTACTACAAGCTCCGCCCCGACGTCATCGCCAAGCTCGCCGGGCAGTTCGCCGACCTGGCCGAGCAGGCCCGTACCGCCGCCGACAACAAGAGGGCCTGCCCGTGACCTCCACCGAGCCCACCACCTCCGCTCCGGCCGGGGCGGGGGACGACTCGATCGTCAAGAAGCTCTCCACCCTTGACCGCTACCTCGCGGTGTGGATCCTCATCGCCATGGCCGTCGGCCTGGGGCTCGGGCGACTGATCCCCGGACTGAACGACGCGCTGGCGAAGGTGGAGGTCGGCGGCGTCTCCCTGCCCATCGCCCTCGGCCTGCTGATCATGATGTATCCGGTCCTGGCCAAGGTCCGCTACGACAAGCTGGACACCGTCACCGGCGACCGCAAACTGATGATCTCCTCCCTGGTCGTCAACTGGATCCTCGGACCCGCGGTGATGTTCGCCCTGGCGTGGATCTTCCTGCCGGACCTGCCCGAGTACCGCACCGGTCTGATCATCGTCGGTCTGGCCCGCTGCATCGCCATGGTCATCATCTGGAACGACCTGGCCTGCGGCGACCGTGAGGCCGCTGCCGTACTGGTGGCGCTCAACTCGGTGTTCCAGGTGATCGCGTTCGGTCTGCTGGGCTGGTTCTACCTCGACCTGCTGCCCGGGTGGCTCGGGCTCGGTGACGGGGAGCACCTGGACATCTCGATGTGGGAGATCGCCTTCAACGTGGTCGTCTTCCTGGGGGTCCCGCTGCTGGCCGGTTTCCTGACCCGCCGGGTCGGCGAGAAGAAGATGGGCCGCGAGGGCTACGAGTCCCGCTTCCTGCCGAGGATCGGCCCCTGGGCGCTGTACGGGCTGCTGTTCACGATCGTGATCCTCTTCGCCCTGCAGGGCAAGACCATCACCTCCCAGCCGCTGGACGTCGCCCGCATCGCGCTGCCGCTGCTGGTGTACTTCGCGGTCATGTTCTTCGGCACCTTCCTCCTCGGCAAGAGCCTGGGGCTGGCCTACGACCGGACCACGACCCTGGCGTTCACCGCGGCGGGCAACAACTTCGAGCTGGCCATCGCGGTCGCCATCGCCACCTTCGACGTCACCTCCGGCCAGGCCCTGTCCGGCGTCGTCGGACCGCTGATCGAAGTCCCGGTGCTGATCGGCCTCGTCTACGTCGCGCTCGCCTGGCGTAAAAAGTTCACTGACGACGCGGTGACGACGGCGCCGTGACGCAGCACACGGATGTGGTGGTGGTCGGTGGTGGTCAGGCAGGGCTCGCCGCCGGCTACCACCTCCGTCGCCAGGGCATCGACTTCACCGTTCCAGACGCCGAACCGGCGCCGGGCGGGGCCTGGCAGCACATGTGGGACTCGCTGCGCCTGTTCTCCCCGGCCGACCACTCCTCCCTGCCCGGCCGGCCCATGCCCGTACAGCCCGGCGAGACCTACCCCGACGCCGGTCACGTGGTGGACTACCTGACCGACTACGAGAAGCGCTACGACCTGCCCGTCCAGCACGGCACCCGAGTGGACGCCGTGCACCGCGACGGCGACCGGCTCCTGGTAGAGGCCGACTCCGGCCGCTGGCGGGCCCGGGCGGTCATCAGCGCCACCGGCACCTGGTCGCGGCCCCTCGTCCCCGCCGTCCCCGGCAGCAGCGACTTCACCGGGCGGCAGTTGCACACCGTGAACTACCGCCGCCCAGGCGACTTCGCCGGACAGCACGTCCTCGTGATCGGCGGAGGAAACTCCGGCGCCCCGATCGCGGCCGACCTCGCCCTTTCCTCAAGGCTCTGGCGAGCGAGACCCGCCAACTGGTCATGCAGCAGTTCGCCGGGGCTCGCGAGTTGACCGTCGGAGAGATCGCCGAGCGATGCGGCCTCAAGCCGTCAACCGCCTCCGAGCACCTGAGTCTGCTGCGTCGTGGCGGTCTGGTCCTCTCCCGCAAGGAGGGCAAGCAGGTTTTCTACCGCGCCGACGGTGCCACCATGGCCCATCGCCTGGACGCCCTCAAGGAGTACCTGCTGCGCTGCTGCCCGCCCGGCTGCGGCGCCTGACCGCGGAGCCGGTTCCTGGCGGCGGTCAGCCGCGCAGGTCGAGCATGGCCGCCATGGCCGCCACTACGGACGGGGCGACCTGGTAGTAGACCCAGGTGCCGCGCCGCTCGGAGGTCAGCAGTCCGGCCTCGCGCAGCTTCTTGAGGTGGTGGGAGACGGTCGGCTGGGAGACGCCGACGTCGGCGATGTCGCACACGCACGCCTCGCCGCCCGGGTGGGAGGCGATCTTGGAGAACAGCCGCAGGCGCACCGGGTCGGAGAGTGCCTTGAACATGGCGGCCATCTTCTCCGCGTCCGCCGGGGACAGCTCCCCGGCGGTGATCGGCGGGCAGCACGGCACGACGTCGCCGTCCTGCAGGACGGGCAAACCCACGACCTCTGATTTCGACATGCGTCTATGTTGACACTCGTCGATACGGGTGGCAAGCTCCGAGGTGACAGGGACATCGACAAGCATCGAAACAAGGGGTCGTCGTGACCACCATCTCCGTACCGTTCTCACCGCGGCCCGGGTCCGCCGCACCACCCGCCACCTGGCCGGAGTCAGCTTCTGCGACGGCTGCGCCCAGGTCAGCGACAGCGCCTCCCGCGTGGCAGAACGTCGGCGGCACGCCCAGATGACCGCCTTCACCCACGCGCGCTGACCCCTTCATCCCCAGAGGAGACCGAGCATCATGAGCACCCAGCAGCTCCCCGTCATCGTCGTCGGGGCCGGCCCCGCCGGACTGGCCGCAGCCACCCACCTCATCGAGCGCGGCATCGAGCCCCTCGTCCTGGAAGCGGGCGACAAGGCCGGCGCGGCCGTGCGTGAGTGGAGCCACGTGCGGCTGTTCTCCACCTGGGGTGAGGTCGTCGACCCGGCCGCCGAGAAGCTCCTGGCCCCCACCGGCTGGACCCGGCCCGACCCGGCGACGTACCCGTCCGGCGGCGACTGGGCCGAACAGTACCTGCAGCCACTCGCCGACACCCTCGGCGACAAGGTCCGCACCAGAGCCACCGTCACCGGTGTCTCCCGCGCGGGCCGCGACCGGATCGTCGACGCCGACCGGGAACAGCAGCCCTTCGTCGTGCACGTCGAGTACGCCGACGGCCGCGAGGAGCGCATCCTCGCCCGCGCGGTGATCGACGCCTCCGGTACCTGGGCCACGACCGGTCCGGCCGGCGGCAGCGGCCTGCCCGCGCTCGGGGAGAAGGCGGCGGCCGACCGGATCACCTACCGCGTGCCCGACCTGAAGAACCCGGCCGTCCGTGCCCGGTACGCGGGCAGGCGCACGGCCGTCATCGGTTCGGGCGCCTCCGCGTTCACCGCGCTCGCGTACCTCGACGAGCTGGCCGAGTCCGAGGACGGTGGGGGAACGCACGCGGTGTGGGTCCTGCGCCGGGGCATCTCAGGCTCCACCTTCGGCGGCGGCACCGCCGACCAGCTCCCCGCCCGCGGCGCCCTCGGCCTCGCGGCGAAGGCCGCTGTCGACAAGGGGCACGCGGACGCGGTCACCGGCTTCCGCACCGAGGCGTTCGAACGCGACGCCGACGGACGCCTGGTCCTGGTGGGCGAGGACGGCCGCCGCCTGGAGCCCGTGGACGAGGTGATCGTGCTCACCGGCTTCCGTCCCGACCTGTCCTTCCTCTCCGAAATCCGCCTGCACCTCGACGAGCGCCTCCAAGCACCTGTGGAACTCGCCCCGTTGATCGACCCCAACCAGCACTCCTGCGGCACCGTCTACCCCCACGGCCACCGCGAGCTCTCCCATCCCGAGCAGGGCATCTACCTGGTCGGCATGAAGTCCTACGGCCGCGCCCCCACCTTCCTGGCCATGACCGGGTACGAGCAGGTCCGCTCCGTCGCCGCGGCCATCGCCGGCGACCTCGAATCCGCCGACCGCGTCGAACTCACCCTCCCCGAGACCGGCGTCTGCGGCGGCGCGGGCCTCTTCGACACCCCCGACGCTCAGCAGACCGACGGCGGCGGCTGCTGCGCCGCACCGGAACCCCAGCTCGTTCAGCTCGCCGCGCCCGCGGCAGTGAGCACCGCTGCCGAGGACGCTTCGGCGGGCGGCTGCTGCGGCTCGTGACCGGCCTCAACACCCGCGACAGCGGGGCCGCGACCGGAACAGGGGACCGGTCGCGGCCCCGCGCCGCTCTACCCGCCCTCTGTCTGAAGCGGGGGCATGTGCGGCTCGGGCAGCGCCCAGCAAGAGCACCAATGTGCCCTGGCCGCCTGACGGCCCCTCCCCGGCACGCAAAAGGGCGAGGCCCGAAGACCCCGCCCGACTCCTACGAAACCCCAGCTCAGGGCCACACCAAGCAATAAGGCTGATGCCCCGCCTCGTGCAGCCGATGGCTGAAGTCCTGCCACTCGTGCAGCAGTTGGTACACGTTGAACGCGTCCCGCGGGCCGCCCCGGTCCGGGACCGTCGACCAGATGAAGGCCGCCGCTCCGACCGCCTCCTCGCCGATGCCGCGCAGCGGGTCGACGACCGTCATGGGGAGCTTGACGACCGCGTAGTCGGGGTGCAGGACGACCAGTTCCAGGGGCGGGACCTTGTGCAGGGGGACGCCCTCGATGCCCGTGAGGACCATCGCGGCCATGGTCTCCGGCTTGATCTTCGTGAACATGCCGTTCATGCCCAGCTCGTCGCCGCCGAGTTCCTCGGGACGCATCGAGATCGGGACGCGGGCCGCCGTGGCGCCGTCGGGCGCGCCGAAGTACTTGTACGTCACCCCCACCCGACCACCATTCCCGCTCCCGGCCCGAAGATCGTCCACTCGCCGTTCAGTACGTCCGTCGAGGCGCTCCGGTTCACCCGGCCGACCCTGGGCCCGAGGTGTCTCCTGCGTGTCCTCCGCTTCGCGCCGGTGCCTTCCCCGCCGGGCACGTCGAGGACCCAGGTCATCAGTCCCCTCGCCCAGTCCGCCACCGCGATGCATATCTCCACCCGACTGCTTTTCCAGAACGCGTCGCCCCCGCCGCGCAACCCGATCATCGTGTCAGTGACCTCCCCCACGGCCGCCCGCCGAAACGTGCGCTGAAACATCTGTCCGCAGGATCTTCGCAGCCTCCGACCAGCGTGGGGCCGCTCGAGCTGTGTGTATCAGGTCCCAGTCTCGCAGACCACAGGGGCCCGGGGTCCGGTTGTCCCGCGCCCTCGCTCCCGGAGCCCTGGCCTACCCTGAACAGGTCACTGGCACCCGGAGCCCGACTACGTCGGAGAAGGTCGGAGAAGTCGCAGGTCATGAGTGAACTGGCATATCCGTATGAAGCACCGGCCTCGCAGGCTCTGTTCGACCGCGCGGCGGCCGTCACGCCCGGCGGCGTGAACTCCCCGGTCCGGGCCTTCCGGGCCGTCGGCGGCACCCCCCGGTTCATGGTGTCCGGCACGGGCCCGTACCTGACGGACGCCGACGGGCGGGAGTACGTGGACCTGGTGTGCTCCTGGGGTCCCATGATCCTCGGGCACGCGCACCCGGAGGTGATCGCCGCCGTGCAGGACGCCGTCGCCCGCGGCACGTCCTTCGGCACGCCCGGCGAGGGCGAGGTCGCGCTCGCCGAGGAGATGGTCGCCCGGGTCGCGCCGCTGGAGCAGGTGCGGCTGGTGTCCAGCGGGACCGAGGCGACCATGTCCGCGATCCGGCTCGCGCGGGGGTTCACCCGGCGGACGAAGGTGGTCAAGTTCGCGGGCTGCTACCACGGGCACGTCGACTCGCTGCTCGCCGCGGCCGGCAGCGGCGTGGCCACCTTCGCGCTGCCCGACACCCCGGGCGTCACCGGCGCCCAGGCCGGCGACACCATCGTCCTGCCCTACAACGACCTCGACGCCGTCCGCGCGGCCTTCCGGGCCCACCCGGGCGAGATCGCCTGCGTGATCACCGAGGCCTCGCCGGGCAACATGGGCGTCGTCCCGCCCGCCGAGGGGTTCAACCAGGGTCTGAAGGACATCTGCTCCGAGAACGGCGCGCTGTACATCTCCGACGAGGTCATGACCGGCTTCCGGACCAGCCGCGCCGGCTGGTTCGGGGTCGACGGCGTGGTCCCGGACCTGATGACCTTCGGCAAGGTGATGGGCGGCGGCTTCCCGGCCGCGGCCTTCGGCGGCCGCGCGGACGTGATGGCCCACCTCGCCCCGGCCGGGCCGGTCTACCAGGCCGGCACCCTCTCCGGGAACCCCGTCGCGACCGCCGCCGGGCTGGCCCAGCTCAGGCTCCTCGACGACGCGGCGTACGCGAAGGTCGACGCGGTGTCGCGGGAGATCCAGGGGCTCGTCACCGAGGCCCTGGCCAAGGAAGGCGTGGCGCACCGGCTGCAGACCGCCTCCAACATGTTCTCGGTGTTCTTCACCGACCGGCCCGTGCGCAACTACGAGGACGCCAAGGCGCAGGAGTCGTTCCGCTTCACCGCGTTCTTCCACTCGCTGCTCGCGAACGGCGTGTACCTGCCGCCGTCGTCCTTCGAGTCGTGGTTCGTGTCCACCGCGCACGACGAGCGGGCCGTGCAGAAGATCGCCGACGCCCTCCCGGCGGCGGCCCGCGCCGCGGCGGAGGCGACGGCATGAGCGACGCGACGAGCCCCCAGAGCGACAAGAGCACGAACAGCGGCAAGGGCAGCAAGAGCGACGACGACATCACCGTCGTCCACCTCATGCGGCACGGCGAGGTCGCCAACCCGGACGGCATCCTCTACGGCCGGCTGCCCGGCTACCACCTGTCCGAGCTCGGCCGCCGCATGGCCGACCGGGTCGCCGAGCACCTGGCGCCCCGGGACGTGACCTACGTCGTCGCCTCGCCGCTGGAGCGCGCGCAGGAGACGGCCGAGCCGATCGCCAAGGCGCACGGGCTGGACCTGGCGACGGACGAGCGGCTGATCGAGGCGGAGAACATCTTCCAGGGCAAGACGTTCGGCGTCGGGGACGGGGCGCTGCGCAAGCCCGGCAACTGGCGGCACCTGGTCAACCCGTTCCGGCCGTCCTGGGGCGAGCCGTACGTGGACCAGGTCGTGCGCATGATGAGCGCGCTGGGCGCGGCGAAGGACAGGGCGCGCGGGCACGAGGCGGTGGTGGTCAGCCACCAGCTGCCCATCTGGATCGTGCGGTCCTACGTCGAGCGGCGGCGGCTGTGGCACGACCCGCGCAGGCGGCAGTGCACGCTCGCCTCGCTGACGACCTTCACGTACCAGGGCGACCGGATCGTCTCCGTGGGCTACAGCGAGCCGGCCCGCGACCTCGTCCCGGCGCACCTCCTCGCGGGGGCGAAGCCGGTGAAGGGCAAGGACAAGGCGTTCGGCGCCTAGGCGGACCGATCGCGAGCGAGGGCCTGCCCAAGACGGGCTCTGACCCTTTGCGATCGTTTTTGACTCCTTCGTTACGGAATCTGCAAATTTTTCCGGAACCTCCCCGACCGTCACGTCCTCTGACTGGGTGACCACCAGAGAACGTGACGGATCGGGGAAGCAATGCGCCCTTACTCCCGCAGGGGAATGCTCTCAATCGGCGCGGGAGCCGCCGCCGCTGTCTCGCTCGCCGGGTGCGCCGGCCTCACGGGGTCGGACGACGCGAGCCACGCCGACGGTTCCGGCGGTGACAGCGCGCGGGGCCGGTCGAAGCCCGAGCCCACCGCCCGCCCCATCGGCGACGGCTCCACCGCCTACACCGGCAAGCAGCCGCACCAGCCCGCGAAGCCGGAGCCCCTTCAGCCGGGCCAGGCGCCCCCGCAGTTCGTCGTGTTCTCCTGGGACGGCGCAGGCGAGGTCGGCAACGGCCTCTTCCCGCGCTTCCTGGACCTGGCCAAGGAGCACGGCGCGAGCATGACCTTCTTCCTGTCCGGGCTGTACCTGCTGCCCGAGTCGAAGAAGCGCCTGTACGACCCGCCGAACAACCCGCGCGGCGCCTCCGACATCGGCTACCTCACCGACGCGCACATCAAGGACACCCTGAAGAACGTCCGCCGCGCCTGGCTGGAGGGCCACGAGATCGGCACGCACTTCAACGGCCACTTCTGCGGCGATTCCCACGGCTCGGTCAAGCACTGGACGCCCCGGCAGTGGCGCAGCGAGATCGACCAGGCGAAGTCCTTCGTGAAGGAGTGGCGCACCAACACCGGCTGGACGGACCTGCCCGCGCTGCCGTTCGACTACGACAAGGAGCTCGTCGGCGGCCGCACGCCCTGCCTGCTCGGCCAGGACAACCTGCTGCCCACCGCCCGCGCGCTGGGCTGGCGCTACGACGCCTCCTCCCCGGGCGGTCGCCAGGTCTGGCCCGTGAAGCGGCGGGGCATCTGGGACCTGCCCCTGCAGCAGATACCGTTCCCCGGCCGCCGCTTCGAGGTCCTGTCGATGGACTACAACATGCTGGCCAACCAGTCGCTGAACTCCACGAAGGCCCCCGCGCACAACTACCCGGGCTGGCGCGAGCAGGCGGCGCAGGCGTACATCCAGGGATTCAAGCGGGCATACAAGACAAACCGGGCACCGCTCTTCATCGGCAACCACTTCGAGCAGTGGAACGGCGGCATCTACATGGACGCCGTCGAGGAGGCCTTCAAGCACATCGCCCGCGCCAAGGAAAAGGGCGGCGATGTGCGTCTCGTCTCTTTCCGGCAGTACGTCGACTGGATGGACGCGCAGCGGCCCGAGGTGCTCGCGAAGCTGCGGACCCTCGATGTCGGCCAGCAGCCGGCGGGCGGCTGGCGGGAGTTCCTGAAGTCAACCCCCACGAACTCGGGCTCTCCCTCCTCGAACGCCGCCTGAAATGCGGTTTTCCGCCCGCAAGGGGGGCGGGCGAGATCCCCGGAACGGACATGCGAAACTTTTCACATGAGTGCCGCCAGCCACGCCCCCCTGCGCTCGAACCGCACCCGTAGCCGCGCCGTCCTGCTCGCCGCCGGTGCCGCGGCCGCCGCGCTGACCCTGTCCGCGTGCAGCTCCGGCGGGACGTCGGGCGGGGGCGGCGACACCAACTTCGTCCTGGGCAAGGACGGCATCGCCACCGCGGACAAGGGCGAACGCGCGGACGCCCCCGACCTGTCCGGCAAGACCGTCGACGGCAAGCAGCTGGACGTCGACGACTACAAGGGCAAGGTCGTCGTCGTCAACGTCTGGGGCTCCTGGTGCCCGCCCTGCCGCGCCGAGGCCCCCGGCTTCCAGAAGGTCTCCGAGGACCTGAAGGACGAGGGCGTCCAGTTCGTCGGCATCAACACCCGCGACACCAGCACCGGCCCGGCCCTCGCCTTCGAGGAGGCCTACGGGGTGACGTACCCGAGCCTGTACGACCCGACGGGCAAGCTGATGCTCCGCTTCGAGCGCGGCACCCTCAACCCGCAGGCGATCCCCTCCACGCTCGTCTTCGACCGGGAGGGGAAGATCGCCGCCCGCTCGCTGCAGGCGCTGAGCGAGGAGAAGCTGCGCAAGATGATCGCCCCGGTCCTCGCGGAGAAGTGACGTGACCTCCGCAGTCACCACGCTCGCGGCGACGGGCTACAACGGCACGGTGCTCAACGGCGCCCTGCTGGCGGCCCTGCCCATCGCGCTGCTCGGCGGACTGGTCTCCTTCTTCTCCCCCTGCGTCCTGCCGCTCGTCCCCGGCTACCTCTCCTACGTGACCGGCGTCACCGGCACCGACCTGGCCGAGGCCCGGCGCGGCCGGATGGTCGCGGGGGCCTCCCTGTTCGTGCTCGGCTTCACCGCCGTCTTCGTCTCCTCCGGGGCGCTGTTCGGCTACTTCGGCGAGACGCTCCAGGCCAACCGGGACGTGCTGTCCAAGGTCCTCGGCGGGCTCATGGTCCTCATGGGCGTGTTCTTCATGGGGCTGATGCCCTGGATGACGCAGCGCGAGTTCCGCTTCCACAAGCGGCCGGTGACCGGCCTGGCCGGGGCACCGCTGCTGGGCGCGCTGTTCGGCATCGGCTGGACGCCCTGCATCGGCCCCACCCTCGCCTCGGTGCTGGCGCTCTCGTCCAACCAGGGCAGCGCGGGCCGCGGCGCCATACTGACGGTGGCGTACTGCCTCGGCCTCGGGGTGCCCTTCGTGCTCGCCGCGGTCGCCTTCCGCAAGGCGCTGGGCGCCTTCGGCTGGGTCAAGCGCCACTACGTCTGGGTGATGCGGATCGGCGGCAGCATGATGATCGTCACCGGTCTGCTGCTGCTGACCGGCGCCTGGGACGTCATCGTGCAGGACATGCAGTCCTGGTCCAACGGCTTCACTGTGGGGATCTGATCGATGAGCAAGACCGGCACCACCGAACCGGCCCCCGCCGGCGGTTCCGAGGACCAGGACCTCGGCGACGCCGGAGCCCAGCTGTCCACCGCCCCCAAGGAGGAGGCGCCCGCCCTGCCGTCCCTGGGCGTCATCGGCTGGGCCCGCTGGTTCTGGCGGCAACTGACCTCCATGCGGGTCGCGCTGCTGCTGCTCCTGCTGCTCTCCCTGGGCGCGATCCCCGGCTCGCTGATCCCGCAGACCGGCATCGACGCCACCAAGGTCGCCGAGTTCCGCAAGAACAACCCCACCCTCGGCGACGTCTACGACAAGCTCGGGCTGTTCCACGTCTACAGCTCGGTGTGGTTCTCCGCGATCTACATCCTGCTGTTCGTCTCCCTCATCGGCTGCATCGTGCCCCGCACCTGGCAGTTCGTCGGCCAGCTGCGCGGCCGCCCGCCGGGCGCGCCCAGGCGGCTGACCCGGCTGCCCGCCCACACCACGTGGCGCACCACGGCCGAGCCGGAGCGGGTCCGCGAGGCCGCGCTCGCCCTGCTGAAGCGGCGCCGCTTCCGCGCGCACCTCGCCGGTGACGCGGTCGCCGCCGAGAAGGGCTACCTGCGCGAGGTCGGCAACCTGGTCTTCCACCTGGCCCTGATCGTGATGCTGATCGCCTTCGCCTGGGGCCAGCTGTTCAAAGCGGAGGGCTTCAAACTGGTCGTCGAGGGCGACGGCTTCTCCAACACCCTCACCCAGTACGACGACTTCAAGTCCGGCAACCTCTTCACCCAGGACGACCTGAACCCCTTCAGCTTCCGCCTGAAGGACTTCGAGGGCACCTACGAGATGAGCGGCCCCAACCGGGGCACCCCGCGCACGTACCAGGCGACGGTCGACTACAGCGAGGGCGCCTACGGCAAGGACCGGCACAGGACCATCAAGGTCAACGAGCCGCTCACCATCGGCGACACCAAGGTCTACCTCGCCGCCCACGGCTACGCCCCGGTCGTCACCGTCCGCGACGGCAAGGGCAAGATCGTCTACCGCGACGCCGTGCCGCTGCTGCCGCTGGACGGCTTCGCCACCTCCTCCGGCGCCGTCAAGGTCATGGACGGCTACCGCAACGCCGAGGGCGAGAAGGAACAGCTCGGCTTCCAGGCGTTCTTCGTGCCCACCTACAACGGCGGCGCGATGGTCTCCCAGTTCCCGGCGCTGATGAGCCCGGTGCTCGCGCTGAACGCGTACCACGGCGACCTGGGCGTCGACTCGGGCCTGCCGCAGAGCGTGTACCAGCTCGACAAGAAGAACATGAAGGAGTTCAAGGGCTCCGACGGCAAGCTGCTGAAGAAGCTGCTCAAGCCCGGCCAGACCATGCAGCTGCCGAACGGCGCCGGCTCGGTCACGTTCGAGAAGGACATCAAGGAGTGGGCGCAGTTCCAGATCACCCAGCAGCCCGCCAGCGGCTGGGCCCTGGGCGGCGCCGTCGCCGCGATCCTCGGACTGGCCGGCTCGCTGTTCATCCAGCGCCGCCGCGTCTGGGTCCGCGCGGTCCGGGGCGCCGACGGCGTCACCGTCGTCGAGATGGCCGGGCTCGGCCGCAGCGAGTCCGCGAAGGTCCCGGAGGAACTGGGGGACCTCGCCGGGATCCTGTACGACCAGGCGCCCGCCGCGCCCGACCCCGCAGATTCCCCCGACCCCGCCCAGGAGCCGGGCACCACGACCCCCGTACCCGCCGAAGGGGCTGAGAAGCAGTGACGCTCGCCGCCGCGACCAACGAGAACCTGGCCAACCTCAGCAATACGCTGATCTACTCCGCGATGGCCGTCTACACCCTGGCCTTCTTCGCGTACATCGCCGAATGGCTCTTCGGCAGCCGCAGCAAGGTCGCCCGCACGGCGGCCGCGCTCACGGCGAAGCCCGAGGCGAAGAAGGCGCCCGCCGTCACCGTCAACCAGGCGGGCGGCACCGCCGTGCTGGAGCGGCCGAAGGTCACCGTGCGGGCCGCGGCCGGCCAGCGGGACGTGCCGGACGGCCCGGGAGCGCACGGCGGTGACGCGCAGGGCGACCTGTACGGCCGCATCGCCATCTCCCTCACCGTGCTCGCGTTCCTGCTGGAGCTGGGCGGCGTCATCGCCCGCGCGGCCTCGGTGGAGCGGGCCCCGTGGGGCAACATGTACGAGTTCAACATCACGTTCTCCACGGTCGCCGTCGGCGTGTACCTCGGACTGCTGGCGCTGAAGAAGAACATCCGCTGGCTCGGCCTGTTCCTGACCACCACCGTCCTGCTCGACCTGGGCCTCGCGGTCACGGTCCTGTACACCGAGAGCGACCAGCTGGTCCCGGCGCTGCACTCGTACTGGCTGTACATCCACGTCTCCACGGCGATCTTCTGCGGCGCGGTCTTCTACGTGGGCGCGGTCGGCACGATCCTGTACCTGTTCAAGGACTCCTACGAGAACAAGCTCGCGGGCGGCGGCCGTCCCGGCACCTTCGCGACCTCGGTGCTGGAGCGGCTGCCCTCCGCCGCCTCCCTGGACAAGTTCTCCTACCGCGTGAACGCCGCCGTCTTCCCGCTGTGGACGTTCACGATCATCGCGGGCGCGATCTGGGCGGGCGACGCCTGGGGCCGCTACTGGGGCTGGGACCCCAAGGAGACCTGGTCCTTCATCACCTGGGTCGCCTACGCCGGTTACCTGCACGCCCGCGCCACGGCCGGCTGGAAGGGCCGCAAGGCCGCCTACCTGGCCCTGCTCGCCTTCGCCTGCTGGCTGTTCAACTACTACGGCGTCAACATGTTCGTCTCCGGCCTGCACTCGTACGCGGGCGTGTAGCACCCGCGGCGTCTCACCGCCTGGTGTGGGGGGCGCGGTCCACGACCGACAGGACGATGTCGCGCAGCCGGTCGGCGTACAGCCGCAGGTTCTTGTGGGCGACGTCGGTGTCCGGGTGGCGGGCCGCGAACCACAGCCCCTCGTGCAGCCGGGTGACCCAGGCGCAGACCTGGTCGCCGTACGACACCCTGATCAGGCCGTAGGCGTTGCGCTCGGTCCAGCGCGTGGAGTCCGGGATGGCGCGGGTGTCGGTGTACGACACGATCGAGTACATGTCCGGAGAGGTCGGCCGGAAGTCGGCGCCCAGCAGCCGCAGCACGCGGGCGAGCGGCATGCGGGCCAGCGGCCGGGCGGCGTGCAGCGCGTTGCGCACGGTCGTCAGCGCGGCCGGGAAGTCGGGCGTGCGGGCCACGGGCACCTCGATCGGCGCGCCGCCGACGTACCAGCCCACGGAGTCCGAGTACGCCGACCGCGCCCGCGTGTGGAAGGGCACCACGGTGCGGTAGACGGGCTCCCCGCCGATCTCGTGGACGATCAGCGCGGTCGCGGCCAGCAGGCCGACCAGGGTGCCGCCGCAGGGGCGGCAGTACGCCTCGAACGCGGCGGCGGCGTCCGCGTCCACGAGCATCTCGCGCATCAGCTTCTGGGTGGGCAGCGTGTCACCGGGCTCCAGCCCGAGGTCGACGGGGAAGCCCGGCAGCCGCCCGTCGCAGCGCCGGATGAACTCCCGCCAGCGGGCCACGACCTCGTGGTCGGCGTCGATCCGGTCCGCGTCCGCCCGCTCGGCCTCGCAGAAGTCGACGTAGCTGCTGACCGGTGCCTGGTCCGGGGTGCGTCCGCTGCGGTGGGCGGCGTACAGCTCGTGGATCTCGGCCGGGATGCGGTAGATCGAGAACGCGTCGACGTTGCTGTGGTCGAAGGCCATGTACACGCTGGTGGTGTCGTCCCTGACGACCGCGGTGTAGATGAGGTTGGGCCAGCGCAGGGCGTCCGCCGTGGTGTCGAAGCGGTCCTGGAGGTGCTGCGCCAGGGCCGCGGGGTCGGTGAAGTCGCCGACGTCCTCGCGGTGCAGCGACACGGCGTCCGCGTCGAGCGTGAAGCGGCGGATCGAGTCGCCCGGCCCGCCCGCCCAGCGGAAGCCGCTGCGCAGCGTCTCGTGCCGCAGCGTCCAGCCGCGCAGGGCCGCGCCCAGCGCGTCCAGGTCGGCCCGGCCGGGCAGGTCGAAGGCGGCCCCGAGCCAGGTCGGCACGAACAGGCCGTCCTCGCGCACCGAGCGCGCCGTCCGGAGGTGGGACTCCTGGATGTAGGCGGGCGGCCGCGAGTCCTCCGGCAGCGCCTTCGCCGTCGCGACGGTCGCCGGACTGAGCGTCCACTCGACGAGTCGTCCAGGCCGGACGTCGCAGCGCTGGATATCAGACATTCGCACAGGGCGTCTCCGTTCGCGGTTGGGACAGACCCGACCAGCACAATGGCGAGCCGGCCGCCGGACACACGGCCCGGTGCCGGATTTCATGGGAACGGATGGCATCTCGAACGGCGATCCGAGGCGGTGCCGCTGCCCCGGTTGACGGCCTGGCCGGTACCCGCCCCCGGGCGGCGGCGAGCGTGTACCGTCCGTGCGGCCCGCGCCCTTTCGACGCCCTTGGGGGTTTCATGCGCCGTCACGCGGACTCGGTCGAGTCGATGGAACAACTCGCGCTGGTCTGGCGGGCCATGGTGCTCGACCGTGATCCCTCCTCGGACGTCCGCGACCTGCCCGGGATCGCCGTGCGGTGGGCCGACTGCCGCTTCCCGTTCTGGAACTGCCTCACGCTGACGGACGTCGGCGCGGACGCCGGGCTGCTGAAGCAGCGGCTCGGCGAGGCGGCGGGCGTGATGCGGTCGAAGGAGCGGCCCGGGTTCCTGTGGGTCTTCGAGGACCTGCTCGACGAACGGGCCCGGGCCGGGCTCGACGAGGCCGCCGCCGCGGCCGGCCTGGCGTACGCCTTCCCCGGCACCGGCATGGCGGCCGACCTGCCGTCGCTGCCCGAACCGGCCCACCCCGACCTGACGTTCACGCGCGTCACCGACGACGAGCTGCTGCGCGCCTACGCGGACCTCAACGCGCGGGCCTACGGCTTCCCGCCGGAGGACGCCCGCGACGGCCTCGCCGGCTCCGCGCTGTGGAAGAACGAGGTGCACGCCTACCTGGGGCTGCGCGACGGCACCCCTGTCACCTGCGCCGCCACCGTGGAGGCCGAGGGCCGCCTGTTCGTCGTCCTCGTGGCCACGGACCCGGACTGGGAGCGACGGGGCTACGGGGAGGCGGTGACCCGCAAGGCCCTCCACGAGGGCGCCAGGGCCACCGGCCTGACCCGGGCGACCCTGCACGCGACGGCGGCGGGAGCACCGGTGTACCCGAGGATCGGCTTCGAGCCGAACTCACCGATCCGCTTCTACGGGCTCCAGGGGTGAGCGGCCGCTCCGCGCGGACACCGTCCACGCGGACGCGCAGCGGTTGAGCGGCCCCGGGCGCCCTGACGTCGGCCGCCCGGGCCCTCACTTCGTCCCCACCGTCCGCAGCACCGCCACCACCAGGGCCCGGGCCACCGCCGCCGTCTCGCGCACCGACACCCGCTCCGCGGCGCCGTGCGCGACCCGGATGTCGCCCGGGCCGAACTGCAGGGTGGGGATGCCGGCGGCGCTGTACAGGCGCAGGTCGCTGCCGTACGTCGCGCCGCGTTCGCGCAGGGCGGGGCCGCCGGCCGTGTCGGACCAGGCGCCGCGCAGGACGGCGGGCAGCCGGTGGCCGTCGGGCAGGCGGCCGGGGGCGAACTGGCCGCCGGGCCAGCTCACGGTCGCGGGGTGGGCGCGCAGCCACGGATCGGCGGCGCAGGCCTCGGCCACGCACTCCTCCAGGGCGCGGCGGGCGTCGGCCGGGTCCTCGTCGAGGCGTACGCCGAGCCGGCCCTCGGCGACCAGCAGGTCGGGGACGCTGCTCGCCCAGTCGCCGGAGCGCACCGTGCCGACGGACAGGGCGTAGGGGAGGGGGTACTCCGCCAGCAGCGGGTCCGGGTCGGCGTTGCGTGCGGCCTCCAGACGGGCCAGGGCCCGGTGCAGGGGCAGGTACGCGTCGACCGCGCTCACCCCGCGCTCCCGGGAACTGGCGTGTGCGGCCCGGCCGGGCACGGTCAGGCGGAAGGTCAGGGCGCCCGCGTTGGCGGTGATCAGCGTGCCCGCGGTGGGCTCGGCGATGACGCAGGCGTCGCCGCGGTGGCCGCGGAGCAGTGTGCCGAAGGCGCCGAGGCCGCCGTCCTCCTCGCCGACGACGAAGTGCGCGGCGACCCGGCCGCGCAGCCGGATCCCGGCCGCGCGGATCGCGGCCAGCGCGGCGAGGTGCGCGGCGATGCCCGCCTTCATGTCGCAGGCGCCGCGCCCGTGCACCACGTCCCCGGTCACCCGGGGCACGAACGGGTCGCCGTCCCAGGCGGCGAGGTCGCCGGGCGGTACGACGTCGACGTGGCCCTGGAGGATCAGGGTGGGTCCGTCGCCGCCGTCGGGCGTGGTGCCGACCAGGCCCCACGCCTCGTCGCGGCGTGCCTCGGTGCCCGGGAAGTCCGGGTGGGCCCGCAGGGCGGGCAGGTCCATGGACCACAGGTCGGTCTCCAGGCCCAGCCATTCCAGCCGGCCCGCCAGCTGGTGCTGCAGCTCCGACTCGGCGGCGCTTCCGGTCACGCTGGGTACGGATATCAGCTCCTGCAGGGTCCGGGCCAGGGCCGCCTCGTCGATCTCCGCCAGGGCGGCGGCCTCCTCGTCACTCAGCACGCTGCCGGTCCTCCCCTCGCCCCGGGGCGCGACGTTCGCGGCCCCGCCCCGGATATCTGCTCCGGCGGGGCCGTGCGTGAACACCCCTGCGGGCACCACCCCGCGGGCGGCGCGCCCGGCCTCAGTCCTCCGGGAGCCGTCCGCTCACCGTGAACCCCATCACCGTTCCGCCGCCGTCCCTGCGCAGCGCGAACGGCGCGCCCCCGTGGGCGAGCGCCACCTCCCGCACGATGGACAGGCCCAGCCCGGACCCCGGCAGGGAGCGGGCGTCGGCGGCGCGGTAGAAGCGGTCGAAGACGCGGTCCAGGTCGCTGTCCGCTACGCCGGGGCCGCGGTCGCGGACCTCGACGCGGATCGTGCCGGGCCGGGCGGGCCCGGCGACCACGATCTCGATGGGGGCCGTGCCGCCCTGGTCGAACTTCACGGCGTTCTCGACGAGGTTGGACAGCGCCCGGGTGAGCATCCCGGGCCGCCCGTGGGTCGTGGTGTCGCCGCCGGCGCGCAGCAGGATCCGCCGGCCGCTGCGGCGCCGGGCGAGGGCGGCGACCTCCTCGGCGAGTTCGGCGACGTCCACCCGCCGGGGCGGTTCCGTGTCGGACTGCCCGGCCGCGAGGTCGACGAGCTCGTTGACCAGGTCGGTCAGCTCGCGGGCCTCCTGCCCAAGGTCGGCGACCAGTTCCTCGCGGGCGGCGGGCGGGAGTTCGTCGATGCGGCGCAGCAGGGAGATGTTCGTGCGCAGGGAGGTCAGCGGCGTACGGAGTTCGTGGCCGGCGTCCTGGACCAGGCGGCGCTGGTCCTCCTCGGACTGGGCGAGCCGGCCCAGCATGCGGTCGAAGGCCCGGCCCAGCCGCCCCACCTCGTCGTGCCCGGCCACCGGCACCTGGATGCCGAGGCGGCGGGTGCGGGCGACGTCCTCGGCGGCGTCGGTGAGCACGACCAGCCGGCGGGTGATCCGCCGGGCCAGCCACCAGCCGAACAGCCCCGCGCCGAGCACCACCGCGGCCACCAGCGCGAGCGTGCGCTGCTGGAGCGCCCGCAGCAGGTCCTCGACGTCGCTGAACTCCTGCGCGACCTGCACCGCGCCCCGGCCGTCGCCGAGGGACACGGTCGCGACGCGGTAGACGTCGTCACCGACGTCGACGTCCTTGTGCTGCACGACCCGGCCGGAGTCGGCCGCCGCGGCGATCCGCACATCGGCGGCGACGACCGGCAGCCCCGGGCTGCCCCGGTCCACGATCCGTCCGTCCGGGCCCAGCACCTGCACGTCCGTGCGGGCGGGCCGCACCAGGTCGTGTCCGGGCGAGGCGGAGGAGAAGTCGCCGGGCGACATCCGGTTCTGGCTGACCTCGTCCCGCAGGTCCTGCACGACCTCGTCGAACACGGTCTGCTGGTCCACCCGCACCAGCCGCGCGGCCGCGCTGTAGGAGAGGATGCCGACCAGGATCGTCACGGCCGCCGTCACCGCCGCGAACGACACCGCGAACGTGGTGCGCAGCGAGACCAGCTTCGGCCGGCGTCCGGCCGTCAGCCGGCCGAGGCGGCCCACTCAGTCCTCCCGCAGCACGTAACCCACGCCGCGCACCGTGTGGATCAGCTGCGGCGCGTCCGGCTCGTCGAGCTTGCGGCGCAGGTAACCGACGTAGACGGCGAGGTTCTTGGAGCCGGGGCCGAAGTCGTAGCCCCAGATGCGGTCGTAGATCGTGGAGTGGTCCAGGACGATGCCCGAGTTGCGGACCAGCAGTTCCAGCAGTTCGAACTCGGTGCGGGTCAGCTCCAGCTCGCGCGTGCCCCGCCAGGCGCGGCGGGCCTGCGGGTCCATGCGGATGCCGGCGGCCTCGACGAACCGCTCGGGCACCGGCCGGGGCGCCTCCGCGGGCGCGGGCGCGTTCCCGGCGCCGACCGGGCTGGTGCGGCGCAGCAGGGCGCGCAGCCGGGCGAAGACCTCCTCCACGTCGAAGGGCTTCACCACGTAGTCGTCGGCGCCCGCGTCCAGGCCGGCGATCCGGTCGGCGGTCTCCACGAGCGCCGTGAGCATCAGGATCGGTGTCCGGTCGCCCTCGGCGCGCAGCACGCGGCACACCTGCAGCCCGTCGATGCCGGGCATCATCACGTCCAGGACGAGGACGTCCGGGCGGTTGCGGTGCGCCTGCGCCAGCGCCTCGACCCCGTCGGCGACGGCCACGACCCGGTAACCCTCCAGGGTCAGGGCGCGCTCCAGGGCGTTGCGGATGGCGCGGTCGTCTTCGGCGAGCAGCACGGTGTGGGACACGCGTCCAGTGTGCCCCGCCGCGGGGCCCGCGGGGCCGGGTGAGCTGCGCCGGGGCGTCCTTCTTACTGCCCTCTCACCGCCGGTCCCCGGCGAGCCGGGCGGCGTGCGTCGGGGCGTCCGGCACGTCCGCCGGGCGGCCCACCGCGAACTCCTTGCGCAGCACCGGTACGACCTCCTCGCCCAGCAGGTCGATCTGCTCCAGCACGGTCTTCAGCGGCAGCCCGGCGTGGTCGACCAGGAACAGCTGGCGCTGGTAGTCGCCGGCGTACTCGCGGAAGGCCAGCGTCTTCTCGATGACCTGCTGCGGTGAGCCCACCGTCAGCGGCGTCTGGTCCATGAAGTCCTCCAGCGACGGCCCGTGGCCGTACACCGGCGCGACGTCGAAGTAGGGCCGGAACTCGCGGACGGCGTCCTGGGAGTTCCTCCGCATGAACACGTGCCCGCCGAGTCCGACGATCGCCTGCTCGGGCGTGCCGTGGCCGTGGTGGGCGTAGCGCTCCCGGTACAGCTCGACCATGCGCCGGGTGTGGTCGGCCGGCCAGAAGATGTTGTTGTGGAAGAAGCCGTCGCCGTAGTAGGCGGCCTGCTCGGCGATCTCCGGGGAGCGGATCGAGCCGTGCCAGACGAACGGGGGCACGCCGTCCAGCGGGCGGGGCGTGGAGGTGAAGCCCTGCAGGGGCGTGCGGAACTTCCCCTCCCAGTCCACGACGTCCTCGCGCCACAGCCGGTGCAGCAGGGCGTAGTTCTCGACGGCGAGGTTGATGCCCTGCCGGATGTCCTGCCCGAACCAGGGGTAGACGGGGGCGGTGTTGCCCCGGCCCAGCATGAGGTCGGCCCGGCCGTCGGCCAGGTGCTGGAGCATCGCGTAGTCCTCGGCGATCTTCACCGGGTCGTTGGTGGTGATGAGGGTGGTGGCCGTGGAGAGGATCAGCCGCTCGGTGCGGGCGGCGACGTAGCCGAGCATCGTGGTCGGGGACGACGGCACGAACGGCGGGTTGTGGTGCTCCCCGGTCGCGAACACGTCCAGACCGGCCTCCTCGGCCTTCAGCGCGATGGCGACCATCGCCTTGATGCGTTCGCGCTCGGTCGGTGTCCGGCCGGTCGTCGGGTCGGGCGTGACGTCGCCGACGCTGAAGATCCCGAACTGCATGGTCGCTCACCCTCCAGGTTGTTTACAGTTCAACCATACCTCGTGAGTGCCGACGCGCCTCGGGCCGCTCCCAGGCGGGGTTCCGGCCGGTCCGCGCCAGCAGCCGCTCGAACGCCGACGCGCCCTCGGGCTCGGGCACCGGCTCCCCGAAGACGCCCATCGTCCGGGCCGTCGGCGCCAGCTCCTCCACCGCGCCGGACAGCTCCGCCACGACCGCGTCGTCGGCACCCGGGTCGCCCTGGCCCGTCGCCCGCGCCAGGTCCCACCCGTGCACCGTCAGATCCAGCAACGCCATCGCGCCGACCAGCCGCGCGGGCAGGCCCATCCCGCCCGTCGTGCCCTCCTGCGCACCGGGCGCGGACCAGGCCGCCACCAGCCGCTCCGCCTCCGCGGCCAGCCGCTCGCGCCACTCGGGGCTCCCGGAGACCACGTCGGCCGGCTCACCGAAGTCCGCCGCCTCCTTCCCGGCCAGCCGCTGGAACTGCACGATCACCTGGAACAGGTGGTTGACCAGGGCCTTCACGTCGTACTCGGCGCACGGCGTGGGAGCGTCCAGCATCCCGTCCCCGATGCCCCGCACCACCGGCACCGCCCGCTCCCGGGCCAGGTCCAGCAGCTCACCGATGCCGTACGTCCGCGTGTGGTTCGTGTCCATGCCCCGACCGTAGAAAGCGCCGGGGCTGCCCTTCTTGAAGAAACGCGACGTACGATCCGGCCATGGAGGCACCCCGCCACGACACCCGCGGGATCGTCGACCCGTCGGGACTGCTCAGCCGCGTGCGGTTCCGCCGCCACGAGCCCGCCGAGCCGCTGCGCCGGTACGTCGAGTGGTACTGGCTGATCGACTGGGACCTGCCCGCGCCCTACGCCTCCCACATCGTCCCGCACCCGTCCGTCAACCTCACCTTCCAGTGGGACGAGGACGACGGACCGCCCTACGCGGAGGTCACCGGCGTCGCCCTCGGGCTCTACACCAGGAAGCTGACCGGACGGGGCCGGGTCTGCGGGGCGAAGTTCCGCCCGGGCGGCTTCCGGCCGTACACGCCCGGGGCGCCGGCCACCCGCTGGACGGGCCGCGCGCTGCCCGCCCGGGAGGTGTTCCCGCAGATCACCGAGGACACCGTCCGCTCGATCGTCACCGGCGCCGACGACCGGGCCCGGGTGGCCGCCCTCGACGCCCTCCTGCTCTCCCTGCCCTGCGCCCCGGACCCCCGGGCCGACCTCGCCATCGACCTCGTCCGGCACATCCGCGCCGACCGCGCCGTGCGCCGCGTCGGCGACTTCGCCCGCGCGCGGGGCCTGTCGGTGCGGGCGCTGCAACGGCTCTTCGCCGCCCAGGTCGGCGTCAGCCCCAAGTGGATCGTCCTCCGCTACCGCATCCACGAGGCCCTGGAACAGGCCGGCACCCGCGACGACGTCGACTGGGCCGCCCTCGCCGCCGACCTCGGCTACGCCGACCAGGCCCACCTCGTGCGGGACTTCACGGCCACGGTGGGAGTACCCCCCACGGCCTACGCCGCGGAGGCCCGGGCCGGGAGCCGGGGGCAGAGCCGCCCGTGACGCGCCCCCGGCGTCGGGTCAGGGCACCCGTACCAGGCGCCCCCGCACCCCGCCCTCGTCCAGCCGGGCGTGCGCCTTCGCCGCGTCGTCCAGTGCGAACGTCTCGGCCACCCGCGTCGCCGGTACCCCCTCGTCCACCAGCCGCACCAGCTCCGCCAGCCGCGCCCCGCCGGCGCTCACCCCGACCGCGCCGGTCCGCGTCGACTATCACCCCCCTCGGCCACAACCCGGCCCTGCTGCTGACCGCCGTGAAGAACTGGGCGGAGACCCGCTTCGACGAGGTCAGGGCCGCCCGCGAGCGCTACGACGCCGACAACGCCGGCGCCTGACCGGGCACCGCCCCACGGGCGTGCGAAGCTGACCGCCATGTCCGTGCTCCGCTCCGCCGCCCTGTTCGTCCTCGCCGCCCTCCTCGAGATCGGCGGCGCCTGGCTCGTCTGGCAGGGCGTGCGCGAGCACAAGGGCTGGCTCTGGGCGGCGGGCGGCGTCCTCGCGCTCGGCGCCTACGGATTCGTCGCGACGTTCCAGCCCGACGCCCACTTCGGCCGGGTGCTCGCCGCGTACGGCGGGATCTTCGTCGCCGGTTCGATCCTGTGGGGCGTCGTCGCCGACGGCTACCGCCCGGACCGCTGGGACATCGCGGGCGCGCTGATCTGCCTCGCGGGCATGGCGGTCCTCATGTACGCCCCGCGAGGCAACTGACCGCCGCCGGTCACAACGGCCCGTCCGGCAGCAGCCCCAGCTGCCCCAGGAAATCCATCTCGTCGAAGTACAGCCGGTAGTCCACGATCCGCCCGTCCTTCACGGTCGCGATGTCCACCCCGCGGATCCGCACCTCCTTCCGCGTCGGCGGCAGCGTCTCCCCGTTGGGCAGTTCCAGCGGCCCCGTGTTGCGCCCGCTGTAGATCCCCTCGTCGATGGCCGTGTCCCCGGCCTCGTACGCGTGCAGCCGGTGGAACCTCGCGTCGGGCACCGCCTGCGTCATCGTCCGCCAGTACGCCACGATGGCGTCCCGCCCGCGCAGCTCGCCCTCGTCCGGCGTGAAGGCGACCGCGTCCTCGGCGTACAGATCGCCGACGGCCGCCAGGTCGGCGTGCGTGGTGACCGCGTCCGTGAGCCGGTCCATGACCTCACGTGCCTCGCCCATGATCCACCTCCAGGGACCGGGGATCACCCACCCCCATTCTCCCACCGCGGGCCCCTTCTATCCTGGCCGCACGCCCTGCCGCACGGGCCGGCCGGCCCATCCACCCGAGGAGCTCCCATGGCCACCGCCACCCCGCCCGCAGCCTCCCGCATCGCCGTCGTCACCGGCGCGAGCAGCGGCATCGGCGCCGCCACGGCACGCCAACTCGCCGCCGCGGGCTACCGGGTGGTCCTCACCGCGCGCCGCAAGGACCGCATCGAGGCCCTGGCCGAGGAGATCAACGACGCGGGCCACCAGGCCACGGCCTACCCGCTGGACGTCACCGACCGCGCGGCCGTCGACGAGTTCGCCACGGCCTTCAGGACGATCGGCGTCCTGGTCAACAACGCGGGCGGCGCGCTCGGCGCCGACCCGGTCGCCACCGGCGACCCGGCCGACTGGCGGCGGATGTACGAGACGAACGTCATCGGCACGCTCAACCTCACCCAGGCCCTGCTGCCCAAGCTGATCGCGAGCGGCGACGGCACGGTCGTGGTCGTCTCGTCCACCGCGGGCCACGCCACCTACGAGGGCGGTGCCGGTTACGTCGCCGCCAAGCACGGCGCCCACGTCCTGGCCGAGACCCTGCGCCTGGAGATCGTCGGACAGCCGGTCCGCGTCATCGAGATCGCCCCCGGCATGGTCCGGACGGACGAGTTCGCCCTGACCCGCTTCGGCGGCGACGAGCAGAAGGCGGCGAAGGTCTACGAGGGCGTGCCCGACCCCCTCACCGCCGACGACGTGGCCGACACGATCACCTGGGCGGTCACCCGCCCCGCCCACGTCAACATCGACCTCCTGGTGGTCCGCCCCCGCGCCCAGGCGTCGAACACGAAGGTGCACCGCGAGGCGTAGGGCGGTCGTCAGCCCTTGACGCAGACCACCTGCTTGATCCGTGCCACGACCTGCACCAGATCGCGCTGCTGGTCGATGACCTGCTCGATCGGCTTGTAGGCGCCCGGGATCTCGTCCACGACACCGGAGTCCTTACGGCACTCCACCCCCCGCGTCTGATCCTCCAGGTCCTTCGTCGAGAACCGGCGCTTGGCCGCGTTGCGGCTCATGCGCCGGCCGGCGCCGTGCGAGGCGGAGTTGAAGGACTTGTCGTTGCCGAGGC
Source organism: Streptomyces sp. NPDC044921 (assembly GCF_056432865.1). NCBI lineage: Bacteria > Bacillati > Actinomycetota > Actinomycetes > Kitasatosporales > Streptomycetaceae > Streptomyces > Streptomyces sp. NPDC044921. The sequence goes on from NZ_JBWKIF010000018.1 coordinate 145,325, forward strand.
CCTTCACGATGTACGAACCCGTGCCCATGGAGCCCGGGATGATCCCGTACTCACCGGAGCCCGCCCTGATCGCGCCCTTGCGGGTCACCAGCAGGTCCATGCCCTCGTACCGCTCCTCCGCCACGTAGTTGTGGTGGCAGGAGATCTCCGGCTCGAAGACCGGCTTGGCCTTCTTGAACTCCTTGCGGATCACGTCCTTGAGGAGCGCCATCATGATCGAGCGGTTGTACTTGGCGTACTCCTGCGCCCAGAACAGGTCGTTGCGGTAGGCCGCCATCTGCGGGGTGTCCGCGACGAAGACGGCGAGGTCGCGGTCGACCAGGCCCTGGTTGTGCGGGAGCTTCTGGGCGACGCCGATGTGGTGCTCGGCCAGTTCCTTGCCGATGTTGCGGGAACCGGAGTGGAGCATCAGCCAGACGGATCCGGTCGTATCCGTGCAGACTTCGACGAAGTGGTTACCCCCGCCGAGTGTTCCCATCTGCTTTCCGGCGCGTTCCGAACGGAACCTGACCGCTTCCGCCACCCCGTCGAACCGCCCCCAGAAGTCGTCCCACCCGGCCGTGCCGAAGCCGTGCAGCCGCCTCGGGTCGACGGGATCGTCGTGCATCCCGCGGCCCACCGGGATCACCTGCTCGATCCGGGACCGCAGCCGGGACAGGTCGCCGGGCAGGTCGTTGGCCGTCAGGGACGTCTTCACCGCCGACATCCCGCAGCCGATGTCGACGCCGACCGCCGCCGGGCACACCGCGCCCTGCATCGCGATGACCGAGCCGACCGTCGCACCCTTGCCGTAGTGCACGTCCGGCATGACGGCCAGACCCTTGATCCACGGCAGGGTGGCGACGTTGCGGAGCTGCTGGAGGGCCCCTTCCTCGACGGTGGACGGGTCGGCCCACATCCGGATCGGCACCTTCGCGCCAGGCATCTCTACATACGACATAACGTCCTCAATCCCCCGTAAACGAACAGAAGTCCTCAAGAGCAAATACCGGAGCCAAGGTCGGCGAAAGGGATTCCGGACCGGCGTCCACGGCAGTGCGTGCGATAAACATTGTGCTCACCGGCCGCCCCGCGGCGGCAAGCCGATTTCCGCCTCGAGAGGAGCCCCACGTGCAACGGAAGGCGTACGTGTCCGGTACCGCGGCGCTCCTCGCGGTGCTGCTGGCCGGCTGCACCGGCGGTTCGGGCGACGGCGGCACCACGGACGACTCCAACCCGGGCGGCACCGGCACGGCGTCACCCGCCGCCGAGCCCGGCCGCTACCGCACGCTGCCGGAGCCCTGCACCGCGATCGGCGAGGGCACCCTCGACGAACTCCTGCCCGGCATCCGGGAGATCCGCGACGAGGCGCAGCGCGAGAAGGCCTACGAGGGCGAGCCGACGTCGACGTTCGACACGGACCGCAAGGTCGGCTGCCGCTGGAAGGTCGACTCCCGGGACGCGACGGACCATCTGTTCGTCGACTTCGAGCGGGTCGTCTCCTACGACAACGCCGTCAGCGACGACAGCCAGGCCGAGCGGCTGTTCGCGGAGCGGCGGGCGGCGGCCCACCTGCCCGAGCCGACCACCACGGAGTCGGTGGCGGGCAGCACCCCTGCGGGCGGTTCCTCCGAGGCCCCGAGCGGCTCCCCTTCGCCGTCCGGTTCCTCCTCGCCCTCGGCGTCCGCCGACGCGCCCCCGACGGAACTCCGGCCGCGCGTGCTGGAGGACCTCGGCGACGAGGCGTTCCTCGACGACGAGCTGAGCAGCTCCGGTTCGACCGCCAAGCAGCGCACGGTGACTGTGGCGTTCCGCACGTCCAACGTCATCGTGACCATCGAGTACGCGGAGCAGCCGGCGACCGTCGGCGTCGTGCCGGACAGCGAGGAAATGCAGGACAGAGCCCAGAAACTGGCCTCCCGGCTGGCGGATTCGCTGAGCGGGTGAGGCCGTTTCACGGCACCTCCACAGGCACGGGCGGAGCACCCGGAGGAAGAACACACCGCTGCCCCACCGCGTACCGTGACCACTCGGACCCGTTCCGACCGCAGGGAACCACGAGCGTCATGAGTGAAGGAACCATGCAGCGACGAGAAGAGCGAGAGCAGCGAGCGAAGCGCCTGAACCGCGCCCTTGTCTGCGCGGCCGCCGTCCCCGTGATGCTGGTCGCCGCCGGCTGCTCCTCGGACTCCGGCTCCGGCGAGAGCTCGGACAAGGCCGAGAAGGCCGCCGCGTCGGCGTCCGCGAGCCCGTCGCCGACCGTGGAGGCGGCGGCGTACGGCAAGCTTCCGGAGCCGTGCAAGGCGTTGCGGAAGAAGACGCTGGAGGACCTCGTCCCGAAGAGCAAGTCGGGCAAGGAGGGCAAGTCGGACGACGTTTCGACGCGTGCCAGCTGCTCCTGGAACAGCCTGGACAACAACGGGGTGAAGGGCTCGCAGTTCCGCTGGCTGAACGTGTCGATGCTGCGCTTCGAGTCGGACGTCACCCGTGGCCCGGCCGACAAGCTGGCCCGGGAGTACTACGAGAAGCAGGTCCAGGACGTGCAGGCCGCGGAGGGCGCCAAGGGCGTCGAGTCGGAGCCGGTGCCCGGGACGGGCGACCAGGCGTCGGCCGTGCGCTACGACCTGAAGAAGAAGGAAGGCACCTTCAGGCAGCAGACGGTGGTGGCGCGCGTGGAGAACGTGGTCGTCACGCTCGACTACAACGGCGCGGGCCTGGCCGGCGACAAGACGCCGAGCGCCGACGACCTGCTGAAGGACGCGAAGAAGGCCGCCAAGGAGGCCGTCGCGGCGGTGTCCGAGGCGAACGGCTCGGGCGGCGGCGAGGCGAGCGGTGCTCCGTCGAAGTCCGCCTCGAAGGACCCGTCGGGGCCGGCGTCGAAGCCGGCGTCGGGGGACGCCTCGGACGAGCCCTCGAAGGCCGCGTCGAAGTCGCCGTCCAGCAAGTCCGCGTAGCGGAGCCGAACAAGCCCGGCGGGATCCGGCCACCCGTTCGCCGTACACATGTGCCACCCTGTTGCGCGCAACAACACGCAAGGGGAGGGGAGTACGGGTGGCCGCGCCACTGCAGCTGACTCGGATGCACCGCGTTCTCATCGGCGTGGTCGTGGCCGGTGCCGTGATCATCGCCGGCATCGGCTTCGCCGGTTCGTACGCGGCGGTCCGTGAGTTGGCCCTCAAGAAGGGCTTCGGGAACTTCTCCTACGTCTTCCCGATCGGCATCGACGCGGGCATCTGCGTCCTGCTGGCCCTGGACCTGCTCCTGACGTGGATCAGGATTCCGTTCCCCCTGCTGCGCCAGACGGCCTGGCTGCTGACGGCGGCCACGATCGCCTTCAACGGCGCCGCGGCCTGGCCGGATCCGCTCGGTGTGGGCATGCACGCGGTGATCCCGGTGCTCTTCGTCGTCTCGGTCGAGGCGGCCCGGCACGCGATCGGCCGCATCGCCGACATCACGGCCGACAAGCACATGGAGGGCGTGCGCCTCACCCGCTGGCTGCTCTCCCCGGTCCCGACGTTCCTGCTGTGGCGCCGGATGAAGCTCTGGGAGCTCCGCTCCTACGAGCAGGTGATCAAGCTGGAGCAGGAGCGGCTGGTGTACCAGGCGCGGCTGCGCTCCCGGTTCGGGCGGTCGTGGCGCAGGAAGGCGCCGGTGGAGTCGCTGATGCCGCTGCGGCTGGCACGCTACGGGGTGCCGCTGGCGGAGACGGCCCCGGCGGGCCTGGCGGCGGCGGGCATCGAGCCGGCTCTGATCCCGCCGCCCCCGCCGCAGCCGGAGGTGACGGCGGGCCCTCGCGCCGCGGGCGCGGCGCACGGCCCGCGGGCGGGAGCCGGGGAGCAGCGCCTGGAGCTCGACAGCGGCCCCGAGCCCGAGCGACTGGACCTGGACCAGGAGCCCGAGCCGGACCAGAGCCCGTGGTTCAACACCCCGCGCGAGGTCGAGTACCAGGGCGGCTACGACCCCGACTACGACCCGGCCGAGCACTACGCGCAGTGGATCGCGGAGCAGCAGGAGGCCGAGCGGTACCAGCCCGAGTACGACCGTGAGCCGCCGTCCCCCGAGGACACCGGCAGCTTCCCGATTCCGGTGGGCCCGAACCGCACGCGGGAACTCGGCGAGGGCGGCGGCACGCCCCCGGCCCCGGAGCCGGACGAGGAGGCGTACTACCAGGTGTTCCGCCAGTCGATCGACGGCAGTTACCCGACGCCCCGCGCGCTGGGCGACAACATCCAGGCCACCTACGGCACGGCGTTGAGCCCGGGTGAGCTGAAGTCCCTCGTGGAGCGCTTCCAGAAGCGCCACTCGGCGGAACTGGAAGAGGACCACATCGCCTGACCGCCACGGAAAGAGGGGCCCTCACCCGAGGGCCCCTCCTGGCCGACGCGTGCTACTCGCCGAGCAGGGACCGCACCCGGTCCTGCCCCACCGCCAGCAGCAGCGTGGGCAGCCGGGGCCCGGTGTCCCGCCCGACCAGCAGGTGGTACAGCAGCGCGAAGAAGGACCGCTGGGCGGTCTTGATCTCCGGCGGCAGCTCCTTCGGCGTGGCGTCGGCGGAGAACCCGGCCTGCACCTTGGGCACGCCGTAGACGAGGTGGGTCAGCCCGTCGAGCGACCAGTGGTCGGCGAGTCCGTCGAGCAGCAGCCGCAGCGACTCGCGGCCCTGCTCGTCGAGCGACTTCAGCAGCTCGGCGTCGGGCTCGTCGCGCACGATGGTGCGCTGGTCGGCCGGGACGTGCGTGTTGATCCACGCCTCGGCCTTGTCGTAGCGCGGGCGGGCCTCGTCGAGCGAGGTCAGCGGCTGCTCCGGGTCCAGTTCGCTGAGGATGCGCAGCGCCTGGTCCTCGTGCCCGGCGGTGATGTCCGCGACGGACGCGAGCGTCCGGTACGGCAGGGGCCGGGGCGTGCGGGGCAGCTCGCCGGCGGCCGTGCGCACCGCGCGGGAGTGCGCGGCCACGTCGGCCGGCAGGGCGCTGCCGTCGGCGACCTTGGCGTCGAGCCGGTCCCACTCGTCGTAGAGCCGCTGGATCTCCTGGTCGAAGGCGACCTTGAAGGACTGGTTGGGCCGGCGGCGGGCGTAGAGCCAGCGCAGCAGCTGCGGCTCCATGATCTGCAGGGCGTCGGCCGGGGTGGGCACACCGCCCTTGGAGGAGGACATCTTCGCCATGCCGGAGATGCCGACGAAGGCGTACATCGGGCCGATCGGCTGCTTGCCGCCGAAGATCCCGACGATCTGCCCGCCGACCTGGAACGACGAGCCGGGCGAGGAGTGGTCGACGCCGGAGGGCTCGAAGATCACGCCCTCGTACGCCCACCGCATCGGCCAGTCGACCTTCCAGACCAGCTTGCCGCGGTTGAACTCGTTCAGCCGGACCGTCTCCGAGAAGCCGCACGCGGTGCAGGCGTAGGTCAGCTCGGTGGAGCCGTCGTCGTAGGACGTGACGGTGGTGAGGTCCTTCTCGCAGTTGCCGCAGTACGGCTTGTACGGGAAGTAGCCGGCGGAGCCGGAGCTGCCGTCGTCCTCGGCGGCGGCGCCGGAGCCCTCGGCGGCCTCCAGCTCGGCCTCGTCGAGCGGCTTCTGCCCCTGCTGCTTCTTGGCCGGGGCCTTCTTCGTCCGGTACTGGTCGAGGATGGCGTCGATGTCACCGCGGTGCTTCATGGCGTGCAGGATCTGTTCGCGGTACGCGCCAGAGGTGTACTGCTCGGTCTGGCTGATCCCGTCGAACTCCACGCCCAGCTCGGCCAGCGACTCGATCATCGCGGCCTTGAAGTGCTCGGCCCAGTTCGCGTGCGGCGACCCCTTCGGCGCGGGCACGGACGTCAGCGGCTTGCCGATGTGCTCGGCCCACGACTCGTCGACGCCCGGGACACCGGCCGGCACCTTGCGGTAGCGGTCGTAGTCGTCCCAGGAGATCAGGTGGCGCACCTGGTGTCCCCGGCGGCGGATCTCGTCGGCGACGAGGTGCGGGGTCATGACCTCGCGCAGGTTCCCGAGGTGGATGGGGCCGGACGGCGACAGCCCGGACGCGACGACGACGGGTTTGCCCGGGGACCGGCGCTCCGACTCCTCGATGACCTCATCCGCGAAACGGGAGACCCAGTCGGTGGTCTCGGTGCTCTGAGCCACGATCGGCACGTCCTTCTTTCTGCATCGGGCAGCCGGTACGGTCGCACGGCTGACCGCCCCATTGTCCCAGACCTGCTCGCGCCCGGGGAAACGGCTTTACCCCCGTGGGATACTGACCGGGTCTATCCATTCCCACGAGGAGAACGGCACCCCTTCCTATGGCCTCGGTCACGTCCCTCAGCGACTCCGTCCACCAGCGCCTCGCGGCGGCCCTGTCGGCAGCTCTGCCGGAGGCCGGGTCCGCGGACCCGCTGCTGCGACGAAGCGACCGGGCCGACTTCCAGGCCAACGGGATCCTGGCCCTCGCCAAGAAGGCGAAGGCGAACCCGCGGGAGCTGGCGGCGCAGGTCGTTGCCCGGGTGGAGTCGGGCGGACTGATCGGGGACGTCGAGGTCTCCGGGCCCGGCTTCCTGAACGTCACGGTCACCGACCGGGCGATCACGCAGAACCTGGCGGCGCGCTGGGCGGACGACACCGGCCGGCTCGGCGTGCCGTACACCGAGCGGCCCGGCACCACGGTCATCGACTACGCCCAGCCGAACGTGGCGAAGGAGATGCACGTCGGCCACCTGCGTTCCGCGGTGATCGGCGACGCGGTGGTGCAGCTGCTGGAGTTCACCGGCGAGAACGTGGTCCGGCGCCACCACATCGGCGACTGGGGCACCCAGTTCGGCATGCTCATCCAGTACCTGGACGAGCACCCGCACGAGCTGGACCACCGGGACGCCGAGGTGTCCGGCGAGGAGGCGATGTCGAACCTCGACCGCCTCTACAAGGCCTCGCGCAAGCTGTTCGACTCCGACGAGGAGTTCAAGACGCGCGCCCGGCGCCGGGTGGTCGACCTCCAGGCGGGCGACCCGCGGACGCTGGCCATGTGGCAGAGGTTCGTCGACGAGTCGAAGATCTACTTCTTCTCCGTCTTCGAGAAGCTGGACATGGAGATCCGCGACGCGGACATCGTCGGCGAGTCGGGGTACAACGACATGCTCGCCGAGACCTGCCGCCTCCTGGAGGAGTCGGGTGTCGCGGTCCGCTCCGAGGGCGCGCTGTGCGTGTTCTTCGACGACGTCAAGGGCCCGGACGGCAAGCCGGTCCCGCTGATCGTGCAGAAGTCGGACGGCGGCTACGGCTACGCGGCCACCGACCTGTCGGCGATCCGCGACCGCGTGTTCAGCCTCAAGGCGAACACGCTGCTGTACGTGGTGGACGCCCGCCAGTCGCTGCACTTCAAGATGGTCTTCGAGACGGCGCGCAGGGCGGGCTGGCTGAACGAGGACGTCAAGGCGGTGCAGCTGGCCTTCGGCACGGTCCTCGGCAAGGACGGCAAGCCCTTCAAGACCCGTGAGGGCGAGACGGTCCGCCTGGTCGACCTGCTGGACGAGGCGATCGACCGCGCCTCGGCGGTGGTCCGGGAGAAGGCGCAGGACCTGTCCGAGGAGGAGATCGCCGAGCGGGGCGCCCAGGTGGGGGTCGGCGCGGTGAAGTACGCGGACCTGTCGACGTCGGCCAGCCGGGACTACAAGTTCGACCTGGACCAGATGGTCTCGCTGAACGGCGACACGTCGGTCTACCTCCAGTACGCCTACGCCCGCATCCAGTCGATCCTGCGCAAGGCCGGCGACTCCCGCCCGGCCGCGCACCCGGAGCTGGAACTGCACGCGGCGGAGCGGGCGCTGGGCCTGCACCTGGACTCCTTCGCGGAGACGGTGGCCGAGGCGGCCCGGGAGTACGCCCCGCACAAGCTGGCGGCGTACCTGTACCAGCTGGCGTCGCTGTACACGGCGTTCTACGACAAGTGCCCGGTGCTGAAGGCCGGGACGCCCGAGCAGGTCGGGAACCGCCTGTTCCTGTGCGACGTCACGGCCCGCACCCTGCAGCGGGGCATGGCCCTGCTGGGCATCCGGACGCCCGAGCGGCTCTGATCCCGCGTCGGCCCGCGCCCGCTCCCGTCCGGTGACGGGAGCGGGCGCGGCCGTTTCGGGGCACGGGTGCGACGCGGCCGGCCGCGTTGTCAGTGGCCCGCCCTACAGTCACCCCCATGGCGACTCTCCCGAACCCCCTGCCCGCCCTGGCGGCGGACCCCGCCGGCGGCGCGCTCGGACTGCGGCTCCCCGCCGGTGCCCTGGTCGACACCACGGCCGAGGGGCCCTGGCACGAGCCGTTGCTGTGGTGCGCGCGGGAGCGGGCCCGGCCGGGTGGCTGGGAGGCGCTGGCACCGGCCCGGCGCAGCGGCCTGCTGCCGGTCGTGCTCGACGTCGGGGGCGGCCACGGCGGCCCGGACCGCTGGGAGTTGGCGCCCGCGGACGTGTCGTACCCGGGGGACCACGACGCCGGGGAGGTCCTGGCGGAGTACTGGCGGGAGCACGCGGCGGACGGCGCCCCCTGGCCGGGCGCGGACACGGCCCCGCCCGCGGGCGGGGCTCCCGACCCGGTGTCCGCCGAGGTCGCGGAGACGCTGCTCGGCGAGGGCGGCCCCCTCAAGGACCCCCGCCTGGCCCTCGTCCCGGCCCGCCGCAGCGCCGACATCCCGGCGGCGATCGGCTGGACGGGCGCGGTGCACCACGAGGCCGACCCGGCGCGGCTCGGCGCGGTCCTGCGCGACTGGGAGGACCGCTTCGGCATACGCGTCACGGCGCTCGGCTTCGACCACCTGCTGCTGTCGGTCGCCGCCCCGCCCACGACGCCCGCCGACGCGGAGGCCGTCGCCGCCGAGCACTTCGCGTTCTGCCCGGACAACCTCCGGCACCGCGCCGACCCGTCCCCGCGGGCCTACGCCGAGCAGCAGGTCCTCGGCCGCCGGACGTGGCACTTCTGGTGGGACTGAGCCCGCGTCCCGGTTCCGCCACGGCGGGGCCGCGCCCCGGGTCCTAGGTTCCCGGCGCGCCGTCCCGCAGCCCCTCGCCCAGCCTGCGCAGCCCTTCCCCGATCTCCTGCGGCGTCTGCGTCACGAAGCACAGCCGCAGGGTGGCCCGGTCGGGCCGGGCCGCGTAGAACGGGGCGCCGGGGACGTAGGCCACGTCGTGGCGCACCACGCGCGGCAGCAGCCGTGTGGTGTCGTACGGCTCCGGCAGCCGCGCCCAGAGGAACATGCCGCCCTCGGGCCGGTTCCAGACCGAGCCCTCGGGCAGCGCGTCGGCCAGCCCCGCGAGCATGGCGTCGCGGCGGGCGCGGTAGATCCCGGCGACGCGCCCGACGTGGGCGTCGAGGTCGTGGTCGGCGAGGTACCGGGCGGCGGCGAGCTGGTTGACGGTCGGGGTGTGCAGGTCGGCGGCCTGCTTGGCGACGGCGCAGGCCCGCCGCAGTTCCCCGGGCGCCCGCAGCCAGCCCAGCCGCAGCCCGGGGGCCATGACCTTGGAGAAGCTGCCGAGCAGCACCGTGCGGTCCTCGGCGCCCGGCAGGGCGGCGATCCAGGGCAGGCGTTCGCCCTCGTAGCGCAGTTCCCCGTAAGGGTCGTCCTCGACGATCCACAGCCCGCGCCGGGCGGCGACGGCGGCCACGGCGGCGCGCCTGTCGGCGGGCAGGGTGTGGCCGGTGGGGTTCTGGAAGGTGGGCACGGTGTACAGCAGCCTGGGCCGCTCGCGCACCACCAGTGCCTCCAGCGCCTCGGGGTCGGGCCCCCGCTCGTCGCCGGGCACGGGCACGACGCGGGCACCGGCGAGACCGAAGGCCTGGAGCGCGGCCAGGTAGCAGGGGTTCTCGACGAGGACGGTGTCACCGGGTTCGAGCAGCGCGGTGGCCAGGAGGGACAGGGCCTGCTGGGAGCCGGTGGTGACGAGCAGGTCGTCGGGCCCGGTGGGCAGCCCGCGGGCGGTGGTCCGGGCGGCCAGTGCGGCCCGCAGCGCGGGCTCGCCCTCGGTGGTGGAGTACTGCAGCGCCCGCGCGGGCTGCTCGGCCAGCACCGCCCGGTAGGAGTCCGCGATGCCCGCCGCGTCGAACAGCTCCGGCGCCGGCAGCCCGCCCGCGAAGTTGATCACCTCCGGGCGGGCGGTGACGGCGAGGATGTCCCGCACGGGAGAACCGCCGACCGCCCGTGCCCGCGCGGCGAGCGGCGGCACGGGCGAAGGAACGGCAACGGGCTCGGCGACGGTCATGACACGGCTCCTTCGGCTACGGGACGGCGTGCCCCGCAGCCTAGGGACATGCATGCTGGCTACAAGAAGTTTTCCGGCATGCGGACGGGCGTCGGGGAGCCGGCACCGATGAGGTCGTCAGCCCTTGCGCCCGACCGCCGCGTAGACGTTGATGTCCGCGTCCGTGACGTCGTTGATGTCGTGGTAGCGCACCTTCTCGATGTCGTCGAGTCCGGCGAGGAAGGACTCCTCCGGCCGCTCGGGGACCGGGGCCGCGTGGTCGGGCCGCCAGCGGTGCGCGGGGACGACGCCCGGGTCGGCGATCTCCAGCCCGTTGCCGGTGAAGAACCGCTCGACCTCGGCCCGGGAGCGCAGCACGAAGGTGAACCCCCGCTCGGTGTAGGTCCGCTGGACCGCCCGGATGTTCTCCGGGTTGAGATCCTCGGTGAGGTGGCTGAGCACCAGCCGGCTGCCGGCGGGCAGCGCGTCGAGCAGCTCCCGCACCAGCGGATACGCCTCGTCGTCCGCGACGAAGTGCAGGACGGCGACCAGGCAGAGCGCGACCGGCCGGTCGAAGTCCAGGGTCTTGGCGGCCTGTTCGAGGATGTGGCCCGGGTCCCGCAGGTCGGCGTCGATGTAGTCGGTGCGTCCCTCGGGACCGCTGGTCAGCAGGGCGCGCGCGTGGGCGAGCACGACGGGGTCGTTGTCGACGTACACGACCCGCGCCTCGGGCGCGATCCGCTGGGCGATCTGGTGCACGTTCTCGGCGGTCGGCAGCCCGGTCCCGACGTCGAGGAACTGCCGGACGCCGTCCCGCTCCACCAGCGAGGTCACCGCGCGCCGCAGGAAGTCCCGGTTGTGCCGCACGTCGAGGTACCCGCGCGGGTTGGCGGCGAGCGCGGCGGCCGCCGCTTCCCGGTCCGCCGGGTAGTGGTCCTTGCCGCCGAGGAAGACGTCGTAGACCCGCGCCGGGTGCGCCTTGCTGCTGTCGATCCTCCTTCGCAGCTCGGCGGGGTCCTGGTCGAGGGCGTCACCGGACATGGACGTCTCCTGGGGGCTAGGTGGTCAAAGCGGCAACCACTCCGTCGGTCAACAACCTAACGGCCCGGGCGACTTGATGGTGCCCGCCGCACGGTCGCCCGCCCCCGTCCGGACGCGACGGCCACGTACCGGCCGCGCGACGGCGACCAGGCCCTGTCCTACTGCTCCCTCAGCTTCCGGGCCACTTCGGTGGCCCAGTAGGTGAGGATGTTCCGCGCCCCGGCCCGCCGGATCCCGGTCAGGGTCTCCAGGATCGCCCGGTCGCGGTCGATCCAGCCCTTCTCGGCGGCGGCCTCGATCATCGAGTACTCGCCGGAGATCTGGTAGGCGGCGACGGGCACGTCCACGGCGTCCGCGACCCGGGCGAGGACGTCCAGGTAGGGACCGGCCGGTTTGACCATCACCATGTCGGCGCCCTCCTCCAGGTCGAGGGCGAGTTCGCGCAGGGACTCGCGCGCGTTGGCGGGGTCCTGCTGGTAGGTCTTGCGGTCCCCCTGGAGCGAGGAGCCGACGGCCTCGCGGAAGGGCCCGTAGAAGGCGGAGGCGTACTTGGCGGTGTAGGCGAGGATGGCCACGTCCTCCCGCCCGATCTGGTCGAGGGCGTCGCGGACGACCCCGATCTGCCCGTCCATCATCCCGCTGGGCCCGACCACGTGGGCCCCGGCGTCGGCCTGGACCTGGGCCATCTCGGCGTACCGCTCCAGGGTCGCGTCGTTGTCGACCCGCCCCCGCGCGTCGAGCACCCCGCAGTGGCCGTGGTCGGTCGTCTCGTCGAGGCACAGGTCGGACATGACGAGCAGCTCGTCGCCGACCTCGGCCCGCACGTCCCGCAGGGCGACCTGGAGGATCCCGTCCGGATCGGTCCCCGGCGTCCCGACCGCGTCCTTCTTCGACTCCTCCGGCACACCGAACAGCATGATCCCGGAGACGCCCGCCGCGACCGCCTCCGCGGCGGCCTTCTTCAGGCTGTCGCGGGTGTGCTGCACGACCCCGGGCATGGCCGCGATCGGCACCGGCTCGCTGACGCCCTCGCGCACGAAGGCGGGGAGAATGAGGTCGGCGGGGTGCAGCCGGGTCTCGGCGACCATCCGACGCATCACGGGACTGCTCCGCAACCGTCGCGGCCGCGCACCGGGAAATGATCCGTACGTCGTCATGCCCCCTACGCTACGCCCGCCCCGAACGCCCCGATGCCGACGCACTGTCGGCGCAGCCACCCTGGTCCACGGACCGTGTCCCCTCCCGCCCCGGCACCGCCGCCGGGCACCCGGCGCCGCCCGGCCCCGCCATGCGCCCGCGACCCCCCAGGTCCATCCTGAAAGCAGCGCACCCGAGGACCCCGACGGCCCGCCCCTCGCCGCCGCCGTCCCTCCGTACCCGCCCCCACGGAGGACGCGATGACCGCCCCCGACCACACCCCCGACCTCTTCGCCCTCTCGGAGATCTCCGGCCCCGTCCTGCGCCCCGGCGACGACGCCTACGCCGACGAGGTCACCGGCTTCAACCTGGCCGCCCTGCACACCCCGGACGTCGTCGTGGGAGCCACCGGCACCGACGATGTCGTCGCCGCCATGCGCTGGGCGCACGCCACCCATACCCCGGTCGCCGTCCAGGCCACCGGCCACGGCGCCAACTTCCCCATCGAACGCGGCCTGCTGATCACCACGTCCCGCATGACGGACGTCCAGGTCGACCCCGCCACCCGCACCGCGAGGATCGCCGCGGGCGCGAAGTGGAGCCACGTGCTGGCGGCCTGCGCCCCGCACGGCCTGGCGGGCCTGTGCGGCACCTCCACCGACGCGGGCGTCGTCGGCTACACCCTCGGCGGCGGACTCCCGGTCCTCGGCCGCGCCTACGGCTACGCCGCCGACCTGGTCCGCTCCTTCCAGGTCGTCACCCCGGACGGCCGCCTGCGCGAGGCGGACCCCCACCACGAGCCGGAACTGTTCTGGGCCCTGCGCGGCGGCAAGGGCAACGTGGGCGTGGTGACCTCCCTGGTCACCGAAGTGCTCCCGCTGCCCCGCCTCTACGGAGGCGGCCTCCACTGGCACGCCGGACACACCGAGGCCCTGCTGCACGCCTGGTCGGACTGGACCCGCACGGTCCCGGACGCGATGGGCAGCATGTTCTCGGTGCTGCGCCTGCCGCCCATCCCCCAGATCCCGGAACCCCTGCGCGGCGGCTTCTGGGCGCGGGTCGCCGTCGCCTGGCCGGGCGACCCGGCCGAGGGCGAAGCGCTGATCGCCCCGCTGCGCCGGATCGCCCCCGTGGCCGTCGACCTGGTGGAGGAGATGGAGTACGCGGCCCTGGACCGCATCCACATGGAACCCCAGGACCCGCTGCCGGCCCGGGAGTGCTGCATGCTCCTGCGCGACCTGACCCCCGACGCCCTGAGCACGTTCCTGGAGCAGGTCGGCCCCGCAGCCGGGGTCGAGCACCCCCTGCTCGTCGCCTCGCTGCGCCACATGGGCGGGGCACTCGCGCGCCCGGCCCCCGTCGAGGACGCCGTCTGCGCCCGCGACGCCGGGTACTTCATGGAGTCGGTCGGGATCATGCCCGCACCGCCCGTGGCGGAGGCCGTCGAGCAGGCGACCCGGCGCCTCTACACGGCGATGGCCCCCTACGGCACCGGCCGCACCATGGTCAACATCCACGGCACGCCCGGTGACGAACAGGACATCGCCCGCGCCTGGACCCCGGAGGTGTACGCGCGCCTGCGCCACGACAAGGCCACCTACGACCCGGACAACCTGCTGCGCTACGGCCACGCGGTGACACCCGCGTAGCCGCAGCCACCCAGCAGGTCGGCCCGCGCGGCCGCTACGTGGTCGACCGCCGCCGCCGCGCCCCCGGCCGCCGCTCGCTCGGCCGGGTGACCGGGTCGCCGGCCTCCAGGGCCGCGGCCCGCCGCTTCGCGCCGAAGTCGGCCAGCGCCTCCGCGAGCTTGTGCACCGACGGCTCCGGCGCCATGACGTCCACTCGCAGCCCGTGCTCCTCGGCGGTCTTCGCCGTGGCCGGGCCGATACAGGCGATCACGGTGACGTTGTGCGGCTTGCCGGCGATGCCGACCAGGTTCCGCACGGTGGAGGAGGACGTGAACAGCACGGCGTCGAACCCGCCGCCCTTGATCGCCTCGCGGGTCTCCGCCGGCGGCGGCGAGGCCCGCACGGTCCGGTAGGCCGTGACGTCGTCGACCTCCCAGCCGAGCTCGATCAGCCCGGCGACCAGCGTCTCCGTGGCGATGTCGGCCCGCGGCAGGAACACCCGGTCGATCGGGTCGAACACCGGGTCGTAGGGCGGCCAGTCCTCCAGCAGCCCGGCGGCCGACTGCTCGCCGCTCGGTACCAGGTCGGGCTTCACACCGAAGGCGATCAGCGCCTTGGCGGTCTGCTCGCCCACGGCCGCGACCTTGATGCCCGCGAAGGCACGCGCGTCGAGCCCGTACTCCTCGAACTTCTCCCGCACGGCCTTGACCGCGTTCACCGAGGTGAAGGCGATCCACTCGTAGCGGCCCGTGACCAGGCCCTTGACCGCGCGCTCCATCTGCTGGGGCGTGCGCGGCGGCTCGACGGCGATCGTCGGCACCTCGTGCGGCACGGCCCCGTACGACCGCAGCTGGTCGGAGAGCGACGCCGCCTGCTCCTTCGTGCGCGGTACGAGCACCTTCCAGCCGAACAGCGGCTTGGACTCGAACCACGCGAGCTGGTCGCGCTGCGCGGCGGCGGAACGATCCCCGACCACGGCTATCACCGGCCGGCCGCCCTCGGGCGAGGGCAGCACCTTGGCCTGCTTCAGCGTCTGCGCGATCGTGCCGAGCGTGGCGGTCCAGGTGCGCTGCCGGGTGGTGGTGCCGGCGACGGTGACCGTCATCGGGGTGTCCGGCTTGCGCCCGGCGGAGACGAGCTCGCCGGCCGCCGCGGCGACGGAGTCCAGCGTCGTGGAGACGACGACCGTGCCGTCCGACGCCCCGACCTCCGTCCAGCACCGGTCCGAGGCCGTGCGCGCGTCCACGAACCGCACGTCCGCGCCCTGCGCGTCCCGCAGCGGCACACCGGCGTACGCGGGCACGCCGACGGCGCTCGCGATGCCGGGGACGACCTCGAAGGGCACCCCGGCGGCGGCGCACGCCAGCATCTCCTCGGCCGCGTACGTGTCGAGGCCCGGGTCACCGGACACCGCACGCACGACCCGCCTGCCGCCCCGCGCGGCCTCCATGACAAGATGTGCGGCATCCCGCACCGCGGGGACGGGCGCGGTGGTTGACGTGCCGTCAACTACCGTCAGCTGGGGCGTTCCTGTGCCCGGGGTCGGCTCCTGCGAAGGATCCGCGTCCGTGTGCACCTCGGAGACGCCCTGCCTGGCGTGCTGACGTACGACGTCGAGCACCTCGTGCTCGGCGACGAGGACGTCCGCGTTGGCCAGTGCCTCGACGGCGCGCAGAGTCAGCAGTCCCGGATCTCCGGGTCCGGCACCCAGGAAGGTGACGTGCCCGTGTTCAGGACCGGCGGAAAGGGTGGTGGGGCTCAATGTGCTCGCTCCCCCATCAGACCGGCCGCGCCCTGGGCGAGCATCTCGGACGCCAGTTCGCGTCCGAGCGCCATGGCCCCCTCGTGCGTGTCGGGCACGGGACCGGTGGTGGACAACTGCACCATGCGCGAGCCGTCGGTGGTGCCGACGACGCCACGCAGGCGCATTTCCTTGAAAATCTGCCGGTCGGCCTGGGGGTCCCCGCGCTCCAGCGGAGCCGAGAGCGGGGGCAGGTCGGCCAACGCGCCCACGGGGGCGCTGCAGCCGGCCTCCAGGGCGGCGAGCAGTGACCGCTCGGCCGTCACGGCGACCCGCGTGAACGGGTCGTCGAGTTCGGCGAGCGCGGCGACGAGGTCCGCGTTGCCCGCGGTGCACTCGATCGCCAGGGCCCCCTGGCCGGGGGCGGGCAAAATCGTGTCGACCGACAGGAAGTCGGTCACCTCGTCGCCGCGGCCGATCCGGTTCAGCCCGGCGGCGGCCAGCACGACGGCGTCGAGCTCGCCGCTGCGCACGAACCCGATGCGGGTGTCGACGTTGCCGCGGATCGGGACCGTCGCTATGTCCAGGCCGTGGCTGCGCGCGTACGCGTTGAGCTGGGCCATGCGGCGCGGCGAGCCGGTGCCGATGCGCGCCCCGGCGGGCAGGTCGGTGAGCTTCAGCGCGTCCCGGGCGACGATCACGTCCCGCGGGTCCTCCCGCTCGGGCACGGCGGCCACGACGAGTTCGTCGGGCTGCGTGGTCGGCAGGTCCTTCAGCGAGTGCACGGCGAAGTCGACCTCGCCCCTGAGCAGCGCGTCGCGCAGGGCGGTGACGAACACGCCGGTGCCGCCGATCTGCGCGAGCGCCTCACGCGAGACGTCGCCGTACGTGGTGATCTCGACGAGCTCCACGGGCCGCCCGGTCACCCGGGTCACGGCCTCGGCCACCTGCCCGGACTGGGCCATGGCGAGTTTGCTCCGCCGGGTGCCGAGCCTCAGCGCCTTGTCAGTCATGCCGGGCCTCGGTCTCTCTGGGTGGTGCTGTCCTCGGCCCGGGAGACGGCGGCCACCGTCTCGGGGTCGAGGTCGAACAGGGTGCGCAGCGCGTCCGCGTACCCGGCGCCGCCGGGCTCGGCCGCGAGCTGCTTGACCCGCACGGTCGGCGCGTGCAGCAGCTTGTCGACCACGCGCCGCACGGTCTGGGTGATCTCCGCGCGGTGCTTGTCGTCGAGGCCGGGCAGCCGTCCGTCCAGGCGGGCGATCTCGCTGGCCACGACATCGGCGGCCATGGTGCGCAGGGCGACCACGGTCGGCGTGATGTGCGCGGCCCGCAGGGCCGCCCCGAAGGCCGCGACCTCGTCGGAGACGATACGCCTGACCTGGTCCACATCGGCAGCCATCGGAGCGTCCGCGGACGCCTCGGCGAGCGACTCGATGTCCACCAGCCGCACTCCGGCCAGCCGGTGCGCGGCCGCGTCGATGTCGCGCGGCATGGCCAGGTCCAGCAGGAACAGCACGGGTTCGGGCCGCTGCGGCTGCTCGGCCGGCTCGGGCCGGCGCCGCTCGGGGATCCGCCCGGCGGTGGCCACGGTCGCGGCGAGCGCGGCGATGGCGTCGGTGTCCGCGGCCGGGTCGAGGGTGCCGGCCGCTCCGGCCCGGGCGGGACCGCGCTGGGCGCCGCCCGCCGTGCCGTTGTCGACCCAGGCCGCGTGCTGTTCCAGGTCGGCGGCGGCCATCCCGGCCACGGCGGCCTCGCCCAGCACGGAGAACCCGGCGGTGCCCTGCACCGCCAAGAGGTCCAGCGGGCAGCCGTCCTCGCCGCCGGGACCGGCGGCGGAAGGCGTGCCGTGCGGCGCGTTTGGCCCGGTCGCGCGGCCCGCCGCCGCCGGTCCGTCCCCGCCGGCCGGCGGCGCGGCCACTCGGCCCTCGACCGCCCGCGCGACCGCCTCGGCCGTCAGGACCAGGCCCGTCGCGCCGGTGCAGGAGACGGCGAGATCGGCACGTGTCAGCTCGACCGGCACCGATTCCATCGGGACCGCGCGGGCCAGCACGTCCGTGTCGTCGCCCTCGGACAGGATCTGCGCGAGCCGCTCGGCCCGGTCGAAGGTGCGGTTGGCGACGACGAGCTCGGCGACCCCGGCCCGCGCGAGCGTGGCCGCGGCCAGGGAGGACATCGATCCGGCCCCGATGACCAGGGCCTTCTTGCCCCTGGCCCATTCCTGGACATCGCCGCCCCGGGCCAGCTGCTCCAGGCCGAAGGTGACCAGGGACTGGCCGGCGCGGTCGATGCCGGTCTCGGAGTGGGCGCGCTTGCCGACCCGCAGGGCCTGCTGGAACAGGTCGTTCAGCAGCCGGCCCGCGGAGTGCAGCTCCTGCGCCCGGGCCAGGGAGTCCTTGATCTGGCCGAGGATCTGCCCCTCGCCGACGACCATCGAGTCCAGCCCGCAGGCCACCGAGAACAGGTGGTGGACGGCCCGGTCCTCGTAGTGCACGTAGAGATAGGGAGTGAGCTCCTCCAGGCCGACCCCGCTGTGCTGGGCGAGCAGCGTGGACAGCTCGGCGACACCGGCGTGGAACTTGTCCACGTCGGCGTAGAGCTCGATGCGGTTGCAGGTGGCGAGCACCGCGGCCTCGCTCGCCGGTTCGGCGGCGACGGTGTCCTGCACCAGCTTGACCTGGGCGTCAGCGCTGAGCGCGGCCCGCTCCAGGACGCTGACCGGGGCGCTGCGGTGGCTGAGCCCGACGACGAGGAGACTCATGCCGGCATCACGGCGGGCATGTCCCCGTCGGGTCCCTGGTCGGCGGACTCGCTGCGCGCGGCGGCGGCCGGGGCGCCCCCGTCGGAGGCGGCGGCCTCCTCGCCGGCCTTGCGCTGCTCGTGGAAGGCGAGGATCTGCAGCTCGATGGAGAGGTCGACCTTGCGCACGTCGACGCCGTCCGGGACGGACAGCACGGTCGGCGCGAAGTTCAGGATGGAGGTGACACCGGCGGCCACGAGCCGGTCGCAGACGGCCTGGGCGGCACCGGCGGGGGTGGCGATGACACCGATCGACACGCCGTTGTCCTGGATGATCTTCTCCAGGTCGTCGGAGTGCTGCACCGGGATCCCGGCGACGGGCTTGCCCGCCATGGCCGGGTCGGCGTCGATCAGCGCGGCGACGCGGAACCCGCGGGAGGCGAAGCCGCCGTAGTTGGCGAGGGCGGCGCCGAGGTTGCCGATACCGACGATCACGACCGGCCAGTCCTGGGTGAGCCCCAGTTCGCGGGAGATCTGGTAGACGAGATACTCGACGTCGTAGCCGACGCCCCGGGTCCCGTAGGAGCCGAGGTAGGAGAAGTCCTTGCGCAGCTTCGCGGAGTTGACCCCCGCCGCGGCCGCGAGCTCCTCGGAGGAGACCGTGGGCACCGAGCGCTCCGACAGTGCGGTCAGCGCGCGGAGGTACAGCGGAAGCCGGGCGACGGTGGCCTCGGGAATCCCTCGGCTGCGGGTCGCCGGTCGGTGAGTTCGGCCAGTTGCCACGGTGCTCCTGCGGGTAGAGCGGGGCTGTAGGCGGTCATACGTCCCTACATGACCGCCCCGTCGAATGCAGGCTATGTCTTTGTGAACGCGTGCACAAAGATGGTGTCCGATTTGCCCGCCCAACGTGACCGGGCTCACGCACCCCCGGCGCGGGTGTGGGGAACCGGCGCACAGGCACCACCGTTCCTTGTCTTCTGGGGGCAAAACCACACACTTCCTCAGTGAATCCCGCCCCCGAGACCAAGTCGCCATCGATCCTAAGCGACGTTCGGGCCACTTTGTACTGCTCGGTCAGTCCGCTCGCCGTCGCGTTCAGTCGGTCAGCGCCCTGCGCAGGCGCTCCTCGTTCACGCGCCAGAAGGTGTGCTGCTCGCCGTCCACCAGTACGACCGGGATCTGCTCCCAGTACCGGTCGTGCAGTTCCCGGTCCTGGGTGATGTCCTTCTGCTCCCAGGGGACGCCCAGATCGGCGCACACCTTCTCCACGACGACCTGTGCGTCGTCGCACAGGTGGCAGCCGGGCTTGCGGATCAGCGTGACGAGCCGGTCCCCGGAGGGCCTGCGGCGGAAGAGAGGGCTCATTCCGCCATTGTCGCGCGCCCGCGCGTGCGGGGAAGCCCGCCGGAGGGCCGGGGACACGCCGGACGCGCCCGTCCCGCACGGCGTCTTTAACGACACGCTCGCCGAGAGTTCACAGGGTCCGAACCTCTCGGCTCCGGAACCCCCGAACAAACTGGCTATGCTCACGCCATGGCCGCTCTCGGATGGCTCACCCCCCGTAGGCGCTCCGCCACGGCGCGGAGCGTTTTGGCAGGCGAGGCCTCGGCGGAGGCAGCACGCAAGTCCTCCCAGGAAGCCGCCGGCACGACCGAGGAACCGCAGTTCCCGGTCCACGGCGACGACCGGGCCGCCGCCTTCTTCGACCTGGACAACACCGTGATGCAGGGCGCCGCCCTCTTCCACTTCGGCCGGGGCCTGTACAAACGGAAGTTCTTCGAGACCCGCGAGCTCGCCCGCTTCGCCTGGCAGCAGGCGTGGTTCCGGCTGGCCGGCGTCGAGGACCCCGAGCACATGCAGGAGGCCCGCGAGTCGGCCCTGTCCATCGTCAAGGGCCACCGCGTCGCCGAACTCCAGTCGATCGGCGAGGAGATCTACGACGAGTACATGGCCGAGCGCATCTGGCCGGGCACCCGCGCCCTCGCCCAGGCCCACCTGGACGCCGGGCAGAAGGTGTGGCTGGTCACGGCCGCCCCCGTCGAGATCGCCACGGTCATCGCCCGCCGCCTCGGCCTGACCGGCGCCCTGGGCACGGTCGCCGAGTCCGTCGACGGCGTCTACACCGGCAAACTCGTCGGCGAGCCGCTGCACGGCCCCGCCAAGGCCGAGGCCGTCCGCGCCCTGGCCGCCGCCGAGGGCCTGGACCTCGGCCGCTGCGCCGCCTACAGCGACTCGCACAACGACATCCCGATGCTCTCCCTGGTCGGTCACCCGTACGCCATCAACCCCGACTCCAAGCTGCGCAGGCACGCCCGCGAGCTGGACTGGCGCCTGCGCGACTACCGCACCGGCCGCAAGGCCGCCAAGGTCGGCATCCCGGCCGCCGCGGGCGTCGGCGCGGTGGCGGGCGGCACGGCGGCCGCCATCGCCCTGCACCGCCGCCGTCGCTGACCGGTCGATCAAAGCGGGACACCTTCGTTTACGGGATGACAAACCCCGTAAATCCAACTGGCGTACCCCCACAACCTCGTGTCCAGTCCTCTTGGCTGGACACGGCCACAACACGCCCTGGACTCAGCCCCAATCCGAACCTTTCCGATCAACAACCGCTCACGCTCCGGCACTTGATCCGGCGTCAATCGGTTACGGAAGCGACGTAATCGATGATTTGAGCAACTCGGTGTAGCAGCGCCTGCACGAAGCGTTATTCTCCTCAGACGCAAACCGGTACCCCTCCGTCGCTACGACGGGTGAAAGGTCCCGCACTGCACGTGATGGAAGCTCTGCCTCTGGGAGTCCCGTGTACCCACACGTCGGGGTTGACGCCTCGGGCCTGGCTACGCTGCGCGCAACGGTCCTCGACCTGTTGCGCGGCTTCGTCCCCACCGCGTACGCCGTCCCCGCATTCGCCACCGCCGCGCCCGTCGGTCCGTGCTACGCACTGGCCGACGGCAGCGCCGCGGTCGGCAGACGAGGCCGCCCGTCCGGGGCGGCCACCGCCCGCCGCCCGGCGGCGGACAGCGACAGCGCCCGGATGATGGACCTCGTCGAGCGCGCCCAGGCCGGCGAGGCCGACGCCTTCGGGCGTCTCTACGACCAGTACAGCGACACCGTGTACCGCTACATCTACTACCGAGTGGGAGGGAAGGCGACCGCCGAGGACCTCACCAGCGAGACCTTTCTGCGCGCCCTGCGCCGCATCGGCACCTTCACCTGGCAGGGCCGTGACTTCGGCGCCTGGCTCGTCACGATCGCCCGCAACCTCGTCGCCGACCACTTCAAGTCCAGCCGCTTCCGCCTGGAGGTCACCACCGGCGAGATGCTCGACGCCAACGAGGTCGAGCGCTCCCCCGAGGACTCCGTCCTGGAGTCCCTTTCCAACGCCGCCCTGCTCGACGCGGTGCGGCGGCTCAACCCGCAGCAGCAGGAGTGCGTGACGCTCCGCTTCCTTCAGGGCCTCTCCGTGGCCGAGACCGCCCGGGTCATGGGCAAGAACGAGGGCGCCATCAAGACCCTCCAGTACCGGGCCGTCCGCACCCTCGCCCGGCTCCTCCCGGAAGACGCCCGCTGACCGGCCCGCACGCTTGGCGACAGCCAACTCACAATCCGTGAAAGTCCGTTGACTTCGGCATCCGATCCTCCGGCGTCCGTAACCCAAGTGCCGCGCCGCTCGTTGTGCGGGATGCAGGCTCCCTGTGGTCACTCCCTGGCCGACTTCGATCACTCGATCGTGTGGTTGCCGTCAGGGTGTGCAACCCTCAGGACCCCCTGGGGAGTCGACCGTCATGACGAGAGGAGGTGCCGCCAGTGATCGCGAACGTATCGGCGCACCGGCGGGCGAACGCCTTCGCCCAGGCCCTGGAGGAGTCCGAGCCGGGCACGGCGGCGGCCGAGCAGTCCGAGGGCGCGGCACCGGCCCCGGCAGCCGCGGAAGCGACCGAAGGGGCGCGCCTGCTGGCGCTCGCCTCCGGTCTCGGGGCGCTGCCCAAGCCGGAGCTCGACCCGGAGGTCAAGGTCGTCCAGCGGGCCCAGCTGGTGGCCGCGTTCGAGGCCATGCTCCAGGAGGGCACCGCGGGAGGCGGGGCGACGGACCGCGCGGTCCCCGAGCAGCGCTCCACCCGCGCCCGTGGCGCTCACCGCGCGAGTTCCCTGAAGAAGTTCCGGCCGCGGTCCCGCCTCGCCAAGGGCCTCACGGCGGGCGGACTCAGCGTCGGCGTGGCCGCGAGCGCCTTCGGCGGAGTCTCCGCCGCGAGCTCGGACGCCCTGCCCGGCGACTCGCTCTACGGCCTCAAGCGCGGCATCGAGGACGTCAAGCTCGGCCTGGCCGACGGGGCGGACGAGCGCGGCCGGGTCTACCTCGACCACGCCTCCACGCGCCTCAGCGAAGCCCGCCGCCTGATGGAGCGCGGCCGCAGCGGCCCCCTGGACCACGAGTCCCTCGGTGAGATCCGCCGCGCCCTGTCCGGCATGCGGCACGACGCCTCCGAGGGCCACCGGCTGCTGAGCGAGGCGTACGAGCGCGACCCGGACTCACTCGGCCCCATCCAGGCCCTGTCGGCGTTCTCCCGCTCCCACCGCGAGGCCTGGGGCGAACTGCGCGAGAGGCTCCCCGTCCAGCTCGGGGACGTCAGCGACCAGGTGACGTCGGTGTTCGACGCCATAGAGGAGGACGTCGCCCCGCTGCGGTCCCTGCTCCCCGAGCCCCCGGCCACGGGCGGCGGCGACGGCAAGCGGCAGGGCGCCTCCCAGTCGGCCCCCAGCGGCTCCTCCGGCACGGACCGCTCGACCCGTCCCAGCGACGGCGGCGGCCGGCACAGCGAGGAGGGCCGCACCGGCAGCGGCGGCGGCAGCCCCAGCCGCTCGGCCGGCTCCGGCAGCGACGACGACGGCCTGCTCGGCGGCAACACCGGCGGCCTCCTCGACCCGCCGAAGAACACCGAGACCAGCACCACCCCGTCCGCGGACGGCGCCACTCCCGCCCCCGAGCCGGATGTGACGCTCCCTCCGCTCCTGCCGGGCCTGCTGCCCGGGCTGGGCATCGACAGCGAGGACGCCGACTAGCCGGCGGTACGACAGCGGGGGCGCCCCTTGCCGCAAGGGGCGCCCCCGTCGTCATGCCGGCCCGGGATCACCGGCGCCGGTTCAGAAGAACACCGACCGCCGCTGCACCAGCAGCTTGTACAGCGTGTGCTGGATCTGTTCCCTGACCTGGTCGGTCAGGTTGAACATCAGCATCGGGTCCTCGGCCGCCTCCGGCGGATAGCCGTCCGTGGGGATCGGCTCGCCGAACTGGATGGTCCACTTGGTGGGCAGCGGGACCGCCCCGAGCGGACCCAGCCACGGGAAGGTCGGCGTGAGCGGGAAGTACGGGAAGCCCAGCAGCCGGGCGACCGTCTTGGCGTTGCCGAGCATCGGGTAGATCTCCTCGGCCCCGACGATCGAGCAGGGAATGATCGGCGTCCCGGCGCGCAGGGCCGTGGAGACGAAACCGCCGCGGCCGAAGCGCTGCAGCTTGTAGCGGTCCGCGAAGGGCTTGCCGAGGCCCTTGAAGCCCTCCGGCATCACCCCGACCAGTTCGCCCTGCTCCAGCAGCCGGGACGCGTCCTCCGCGCACGCCAGGGTGTGACCGAGCTTGCGGGCCAGCTCGTTGACCACCGGCAGCATGAACACCAGGTCCGCCGCGAGCAGCCGCAGGTGCCGGCCCGCCGGGTGGTTGTCGTGCACGGCGACCTGCATCATCAGGCCGTCCATCGGCAGCGTCCCGGAGTGGTTGGCGACGATCAGGGCGCCGCCCTCGGACGGGATGTTCTCGACGCCCTTCACCTCGACCCGGAAGTACTTCTCGTACAGCGGGCGCAGCAGGGACATCAGGACCTGGTCGGTGAGTTCCTCGTCGTAGCCGAAGTCGTCGACCTCGTAGTCACCGGTGAGGCGGCGGCGCAGGAAGGACAGGCCGCCCGCGATCCGCCGCTCCAGGCCGCTCGCGCCGTCCGGGGACCGCTCGGGCCGCTGTTCCTCCGCTGTCACGGGAACATCATCCTGCCCGTCGGCCCGCGTGGGCAGGGGCTGCACCTCACGGACCGGCGCCGACTCCGTGCCCGCGCGGCGGTTCCCCCCGCTCCTGCGCCGCTGGGGGCGCTGCACGGCGCTCCCCCGGGACCGGTCGTCGTCGAACGGAATGACCTTGGCATCCGCCATCGTTGATGCGCTCCTCAGTTGGCGCTCTGCTTCGGGGGCCGGCCGCCGCCCGCGAGGGGCAGCGCGGCGATCCGGTCGACGGCCGCCGCGACCGCCTCCGGCGGCAGCAGTCCGGGGCCCTGGCTGCGGGCGAAGTCCGCGAACGTCTCCGCGGTCGTGTACTTGGGCTGGAACCCCAGCGTCTCGCGCATCTGGTCCGTGGACACCACCCTGCCGTGGGTGAGCAGCCGGATCTGCTCGGGCGAGAAGTCCGACATCCCCAGCGTACGCACCAGCGAGCCCGCCCAGGTGACCGCCGGGAGCAGCAGGGGCACGGTGGGGCGCCCGAGGCGCCGGGAGCACTGGGAGAGCAGCAGCACGCCGTCGCCGGCGATGTTGAAGGTGCCGCTGTTGAGCGTGCCCCGCCGCGGCTCGTGCGAGGCGAGGCGCAGCACCTCGATCACGTCGTCCTCGTGCACGAACTGCAGCCGCGGGTCGTAGCCGAACACCGTCGGCAGCACCGGCAGCGCGAAGTACGAGGCGAGCGGGGTGTCCGCGGCCGGTCCGAGGATGTTGGCGAACCGCAGCACGCAGACCGCCACATCGGGCCGGCGGCGCGCGAAGCCCCGCACATAACCCTCGACCTCGACGGTGTCCTTGGCGAAGCCGCCGCTGGGCAGGGACTTGGGCGGGGTCGTCTCGGTGAAGACGGCCGGATCGCGCGGCGCCGAACCGTAGACGTTCGTACTGGACTTCACGACCAGCCGCTGCACGCTCGGGGACTTCTGGCAGGCGCCGAGCAGCTGCATGGTGCCGATGACGTTGGTCTCCTTCAGGGAGGCCCGGTTGCCGCTGCCCAGCGGCGTGCCCGTCACGTCCAGGTGGACGATCGTGTCGGCCCCCGTCTCGGCGAGCACGCGCGCGATGCCGGGCTGCCGGATGTCGGCCTGGACGAAGTCCGCGCCGCCCAGATGGTGCTCGGGCGGCACCGCGTCCACGGCGACGACCCGGTCCACCTCGGGGTCACGCTGGATCCGCCGGACGAACCGGCCCCCCAGCTGGCGGGCCACTCCGGTGACGAGCACGACCTTGCCCAAGATCAGCGCCTTCCTTCCAGGGAACCTCTCGTCCCGCCGCGTTCCCCCGTGGAGCCAACTTAGCGGGTCGGTGTCGCGCTGTGATGACCGCCCGATGCGCGAAGTGACGGAAGCAGCCGGATGCGGGAGCGGACACGCGTGTGGCCCCCCACCCGTGGGTGGAGGGCCACAGCGACGCTCTCGCGGTGTCCGCGTCGCGACTTACTTCTTGTTGCGACGCTGGACGCGCGTGCGCTTGAGCAGCTTGCGGTGCTTCTTCTTCGCCATCCGCTTGCGCCGCTTCTTGATAACAGAGCCCACGACTACCCTCGCTCACTTCTCATCACTCGGTTGTTTGGGCGCCATGGGCCCACACGACCTACGAGGGGCTAGCCTACCCGCCCGAGCGCTGAGGTCGTAATCGAGGCGGCCGGAGTGATCCCGAGTGCCCTGTGAGGGACCACCCCGCCCCAGCCGTCAGGCCGTTTCCACCCCCACGTAACTCTCGCGGAGGTACTCGTGAACCGCTTGCTCCGGGACGCGGAAGGACCGCCCCACACGGATCGCGGGCAGATGACCGCTGTGCACCAGCCGGTACACGGTCATCTTCGACACTCGCATCACCGAGGCGACTTCCGCCACGGTAAGGAACTGAACCTCGTTCAGAGGCCTCTCGCCAGCTGCAGCCATGACACACCTGAACCTTCCGCACTCGACGGCCACCGGCTTCCCCTTCCGGTGACTCTTCGTCGCTGCGTGCTCACTCCCCAATGTAGGGGCGGGTGATGCGAGTGGGGAAGAGGTGCACCCATCGGCGGCCTACTGTGACAGACACGCCCGATTGAGTACGTAGCGGGTAAGCGGCAGGTAGTAATCGGACCGCACGCCGTCATCAAGTGGAACGGCGACGGACACGCACCCCTCGGCCTCCCCCACGAAGGGCGCCGGGTCGTCCGCGTCGGCCGGGCCGATGGCCTCGAACCCCAGCTGACCTGCCCCGCAGACCCAGCCGTGGTCCCCGATGACCAGCTCGGGCAGGGGCCCGCCGGCCTCCGCGGCGGCGGCGAGGACGGTACGAACCGGGAGCGGTGAGTGGGTGTGTGCGCCGGGCTCACAACCGGGGCGTTCCGGCCCGGGCGCCCGCACCAGCGCGACTCCCCGTACGTAGGCGAGGTTGTACGTACGTAGACCGAACCGGGTCGTTATGTCGACACAGCGACCCTGCGCTGGGGTGAGGACGGTACATCCCGCCGCCGACAACGCGTCTGCCAGAGCGGCGTAGAAACCGAGCAGCCGGTGCGGGTGCCCGGTCCCGAGGAGCACGGGCGCACCCCGCCGGGCGACCGCGGCGAGACGGTCCGCGAAGGCGTCCAGCGCGGCCACCGTCCGGCCCGGGTCGATCACATCCTGGCCTGAAGTCCGCCGGAGATCAGCCGTCACCCCGCACCGGTCGGCCATCAACTCGACCACGTCCCGCGGTTCCCAGGCACCTTCGGGGTCGATACCGATCAGCACCCGGGGATCCCGCGCGGCGAACAGCCGGTAGCGGCGCAGACTCTCCTCCCGCGAGGTCGCCACGACCCCGGCGAGCCGCGCCCCGACCAGATGCGCGCGAAGGGCTTCGGGAGTCAGCACACGGCGATCGTGCGCGACCGGGCCGTCACCTGTCCCGGGAACGGGCGAACACCGCACGGTCGGCGTACGGCCCCCGCGGCGGCCCGTCCCCCGGCCGGCCCCTCACGCGAGCATCCCCCGCAACGGGAACACCGCCCGCCGCGTCGCCAGCACCGCCTGGTCCAGCCGGTCGGCGGGGTCGTAGCCCTCCTCCCAGCCGGCCCACTCCACGGGCCAGCGTCCGTCCGTCATCCGCCCGGGCGCCAACTGCCGCGTCCTGGCGAAGACTTCCTGGCGCCACGCCTCGGGGATCGGCGTCTCGGGGGCCACCGCCTTCCCCGCCGCGATCGCGACCAGATGCGTCCACGAGCGCGGCACGACGTCCACCACGGCGTAGCCGCCCCCGCCGAGGGCCACCCAGCGCCCGTCGGCGTGCTCGTGGGCCAGGTCGTGGCAGGCCACCTGCACCGCCCGCTGCGCGTCCAGCGACACCGCCAGGTGCGCCAGCGGGTCCTCGAAGTGGGTGTCGGCCCCGTGCTGCGTCACCAGCACCTGCGGCCGGAAGTCGGCGATCAGCTCCGGCACCACCGCGTGGAACGCCCGCAGCCACCCGGCGTCCCCGGTCCCGGCCGGCAGCGCCACGTTCACCGCCGAGCCCTCCGCCGACTCCGCCCCGGTCTCCTCCGGCCACCCGGTCTGCGGGAACAGCGTCCGGGGATGCTCGTGCAGCGAGATCGTCAGCACCCGCGGGTCGTCCCAGAAGGCCGCCTGCACGCCGTCCCCGTGGTGCACGTCGACGTCGACGTACGCGACCCGCTCGGCCCCGAGCTCCAGCAGCCGGGCGATGGCCAGCGAGGCGTCGTTGTAGATGCAGAACCCGGAGGCGCCACCCGGCATCGCGTGGTGCAGCCCGCCCGCGAAGTTCACCGCGTGCAGCGCCTCACCGCGCCAGACGGCCTCCGCCGCCCCCACCGACTGCCCGGCGATCAGCGACGACACCGCGTGCATCCCCGCGAACGCCGGATCGTCCATCGTCCCCAGCCCGTACGACTGGTCCGCCGTCCCCGGGTCCGCCGAGGCCGCCTTCACGGCCTCGATGTAGTCCTCCCGGTGGACGAGCCGCAGTGTCGACTCCCCGGCCGCCTTCGCGGCGACCACGTCCACCTCCCGGTCCAGCCCGAAGGCGTCGACCAGGCTCCAGGTCAGGGCCAGCCGGACCGGGTCCATCGGATGGCCCGAGCCGAAGTCATAGCCCGTTACTGCCTCGTCCCACATCAGCTGTGCGCGGCCGCTCATGCCCGCCACCGTATCGGTCCGGCCGAGGCGCGAACGACCGGGCGTACACCAGCGTCACCAGCACCAACACCATCGGCACGAGCATGGCCCCGCGGTAGCTCCACAGATCGCCGAGCGCGCCCACCAGCGGCGAACCGATCAGGAAACCGGCGTAGTTGAAGACGTTCAGCCGGGCCACCGCGGCGTCCGAGGCCCCCGGGAACAGCCGCCCGGCCGCCGCGAACGTCTGCGGCACCAGCACGCACAGCCCCAGTCCCAGCAGCGTGAACCCCAGCATCCCCACCCACGCCCCCGGCGCCCCGGCCACGACGGCGAACCCCGCGGCCGCCACCAGCGCCCCGCCGCGCACGACCGCCACGGCCCCGAACCGCCGCACCCCGAAGTCCCCGATCGCCCGCCCCAGCAGCGTGGTCACCATGTACACGTTGTACGGCACGGTCGCCATCTGCTCCGAGCTCCCGAGCACGTCCTGGAGGTACTTCGCGCTCCAGTTGGAAACCGTC
Source organism: Streptomyces sp. NPDC044921 (assembly GCF_056432865.1). NCBI lineage: Bacteria > Bacillati > Actinomycetota > Actinomycetes > Kitasatosporales > Streptomycetaceae > Streptomyces > Streptomyces sp. NPDC044921. The sequence goes on from NZ_JBWKIF010000018.1 coordinate 174,447, forward strand.
GAGTCCCCGATGTAGGCGACCGTCATCACCAGACACAGCGGCAACAGCCACTTGAAGACGACGACCTGCCCCTCGCCGTGCCCCTCCGGCACCGCGGGTGCCGCCGCGCCCCGGTCGTCGACGTACCACCGGCTCCCCACCAGCACGACCGGCAGCAGCACCGCCACGACCGGCAGATACGACACCCACAGCGCCAGGTCCCAGTGCGCCCCCGCCCAGGCCAGCGACGCCCCCACGATCCCGCCCAGACTGTAGGCGGCGTGGAAACTCAGCATGATGCTGCGCCCGTACGCCCGCTGCAGGCTCACCCCGAGCATGTTCATCGACGCGTCGAGCATCCCGACGGCGAGCCCGAACGCGGCGAGCGCGATCCCCAGCTCCACCATCCGATCCCCGGCCCCGACCCCGAGCAGCGCCAGCAGCACCACGGGCTGCGACCACCGCAGCAGCCGGCTCGGCGGCACCCGCCTCACCAGCCGCTCGGTACTCACGCTCCCGATCCCGGCGAGGACCGGCACGGCGGCCAGGAACGCCGGCAGCAGCGCGTCGGAGACCCCGTACCGCTCCTGGATGGCCGGAATCCGCGTCACGAGCAGAGCGAAGGCGACCCCCTGCACGAGGAAGCTGAACGCCAGCGAGGCCCTGCCGCGCCGCAGCACATCAGTCATGGCGGCGAGCGTAGGGCCCCGGCCTACCCGTGGGTAGATCCGGTCAAAGATGAATTCGGCTCAGCTTCTGTGGCCAGCACTCCTCACCCGAGGAGGCCGGGCAGCTCCCCCATGTCGGAGAAGAACCGTCCGGCGCCGACCAGCCGTTCCGCCGGCGTCATCGCGGTGAACCCGTAGACGTCCATCCCGGCCGCGTTCGCCGCCCGCACGCCCAGCGGACTGTCCTCGACGACGACACACCGCTCCGGCGCGACCCCCATGCGCTCGGCCGCGTACAGGAACAGGTCCGGCGCCGGCTTGCCCCTGCCCACGTCCTCCGAGCTGAAGATCCGCCCGTCGTCGAACCACCGGTCGAGCCCGGTCGTCCGGTGTCCCACCCGGATCCGCTCATGGCTCCCGGACGACGCCACGCAGTACGGCACGGAGTCGGCGACCAGTTTCTGCAGGACTTCCTCGACACCGGGCACCGGCTTCAGGTCCTGCTCGAAGGCCGCGAAGACGCGGGCGTGGAACACGTCGTCGAAGTCGGCCGGCAACCGCCGCCCGGTCCGCTCCGCCACCAGGTCGTGAATACGGTGCATGGCCGAGCCCATGTAGTCCCGCAGGGAGTCCTCGTAGGTGGTCGGGTGCCCGATCTCGGTCAGGTAGGCGGCCAGGAGCCGGTTGGAAAGGGGCTCACTGTCGACGAGAACACCGTCATTGTCGAAGATCACGAGGTCGTAGCGCATGAAACCGAGCCTAAACGCAGAAAACCCCCGCATCATAAGATGCGGGGGTTTTCCCAATGATTGTTCGGCGGCGTCCTACTCTCCCACAGGGTCCCCCCTGCAGTACC